>JAJFTY010000132.1 GCA_021372695.1 Deltaproteobacteria bacterium
TGGAACAGACAAAGGAACCAAAAGCCCCGACAAGAATTGTCGGAAACAAACCTAGAAAAGGAGAAGAATTATGGCTATCAATGATGTATCGTTGACCTCAGGCATGCGGGCGAACCTTTTGAGCCTTCAGGGAACCGTGGACCTTCTTGATCGTACCCAGAGCCGCCTGTCCTCCGGCAAGAAAGTTAATACGGCCATCGACAATCCGATTTCATTCTTTGCATCACAGTCGCTGACGTCTCGCGCCTCGACGATTGACAGCTTGAAAGATGCCATGGGTCAGGCGGTCCAGACGATCACCGCAGCCGACAAAGGTATCAAGGCGATCACGGCGATGATCGAGCAGGCCAAAGGTATCGCGCAGTCGGCCCTGAGCGCGGAAGCAGGTACGGGATTTGCTACCGGTTCCGTTACAATGGAAGGCGTTGCACCAGCCCAGAGCCTCGTTCAGACCGGACACATTACTTTAACAGGGATCGATGCCGGCACCGATGCTCCTGATACCGGTACGATTACTCTGGCTGCGGGATTCACGGAAGGTGATTCGGTTACGATCGACGGTGTGACTTTCACCGCAACGCTCGGTGCGGCGGGTGCAGGCGAATTCCAGATCACAGACGATATGGGGTTGAACGCTGGCGCTCTTCGGGACGCGATCAACGTGGCCTTTGCCGGAGCCATCAATTTCACCGCAACCTCTGATGCCGGTGTCGTGTCTCTTTCCAAAACGGTGGGCGGTAACGCGGTAGATGTCGTGGTTGGCGATATCACCCTGGATGTGGGCGCCGGGGCGACGGCAACGGCGATCATTGCCGGTGCTGAAAATGTCGGGGCCGATACGATTGTTCTGGGCGGCGTCACTTTCACAGCGGTTACTGCGAACGCGGACGCCACCCAGGGCGAGTTCATCGCGAGCGGGAATGATGCGGTGGACATGGCCTCTCTCGCGCAGGCGATCAACAACGTGACCTACGCGGGCTATACCGGCGGTCGCGACTTCACCGCAGAGATGGTCGACGGTGCACTGACCATATCGAAGACCGTCGCGGGCGTGGCCACGAGCGTGGCCGGGGCCGACTTTGCTCTGGGTACGGCAGGTGCGGGTGAAGCCTCGTTGACTGTGGATGCCCTCCCGGACGCCGACGAGATTACCATTGGCGGCGTTGTTTTTACTGCAACCGCCGGGGCTCAGGTAGACGGGGATCGTACCTTTACCGCTACCGGCAACGATGCGTCAGACATGGCGAATCTTGCGGCTGCGATCAACTCCGCGGATTGGACCGGGGCAGTCAATACGTTTGAAGCATCCGTCAACAACGGCATCCTGAGACTGACAAAGACCGTCACGGCCACCGGCGCCGGAGCGGACGTCATCGCTGGCGACTTCGCCTTTGCAGTCGGAACGGATAATGACGGTACGGCCGCTCAGGAAGTGATCGCGGCCGCTCCCGGAGAGCTGGCCGATCTCGTGGCGCAGTTCAACACCATGCGCACCCAGATTGACGAGTTGGCCGAGGATTCGGGCTATAAGGGGAAAAACCTCCTGTCTGCCACCGAAGGTTTAAGATCGATGGCCGTCAAGTTCGAAGGCACCACGCTGAACGTGGCCGGCTTTGATGCGACTACGGGAGCGAACGGCCTGAACGTCACGTCGGCAGACGCCGGAGCAACAAAATGGACGGATGGCACCGCCAGTATCGACGCCTCCATCGAGCAGCTCGACGCAGCCTTGAACACCATGAGGCAGAATTCGTCGGCTCTCGCCGGTAACCTCAGTATCATCACGGTTCGTCAGGACTTCTCGACGAACATGATCAACACGCTGACCGCGGGTGCCGATAAGCTGACACTGGCGGACTCCAATGAGGAAGGTGCCAACATGCTGATGCTGCAGACCCGGCAGACGCTGAGCACGACGGCTCTGAGCATGTCGGCGCAGGCGGCCCAGTCGGTTCTGAGATTGTTCCAGTAGTAAGCTCATGTCAACGTCGGATGGGGAGGAAGAATTCCTCCCCATCCGACACGGTTCGGACACAGAAATTACAACATCACCGATAACCGCAATCCTGAAACACGAGCTGGCTATGGCGCTGAAAATAACTCTTAAACCGCACGAAAAATTCATCATCGGCAAGGCCGTCATCGCCAATGGCGACGCGAAAAGTACGTTTGTCATCGAAAACGATGTCCCGATCCTGCGGGAGAGGGACATTATGAGTCTGGCAGCGGCCGATACGCCCTGCAAGAAAATATATTTTTCGATACAGTTGATGTATGTCGATGAGCGGAACCTTGCGGAGCATCACAAAACATACTGGGAATTGGTAAAAGAGGTGGTCGAGGCGGCTCCGAGTGTGAAGCCTATGCTGAAAGAAATCAGCCAGAATATACTGGATGGCAGGTACTATCAGGCGCTCAAGCTGACAAAGAAAGTCATTGATTACGAACGGGAGGCTATTGGCCGTGTACGCACAGCAACTTGAAGCATACAGAACATCGCAGAATTCCGCCCTTTCAGGCAGGGAAATCGAAGCCGCGGCGCTGACGCGGTGCGCGAACCTACTTTCAGACTGTCAGAAAAACTGGGACGATCCCAGCCGTGATAACAACCTGTCCGAGGCGCTAAGAATCAACCAGCGTGTCTGGAGTATTTTCCAGTCGGAGTTGATAAGCGAGGACAACCCCCTGCCCAAGAAGCTCAAAGAGGATATCCTTACGCTGAGCGTCTTTGTCGATCGACGAATCATCCAGGTTATGGCTTATCCAGCGCCGGAAAGACTCCAGATATTGATCGACATCAATCTGAATCTCGCCGCAGGCCTCAGGAGCAAACCCATCGTCTCGCTGGCCACCGGCAGCATGCTGCGTTAGCTGCCAATCAGCGCGTCATGGAGGCCCATGGTTTCTTGATCGCCGAGACGGTTTGCGATCGCTGCCCTGACAATCGTCAACGCCTCGTCCGTCTTTCCCCGGGTGCGAAATTGTCTGGCAATGTTGTTCAAAACGGGTGTTACCTGAACCCGTTTCTGTAGCAGGAGCTGGATAAATTCCTGAGCTTTTTCCCCTTGACCTTCCAAACAGAAAATGACAGCCATCAATATCAACGCGGGTGGGTAGTCGGGCATCTCTTTGAGCAACTCTTCGAGGGCACCGAACGCTTTGCTCAACGAGCCGGCGATGATCTCGCAATGGGCGTAAATGCGAACATATTCCTTGAGCCTGATCGTACCCTCAAGCGATTTGCTTGCTGCCTCCAGAGCATCCTCATAGCGGTCGAGCATCAGATAAGCAGCTGCAAGCTGAATATATATTTCCGATACCGGTTCACCGTACGAGATGCGGGCAATTTCCTTATAGGCCGATGAATCCGGATTGGCCCGGAGGAGTGCAAGAAGTTTCAGCCATAACTCAACAGCTTCTTCATATTTATTGAGTACTTGGGATTGCTTGGCTAATTCCAGGATGTATTTCATGTTGGTGGGATCGCTTTCATGCTTGATTCTTCCCAGCATATAGTACTCCTCGCCTTTTTGAAGATCTTTCCGGGCATCCAATTTCCCGTAGTGGTGCACAGTGATATTGCATGGCCGAACAGGAATATTGGCCTTTTTTAGCGACGTCTCCAACACCTCGTGAACCCGGTTGGAAAAGTAGACATCTTTCGATCTTTCGAAAAGACGAACCTTTGAGCTTGCAACCCACCCCGTGCCTGCCTCCTCCGGGTGTCGTCCGCCATTCGGCGTCCAGCCGATCACGCCCACATTCTTTACGTAATTTCTTGTTTTGATGATGTAGGCCGCAGGCGATGAGGATTTCTTTCCAATGATTCCTTTGAGTTCCTTGAAGTCCAGCGGAGAGAGGACCTCATCCGCGTCGAGTATCAGAATCCAATGACCGGTCGCTTGGGCAAGAGAGTGGTTCCGTGCCGCAGCAAAATCTCCTGTCCACGGAAAGTCAAACACCCGGGCTCCGAAGACGCGGGCAATTTCCTTCGTCTTATCTGTCGAGCCGGTATCCACAACAATGATTTCATCCACGATGTCACGAATGCTTTTCAAGCATCGCACCAGGTGTTGCTCTTCATTCTTGACGATCATGCAAAGCGATAAGGTGTCCCTTTTCGATGCTTTATTGATCAGAAGTGGTCCGATCTTATCCCGAACGGATAAGGCCGCATCCAGAATGCCCTGATCGAGGTCAAACACGGCAAGTGCATCCTCTATCTTTGACATGGCGGATTCAAATTTCGCTTGCCGGATGAGGATGTCAATGGACAAAAAGGCGAGATTCTTATTGCTGGGATATAGCCTTGCGGCTTCCAGGAAATCAGCCTCCGCATCATGATATGCGCCCATGGCAGATACGGCGGAATAGTAAAGTGAGCTCGCATCCGGCACTGTGGGGGACAAGACAAACCCCTCTTTCAGACGAGCAAATCCTTCATCTTTCTTATCCATTCCCCAGTGGAGAACGCCAAGATTGGTATGCGCCTCTCCGTAACCCGGATCATTGTCCATGGCTGCCCTGAAGTAGCCCTCCGCCTTTTCCTTCTCGCCTTTCTTATACGCCAGGATCCCTTTCAGATTCAGTGCCGCGGAGTATCTTCCGTCGAGGGAAAGCATTCTCTCCGCATATGCAGCCGCCTCCTCATCCTGTCCCAAGCCCTCCTTGGAGTAACCCGCACACTCGAGACCCTTCAATTCATTCCGGGCGGCTTCGGGCATGGACTCAATGACCTCCCACGCCTCGGAAAATTTCTTCGACTCCATAAAGATGCTGGCAAGTTTATGGTAGATGGCCTTTGCATCGGGGGTGAGTTTGATGCATTGGATGAGTGTTTCTGCGGCCTGGTCTGTTTTCCCTCTTTGATGAAGATCGTCAGCCAATTCCGTCGCTTTCAGGACCGCCAGTTTCTTCCCTTCGGGGCTGGATGTGCTGAGCGTCCACTTCCTTTCGATGACTTTTCGGCTACCAGAGATCGATGCGTGATCATCCGTCTCCCTGATGCTGCTGCCTTGGCGATGGACGAAGACATCTCCTGCAATATAATTCTGATACCTCTCGAGAGCGGACCTCAGGCAGAAATCCTCGGCTCCAAGAGCGCCTGTCGCAAGGTCTTCATCCAATATCCCGATCTGCTCAACCAGCGCTCTTCGGAAGAGCATGCAGAAGACGGCAAGATTCCTCACGCGAACGCGCCGGTGGCGGTACTTTGCTCGGAATTCGGCCGCAAATCGGTCGAGATCGTTTCCGGATCGGCATTCTGCGGCGGAGATCTGTTGAAGCCCGTCCGCGTCGTCGGTCATGGGTCCAACGATACCGGCATGCGGCGTATGGCCGAGGCAGGCCAGCATGCCCGTCAACCATCCATCCGTAACCACGATGTCGCTATTCAACAGAAGGATGAGCTCACCCTTTGACTCCTCTATGCCCTGGTTGCAGCCCCATGCAACGCCAAGATTCTGCTTGGTTTCAATCAGACGATAGTTTTTTCGCTTCTCAACCTGGCCTCGCAACCACCGGACGGTTCCGTCACTCGATCCGTGATCCACGAAAATAATTTCATGGAATTCCGGCGTTTTTTTGTGGATGCTATCGACGCATTTCTTCGTCTGAGCCAGCCGATTGTGCGTAGGAATGATGATAGAGATCAGGCCTTCAACACCCTTTTCCCGTTTAACTTGCGGCAAAGGGGAACCTCCGGTATTGTCGGTTCCGGGCACATCCATCTGATGATCCGTCTCGCCCGAGGGGGCGAGAGGCGAAGAAGATTTGTACTTGGTGGCAAACTCCTCCAGCAGGGGTCTCATCAGATCAACCATCCGGAATTCCTTGAAACGCTCGTAATAAGCCTCTGTAACCCGTGTCAAGTCAGGACGTCTGAGTGTTTCCATGCAGAGGTCCACCCAATGATCCGAATCTGCAGAAGGGAAGAAATGCTCGTATATTCCCTGATCATGGCAACGATCGACAACCACCATTGATCGGTTGTTGATCAGGTACAGTACCCGGCTCGCACCAAAATGGTTCATGCCCGGCCCCTGATTTGGCGCAAGATTTACCCGCGTTCTGGCAATCAGGTCGTTTCGATGAATGGCTGCATCGTCGAATATGGTGACGATTTTACCGCCGCGCGCCTGCAATTCCTCGAGCAATTCTTTCCGGTGGGGCGTCACGGAACCGCAGAATAGAAAATCAATGTCTTTGTTTCGCTTCGGAACGATTTCCTCCATGGCCGGGTGGTACCCGAATCGCAGCAATTCGGCATGGATACCCAACTTTCTCAACTGGCCGATATTGGACTCAACGCATTCCCATACTGCGTTCGCCCGCTGCAACAGCGGCAGGTATCCCTGGGTGAAATTTCTTTCATTACGCCAGTTGTTGATCGAATTTCCTGTGATAATTTCCGATTGCAGCAGGATATAATTTCCGCTGAGTTTGACCTGCTCCACGATGGCCGGATCTGTCAGATTGTGGGCGCCCACAATGATATTGACGCGTCCGGGGGATAGTTTGTTCCTGAGAATGCAGCAGTCATAGCCGGCAGACTCGATGGTGTAACAAATATACTTGCAGATATCGTAAAGGAAATGGGAATACCTGAAACCCCCAGGTTCTAAGACGCAAATTGAAAACCGCATGACCTTTTCGCCCTTCCAGTTTCTCGGGTGCCTCGATTTCTATTCATTGCATCCGCTTTCGGATATTCATCAGACGTCGGCAGGGGAAGCATTTCTGACGGGGGCCTCTCGCCTCCAAACTGTCCCGAGCCCTCAATGGGAGACTGGGATTGGAGGTATCCCCTTCCCATGACATCATTCACTATTCGTTATTCATTATTCATTTTGCAATGTTGGTGCCAACAAATGGTGGTTCAATCATGAAATAGCAGGTTGAAACCGGTAGGCAGTGCGAAAACCGAAGGCGCTGAACCGTGACCATTTTCGGGAGAAGGATTGTGTAGCAGGATTCAAGTTTTCCCTTCAGGATGCCGATAGAAATAATGAAGGCGGAAAAACTGAACGGTGAAAGGGGGTGAATGAAGTGGACGTGAGCGTTACCGAGATGAGCGGGACGACGGTAAGCGGACCGGCCTCCTCGGGCGTACCGAAGCAGGCGATAGGTTTCCACAGATCGGAGCAGTCATCGGGCAGCGATCGCTCCCCGGTCGGCCATGAAGAGTTGAGGCAGATGGTCGAGCAGATGCAGGACCAGCTTGACAGCATGAATGTCAGCCTCCAATATTCCTTTTACGGAGCCGATGGTGAAAAGGTCGCCGTCCAGGTCGTGAATCGGGTTACCGGCCAGGTGATCAGAGAAATTCCGTCAAAAGAGATGCAGATCCTCCAGACCAAGATGAGCGAACTGGTCGGCATGATCTTCAACGACAATGCTTGATTTTGACATCTGATAGCCTGTCTCCCGTTTTCCTTTTTCCTCGCATGGAGCATGGCCCGAAAAAATCGGAATGGGCTTTGCTGCACGGACGCCGAGGTCTGCCTCCCAGTCGCGCGATTGTCCGGAGACGGACCTGCCGAGGATGGCCAAGTTCCCTAAGATGCGGTACGGCCTCTTCCCCTGCACTCGGCTAGGTCAGGAATTTGAGAATCGTGGTGTCACTGATCTTGGCAGCCATGGCGTAGGAGGCTTGCAGGGCGATCTCCTGCATGGAGAGGCGGCTGGCAAGCTCTTCAAGATTGGCATTCTGGGCAGTCGAGAGGAGCGAGGTCAGTCTCTCGTCGAGATTGGTCAGGCTGCTCTTGGCCATGGCGATGTGGCTTGCCTTGGTGCCGCACAGGGACTGATTCAGCAGAACCTGCTCCTGGGCGTTCTTCAGGTTTTCCAACTGGCCCGAAATCCCGCCGGCATCGTTGTTCTCCAGGGCATTCTTCAGGTCGTTGAGCGTCTTGAAAACATCGACTCCGGTCCCGCTCGATGCGGTGAATGCGTCTGCACCGGTGATGTTGTAATCGATCTCTATCCCCCGGTTGATCGTCATGGAGAGTTGGTCGTCATTGCCCTGGTAGTAGCCGCCGGCGGTGGCGTTGACGACGAAGATGTCGTGCTCGCCGAAGGTCCCCGTCGCGGCATCGTCGATCGTGAGCTTGACGTTGTCTCCGAGGACGATCTCCCCGCTCGCGGAGAGGCTCGCCAATGTCCATGTCCTGCCGCCGTCCGCCGAGACCTGAGCGTTTGATACGCCCGGGATTGCCCCGCCAAGGGAATCTTTGTTTCCCACGATCTTGACCACAAAGGTTTTGTTGGTCGCGCCGGAGTAGGTCACTGAAGCTTCAGCCGTCCCGGTGAAAGCATTGGGAGCGCTGGGCAGCGGCGGTTGGATGACCACACTCCCTTTGGCGAAGGCGTTGACGACGAAGGTATCGTCTGCAACGAAGACGCCGGCACCGCCGTTGTCGTCAAAAGTGATGACGACGCCATCTCCGAGGTCGATGCCGCCTCCGGCCATGTCACCGGGCGTGGAGATGCTCCAGGTCGCGCCGCCGTCCGTCGAGTACCGAAAGGTGGCCGTATCCAGGTCGCCCGCGGCGACGATCTCCACGGTGTAGGTTTTGTCTGTCGCTCCCGAATAGGTTCCCGAAGAGACGACGGTCCCGGTGGAGGTGTTGCCTTCGCCCGGTTCGATGGCCTCGATGGTTGCCTCGGCGTAAGCGTTGACACTGAAGATGTCTCCCGCGGCAAAGGTGTCGGTGCCGCTTCCGTCATCGAGCGAGAGAACAATGCCATCGCCGAAGTTGACAATGCCTCCGGCCATCGCGCCGGGCACGGAGAGGTCGATTCCATCCCCGGTTGTGTTCCGCCATGTCGCACCGCCGTCCGTCGAGATCTGGGCGGTCGCCGTAGCCAACGAACCCCCGCCGGTGATCCTGACCTGGCAGGTCTTGTCTGCCGTGCCGGAATAGGTGGCCGAAGAGGCAGCAGTCCCATCGAAAACGTTGTTTCCGGCCCGTTCGATGGCCTCGATTCTTGCCTCGGCGGATGACGTCGAAAAAGGGGCGACGCCGTTTTTTGAACCCGAAAAGAGGTAGCGATCTCCAATTTTTTCGTTGGCGAGGCTCACCATCTGATCGATATAGGACTGAATGTTCTGCGCGCTTATTCTTCTACTCTCGGCGTCCGCCGTTCCTGCAACCTCTCCCGTCGCGATCTGCATGGCTTTGGTGAGCAGTTTATAGGCACTGGAGAGCGTGGACTCCGTGATGGAGACCCAATTATCGGCATCCGTGATGTTTTTCCGGTATTGTTCGTTGGCGGCAAGTCCCTGTCTAAGGTCGACGATCTTTGCCGCCGCGATGGGGTCATCCGATGCCCGGTTGACCTTCTTCTGGGTGGAGATCTTTTCCATGAGGTCGCTGTACTGAGACTGGATGTTGAACAGGTTGCTCACAGTGGTGTTGAATCTCATGTTATCCGTGATGCGCATGGCGATCTCCTTAATCCACGAGGCCCATCAGGGTGTCGAGCATTTCGTCCACGATGGTGACCAGTTTGCCGGCCGCGTTGTACCCCATCTGGTAGTTGATCAGCCGGATCATCTCCTCGTCGATGGAGACGCCGGACACGGATTCACGCTGGTTGTCGAGGAGGTTGCCAATCGCGGTCTGGCGTTCGCCGTTGATCTTGGCCACGGCGACCTCCTCGCCGATCTGGCCGACCGTTGCCGCCAGAAAGCTGCCCAGGGAGGAGGTCTTGTTATTCATGAGCAGTTCGTCCTGGACTGCGGCGATGAGGCCGGCATTTTCACCGTTCCCGGTGACCGACGTCGAGGCGGCGAT
The DNA here is from genome assembly GCA_021372695.1 of Deltaproteobacteria bacterium. Next base: position 9,798 of record JAJFTY010000132.1, read on the forward strand.
CCGGTTGATGTCGGCGGCGATCAGGGCATTGACCCGGACGGTTCCGGCGATCGTTCCCGAGCCGTAGTATCCCAGTTGACCGCCCGGATTGGTCGTCGATACAGCCCCGAAATTGAGATCGTGGGCTTGGGTGTAGTCGAAGGTCATGGCGATGCCGCTTCGTCCGGCAACCTTATCGGTGACGGTGATCTGACCGGAGGCGTCGATCGATGCCGTGACCTGGCCCCCGAAGGCCGTCTCGACGGCATTCAGCAGCCCTTCGATGGTGTCGGTTGCGGTGTCGGTGATGGTATAGGAGCCGCTGACACGTTCGCCGGTGCGGGAACTTCCTGAAAAGGAGATCACATCGCCGTCCGCGAGACCCGCCGAGACGCCGGCGTCGTCATGGACATTCTCCCAGGTCGTGGCCGCGGTGATCTCATCGTGATGGTCGTCGTAGAGAGATTCGGCGCTGCCCAGAATCTGCGGGACCGCGTTGGGCGTTTCGAAGAAGTCGACCCCGGTGTTGCTGTAGGCATCGAAACCGTCCCGATGAATTTCGTTGACCCTGTCCACAAATGATTGGGTAAACGTCTCGATATAATTAACATACTCCGGGACGATCGTGCCCTGCAGCTCGATGAGCGCCCCCAGATTGCCTCCGGTCAGGGCACCGTTGACGGTCTCCCCGGATGCGGAGGCGTACACCTCGCTCAACCCGTCCGCGTTTTGCCTGACTCCAAGAGACTGGGTCAGGGTCCCCTGCAGCAGGGGTTCGCCGTTCGAGAGATAGATGTTGATGGTGCCGTTGTCGTTTTCGAATTGTGAGATGTTGGTCAGGGCCGACAACTCTTTCAATGCCTGCATCCGTTTATCCAGGAAATCGTTTTTCTCCCCCTTGTCTCCGACGGTTTCCATGATCCGGGTGTTCAGGTCGGCTATCTCATCAACCTTTTCATTGATCAGGACGACGGTGTCCGCGATGCTCCGGCCCAGGTCTTCCGTAATGGTGTCGAGGTTTCCCTTGTAGGTGGCGAGCGCATCGGTCAAGTCTTGCGCTGTTGAAAGCAGGGCGCTCCTCTCCACGATGCCGCTGGGGTTCTTGGAGAGGTCTCCCCAGGAGGACCAGAACTTGCTCAACTGATCGCTGATCCCGGCGCCCTGGGTGTCATCGATCGCCATTTCGATGTTCTGCAGGCCCTGGAGAAGGGTATCGCTGTATCCCGTATTCTGCCGCTGATCGATGATCCGTGCCTCGATGAAGCGGTCATAGATCCGTTCGACCCCGCTGATCGTGACGCCAATCTGGCTGGTTCCCACTCCGGTGTCGACGCCGCCGGAGGATTTCAGGTCCAGCCGCTGCCGGGTGTACCCCGGCGTGTTGACATTGGCGATGTTCCCACCGGTGATGTCAATGGCCATCTGATTGGCGATTAGGGCGTCGCGTGACGTGGACAGAAGGCTGCTGATCGACATGTTAATACCCTCTCCGCGGATTCAAGGTTCAGCCCGCTTGTGATATTAACCTGCTCTGCAAATTTCCGGCCCTGATCTGTCCCTGCCGGTCATAATTTGGCACGGGTGATAGTAAACTATTGATATAATTTAGAGTATTATTTACGCTGGAGAGCGAAGAGGTGATCAGTTCTCTGTTCAGGTCGTTGGTTTTCCGGATTTCGGAGATCAGGTCGGCAAATTTTTCCTTACAGTCGATCAGGTTTTGCCGGGTGCCGGCCGGGGCATGGGCGATGAGCGGCCCCAGGGTGACAGGCTCCTCGACGTGGAGGCGGGAGACGATTTTTCTGATGGCGTCCACTCTGATTTCGGATGCCATCTGGACCGAAAGAAGCAGCCGGTCATTTCGCGAATTGAAGTCGATGATGTCGGCAGCGGTGCAGGATATCAGGGTTTTGGACTCTTGGCGAACGGCCTCCAGGAGCTCCCGGTAACGTTCGTACTCCTGTTCCATTGACAGGATGAGAGATTTGTACAGCAGGTCGAGGTCTTTGGTCATGGTTCTCTTCTCGTGGCGTGGTTCCGCCGACCCGGACAGGGCTGCCCGTCATCGATCTCCGCGGAAATCGTTCTTATTCAAGCGATCGTATCGATGAGAGATTCGCCGAGCATCTTCGCCGCGATCTTTCCCGCATCGATCGTATAGCTCCCGCTTTCGATCCGATCCTTCAGCTCCTGAACCTTGCCTTCGCGGACGTCGGGGGTCTCGTCAAGAATTTGACGGATCTGCTGGAACTCCTTGGCCTTGGCGGAGAGATCGACTCTCTCGGCGGCAACGGCCGCACCGCCGGCAACGGGTTTGTCCGTCTCATTCCTGACCTGTTCGTTCTTCTGGTACTGCTGGATTCCCTGGGGGGGGGTGTCCTTTATCCTGGAGATCATGTTTCATCCTCCTGTATCCATCGTTCAACACAGGTATCGTCATCTTCCGTCAAATACTTTAATCCCCCTTGGGATGGAGCCGGGTGATCTGGTTGTACAGCATCTTCTGCAGACCCAGACCGCCCCCCTTGCCGGCCAACTCCTCCGCCAGCTTTTGATCCAGCATCATCTCGTAGGTCTGCTGCGCCTGGGACCGTTTCAGAAACCCGTTCTTGGGAACCGACTGTCTCATGGTTTTGATCATTTGAAAAGCCAACATCGCTTCGAAATCGGCGCAGGCTTTCCGGAGCTTCTTCTCCTGCTGCGGGGTCGTCTGACCCGCTTTCGCAGGATCCGCCGTCATCCGATTCGGTACTGTAGAAGAAATTTCGTCCACGATCAAATAATTCTCAAATCCGCCTGCAGAGCGCCGGCTGCTTTAATGGTCTGGATGATGGTGATCAGATCGCGCGGCGTGACGCCGATGGCGTTGAGTCCCATCACCACATCCTGAATCGTGACGCCCTGCGGAAGAACCATCAGCTGCTTCTTCTCCTCCTGGACGGAGAGGGCGGTGTCTTTCGTGACCACCGTCTGTCCGCCCGGTGCGACAATCGTGCCGTCCTTGCGGTCCGCGACCGGCTTGCTGCCTTCCGGAGGACGGGGAGCGAAGGGGAGTGGCTGAGATACCTGGATATTTTCCTTGATTTGAATGCTCAGGTTGCCGTGGGCTACCGCCACGGTCGAAATCCGGACGTTCTCCCCCATCACCACGGTCCCTGTCTTTTCGTTCATGACGACCACGGCGGGCGCATCCACGGAGACATCGACATTTTCCACCGCTGCGATCATTTCCGACAGGCTGCCCGCAAATGACGCGGGCATTTTCACGACGATCGTCCCGGAATCGATGGTCTGCGCTTCGATACCTTTGATCGCATTGGCCAGCGTCGTGGCCAGCTTTGTCGCCGTGGTGAAATCGGGCTGGAAGAGGTTGATCGTGAAACTTCTGCTGCGGCTGAAATCGTGCTTCACCTCTTTTTCCACGAGCGCGCCGTTGGCAATGATGGCGACGTTCGTCTGATTCTTGGTCACCGTCGCATTTGCGCCGCCGGCGGAATAACCGCCCAGGACGAGAGGTCCCTGGGCCAGAGCATAGACCTCGCCGTCGACCGCACGCAGAGGGGTGATCAGAAGTTGACCTCCGGAGAGGCTCGTCGCGTCGCCGATCGAAGCGACGGTGACATCGATCCTGGCGCCCGGCTTGGAAAACGAAGGAAGGGTTGCCGTCGCCATGACGGCGGCGATGTTTTTGGCCTTCAGGGTCTTGTCTCTCATCGAGAGGCCCTGCCGGCTCAGGATATTGGCGATGGTCGCCATGGTGAAACCGTTCTTCAGGTCATCTCCCGTACCCTGAAGGCCGACCACGAGGCCGTAGCCGACCAACTGGTTTCCGCGGACGCCCCCGATCGCTGAGATGTCCTTGATCCTGGCGGCCCTGGCCGGAACGGTTCCCAGCAGAAACAAGATGGTGAAAAGGCAGAGAAGTTTTTTCATCAGAAGGGCCACCCCCAATCCAGGGCGCGGGTCATCCAGCCCGGCTGCTGTTTGTCGGCGATCACGCCGCTGCCCGTGTAAAGGATCCTGGCGTCGGCGATGTTCGACGACAGGACCCAGTTCTCCGCCGAGATATCCTCCGGCCTGATCACGCCGGTGATGACGATGAATTGGTCTTCTGCATTGAGGGTCAGTTGGCGCCGGCCTTCGATCAGGAGGTTGCCGTTGTCCAGGGCCCTGACCACCCGTGCAGTGAGGCGCGCCTGCAGTTTGCCTCCCCGGGAGGTATCGCCGGCCCCCTTGAGCGAGCTGCTGGTTTCGCCACCCACGGCAATCTTTCCGCCCATGTTCGCGTTGTTCTTGATGATCGAGGTCTCAAGCCCCAGTAAGGCACTGATGCCCGCACTGGTCCCGGTGTTCTTGCTGCTGTTCGTACTGGCCTGATTCTGGCCGCTCGACGATTCGTCGATGATGATGGTCACGATGTCATTAACGTAGCGCGCCTTGTTGTCCGAGAAGAGCATGTTCCGGCTGTTTTCTCCGGGCCAGAGGGAGCCGGGGGTGTACGCGGGCTTGACCACCGGCGTCGGCACCACCCTCGCCTGGGGCTGGATCTCCTCCGGACGGGTGCCGTAATAAGGCGTCGAACAGCCGCTGGACAGGAGAGCCCAGATCAGACAGAGCATCCCTATTTTTTTCATAGCCCCTCCTAAAATCCCACACCGACGATGGAGTCGCTCAGGACCTTGGCGTATATGGTCTTGTTGGAGGTCACATTCTTGACGCGGATGATGTTGCCGGCGACGCCGTCCTCTTCCGACATGCCGACCGTGACAATCTGCATCGGACCGTTTTCGAAAACCATTTTGACCATTTTCCCCCTCCGGACCAGCGGGATCTCTTTGAGCATCGGGGTTAGAATTTCCGTTCCGGCAACGACCTGAACCGCGAGCCGCTTCCCCGCCGCGGACTCCGTCGAAACCAGAGCGTTCGGCGGAATGCGGCGGACCCATCTGCGGACCGTCCGGAGATCGCTTTCCGAAAGGATCGTACCGGAAGCCATCCCTCTGGCCGCGGTCACCACATCCCGCAGGACTTCGATTCTCGCCCGGACGGACTCTGTCCTCAGGAGGCTTCCTCCCCGGAAGGCTTTGACGAGAAAAACCGTGTCGCCGACGAAGTCCAGATTGCCGGCGGGTTCGACACGGAGGGTGAGACTCGGGCTCTGCGGAACGGATCCCGGCTCTTCGGAAAGGAAATCCACCCGGACAGATTCTGGCGGCCAGGGCATGTTGGCTGCGATGTATTCCCGGACGGCCGCCCGACAGGGAGATTCGACGGGGGCGGCCTCCAGGCCGGCGGCGAAAAGGGTGATCAGGAGAACCGCCATGATCTGGACCATGAACCGTTTCAACGCATCACCTCTTCAGATTGTTGACGATGCCGAGCATCGTATCGGCCGTCTGGATCGACTTGGAGTTGATTTCATAAGCTCGCTGCCCGGTGATCATCTTGACCATCTCGTCAATGACGTTGACGTTAGACATTTCCAGGAAATACTGGGAGATGCTTCCCTTGCCGTCAATTCCGGGATTGCCGACGCTCTCGTCTCCCGAGGCCTCCGTCTTGTAGAACAGATTGCGGCCTGCGCTGCTCAGTCCTGCCGGGTTTACAAAGGTGGCAAGCTGAAGCTGTCCGATCTGGGTCATCGTCCCCTTGCTGTCCGTGGCGGTGACCTGGCCGGACTTGTCCACGGTGATGACGGTGGTCCCCTGAGGAATGTTGATCGACGGGGTCAGCAGCAGCCCTTCGGAATTGCAGATGTTCGAGTCTTTATTGATCTTGAAGTTGCCGGCGCGCGTATAGGCGGTTCCGCCGTCGCCGTCGTCGACCTGAAAGAAGCCGTCTCCTTCGATGGCCCAGTCCAGGGGATTGCCCGTCTGCTGATAGTCTCCCTGGCTGAAGATCTTCTGGGTGGAAATGGGCTTCACCCCCATGCCGACCTCGATGCCGCTGGGAAGCTGCACGCCCGTTCCGGAGGTCGCCCCGGCCTTTGAATAGATCTGATACATGAGATCCTGAAAGTTGGCCCGCGATTTCTTGAATCCGACGGTGCTCAGGTTCGCCAGATTATTGGCGATGACATCCTGTTCGAGTTGCTGCGCGGAAAGTCCCGTTGCCGCCGTAAAAAGTGATCTGATCATAAGCCCTCCCCGGCTTCATCTATACCCGGCCAACCCGGCTCACCGAAAGTTTGTCGAGATCGGTGAGGGTCTGGATGACCTTTTGGTAGGTTTCAAAGGAACGCTGAATGTCGATCATCCCGACCATCTCATTGACGACATTGATGTTGGATGCCTCGATCGCGCCGGCAGAGATCTCCGGCTTGTCCACTTTTTTCATGCCGGCGGTTCCATCGTCGATATAGAGACCGCCTCCGGCACCCCGCAGGTTCTGGCGATTGACGAAGTCGACGATCTTCAGCTTGCCGACTGGATTCTCATCCGCAAAAACGGATCCGTCCGCGGCGACGTGGATTTTGCCACTCTGGACCGTGATGGGTCCCCCTTCTCCGATCACGGGATCGCCTGCCTGGGTGACCAGTTGGTTGAGCCGGTTGACGGTGAAATCGCCTTTTCGTGTGAAGGCCGGTCCCTCCGCAGTCTGGATGGTGAAGAATCCGTCTCCCTGCAGATAGAGATCCAGCGGGTTGTCGGTTTTCTGAGGAATCCCTCGCGAGAAATCCACGACCAGGGAGTTCAGGGAGGCCGCATCTTCTCCGGGTTTGTTGTCACCCTGGAGGGCGTTCATGATCTGAAGATGTTCGGCCTTGAATCCGGGTGTGGAGGCATTTGCCAGATTCGTGGTGATGTGTTCGAGTTGCATCATCTTCCGGTCCATTGCAGCCGCCACCGTGGAAATGTCATAAGCCATCTGTCTTGCCCCCGATCTTTCCGTAAAATCTTGCAATCCATATGCCATGGTCGCTCTTTCAAACGATCCCGACGAGTTGTGGGAAAAGCGGGAGGGGCGGACGGAAGGGTTTCACCAAAGGTGCCGGAATTTTTTTCCGCACTTTCGAATCCGCCGGCGGCCTCATCCCCCATGGCGCGCCGCGGGGCGGGCGACGAAGGGCTCCATTCTTTTTTCGCGGCCCTCATCCCCGAGCGGATGGGCCACGGTACCGGCTGTTGGTGGAATAGACGAAGGCGAGAATCTCGGCGACCGCTCTGTACAACTCCACGGGGATCTGCTCGTCGAGGTCGAGTTTGCTCAGTATCTGGACCAGTGCGGGATCGCTCTTGATCGCGATGTCATTCTCCCGGGCAAGTTCGATGATCTTCTCCGCTATCGTGCCTCTGCCTTTGGCAACGACCTTCGGAGCGGAATCCTTCCGATCATCATATTTGATGGCCGCAGCCATGATCGCTTCGCGGTTTTTCATATGCTCACATCGATGGCGTTCCGGGTGAACACGCTGTAATTCTGAAGAAATTCACGCTTCGAGGCGGTGATGTCCGGATCCAGGACGCACTCCAGACCCTCGACCGTGTAGCCGATTTCCGAGAGGGCCCGACCCAGTTCCGACAGCAACGGCTGAATGAAATCGAGCACCTCCTGATCCGAACCCTTGAGGGCGCAGTGGAGGCCACCTGCCTTGAGGGTCATGTCTGCGGTGAGCTCTCCCAGGGAGTCCATATCCAGAAAAAGGACGACACGGCAGCCGCTCTGTGCCCCTGGCGCCTCCTTCTTACCCTCGGTCTGGACGAAGATCTCCTGCTCCCTGATTCCGTCGGCAAATTGAATCGGGAGTTGGAGCAAGAACAGACCGTCCTGCTCCTGCGCCAACACATTGACGATCTGCAACGATTCGATGACTGCCGTGGCGTGAGCGGCCAGGTCGGAAAATCTCTGGACACGGAGACCGCCGGATTCATCGTCTGCAAGGGCGTGCTGGACATCCGGCCCTCCCGTTGACAGTTTCAGGAGAATTTCCTTCAGGCCGGGGTCGCTTTTCGCTTCCACGAGGAGAGCCGGATCCGAGATCGCCTTCATCACTCTTCGCTCGCCGGTGAGTCCGAGAGCGGCAACATAATCCTTCACAAACAGGGGATCGGTGATGTTCTCTCTCGAAATGATCAGTTGGTTCATCATCTTGTGCAGGCTCTGCATCTCTCTTCGGGAGAGAAGACGGGACAGCGGATCGGGTATCCCGTCGCCGAGCAGCGCCTTCAGCGAGACGAGGGTCTCCTTGAGCGCGCCGGGGTTGGATCGATAAAATTTCAGGAATTCATTCGTTTTGCTCAATTCAGGTTCGGCAGGGATCGTCCTCAGGATGACGGTCGGATGCAGCTGCTCGACCTGGACCGTCAACGTTTCGCCACTCCGCAGGGGCATGGGGCTCTCGGCGAGCAGGGTGAAATTCTTGACCCGAAGCGCGGTCTTTCCGTTATGGCTGTCTCCCAGCGCAAGGACGTTGAGCCTCTCCCCCAGTTCCAGGGGCGGCTTCGGTGTCGGCCCGGGAACCTCGGCAATCTTCCGCAGGGCGGTGACTTGATCGTGGGATGACGTCGGAGCGATCGTGGCGGGCATCGAGGGATTAAACCTTGATATCGATATGATCTGGTTGTTTTGGTCCGGCGGCTGTGCTTTCGTCTAGGAGCCGCTCTTCCGGCTCCGGCTCGTCCGGATGATGTCTGGGCTCCTTCTGTCCTCCCTCCCCGTCAACGGTTGTATGGTCGATATGATCGGATTGATTTACTTTTTTCTTTAGCCTGCGCCTCTCCTCGCCGAATTGAACCTTGAAATATTGCTGCTGCAGGTCCGGATGCTGCTGCTGGACCTGTTGAATCCGCTCCAGGACCTGCGATTGGAGAACCTGTTTCTCTATGGCGCTGACCATCTCGATCCCTTTGCCGAAACGTCATTGATATCCATCTATATCGGCGCATTGGCCCGGACACTTTAGCGGGCTTTCCGAATAGGCTTATCGATGGCTTTCCGGACTGCCCGCGTCACTCTCGCATGCTCCCCCGAAGATGCAGGATGGCCTGGGTATGCAGCTGGCAAACCCGGGATTCGGTCAGGTCGAGGATCATGCCGATCTCCTTCATGGTCATCTCATCGTAGTAGTAGAGGGAGATCACGAGTTTTTCCTTTGACGGGAGAGATTCGATCACCTGTTTCAGCCGATGCTGAAGCTCCTTTCCGACAAACTGATCCAGCGGATCGCCCTGTTCGACCGTCTTGATGGCATCGGAAACGCCATGCGTCTCGATGTAATCGGGCGTCAGATCCTCCTGGCTGATCAGGGGGATTCCCTTGGTTTCATCCAGCAGTCTGAAGTACTGTTCGAGGGTGATCCCCAGGTGGTTGGCGACCTCCTCTTCCTCGGGAGGACGCCCGAGGCTCTTTTGCAGGGTCTGGAATGCTTTTTCCAGTTGCCCGTCCTTATGGCGTACGGACCGCGGAACCCAGTCCCTCAGCCGCAATTCATCCAACACGGCACCCCGGATCCGGAACCGGGCGTAGGTCTCGAACTGCACATTTCGGGCGCTGTCGAATTTATCCAGAGCCTCCATGAGGCCGATGATGCCGACATTGACCAGCCCTTCCCGATCGGCGGCGTCGATTGGCAGCTTGAACGTCAACCGTCCGACGACGTTTTTCACGAGAGGTGCGTATTTCAGGACAAGCGCATCGCGCTCTTTCTTCATCATGGCCATATCACGGTCTCAATTGAAGAATCGTATGGAGCCGTTGCTCTCCTGTTCCGGTCTGGGCCTGCAGAGCTTCTCGGCGATCGTCCGGAGGCACCTGACGGACGGCGAATCGGGATAGAGTTCGGCCAGCAGTTTCTGCTGCTTGACCCCCCGCGGGAGATTTTCATCGTAGGTGATGTAGCCGAGCTCTTCGATGGCCAGATTCAGAAAATGGTTGGTGGCCTGGGCGAGTCTCAGGAAGACCTCTTTCGCCTCGTTCGGCGTTTTCACCATGTTCACCAGCAGGCTGAACCTCTTCTTGGCGTGCTTCTGATAGAGTATCTTGATCAGGGCATAGGCATCGGTCAGTGAGGTCGGTTCCGGGGTGACGACCACAATCGTCTCTCCGGCAACCATGTTGAAGTAGAGAACATTGTCGTTGATGCCCGCGCTGGTGTCGATCAGCATGAAGTCGGGCCGAGCCTGCATGGCATTGAGTTCGTCCTGAAGCGTCAATTTCTGCTCCATCGACAGACTCGACATCTCCTGGATTCCCGATGAGGAGGCGAGGATCTTGATCCCTCCGGGCCCGTTGACGATGGCCTCCTTCAGGGTCCTTTCCCCTTTCAGGACATGATAGAGATTGTATTTCGGGGTCAATCCGAGGACCAGATCGATATTGGCCAGACCGCAATCGGCGTCCAGGACCAGCGTTTTTTTCTTCAGACCCGAGAGCAGATAGGCGAGATTGGCCGCAATATTCGTCTTGCCGACCCCGCCCTTGCCGCTGGTGATGGAAATGACGGTGATCTCGTTCTTTGGACCGGCATCGCTTCTGCGGGCCGCGACGCCGTCGGGCGCCGCTGCCTTGTTCCGGGTCATCTGTCTGAGCATGTGAGCCTGATCCACATTAACCTCTCAATTGAATTTGATTCATGCTGTTGTGAAGAATCAGCCGTGCAAGGCTCTCGGGGCTTGCCTTTTCGATATCGCGCGGAACATTCTGACCGGTGGTGACGTGGGAAACGGGCTTGCCGATCTCATCCAGGACTTCGTACATCGATCCGAAATGGCTGCATTCGTCCACTTTGGTCAGGATGATGCGATCGTAGTCGAATACTTTGAAACGGTTTGCCGTTTCCAGGAGATGTTGCCTGCTGGCGGCGGGGCTCAACAGCAACACGGTTTCGACGGCCGGATCGAGAACGGCCCTGAGTTCGTTCAGGCCGCCATCGTCATTGTGATTTCGGCCCGGCGTATCCACCAGAATCACCTCTTTTTCCGCAAAGCTCTCCAGCGACCGAAGGAAGGACTCTTTTTCGGGCGCGACCTGGAGGGGAAGCCCCATGATCTTGGCGTAAACCTTCAACTGTTCGGCGGCCGCAATCCTGTAAGTGTCGGTGGTGATCATGCCGACCTTCATTTTTTTCTCCAGGCTGTAATGGGCGGCAAGCTTGGCCAGCGTCGTTGTCTTGCCGACGCCCGTGGGGCCGATCAACGCCTTGATGCGCCGCTCTTTCGGGCCGGTTTTCGTCAGGGAACGGGCGATGAGCTTTTGTGCGAGTGCCGCGCTTTTTTCGAAGGTGTCCCTCTCCTCCTGCGCATAATCCTTCTTGATCGACTCCAGCAGTGCGGCTGCCTTGTTACGGGAGATGCCTCCCGTGATCATCCCCGTGTAGATGCTCCTCAGGTGGGCCGGGTATCGGGTGGAAATGGCATCCAGCAGGATGTCCATTGTCTCCCTGAATTCCGAAAGATCCCGACGGCTGGGCAATTGCTGCTTCAGACCTTCGACGCCGGATCGGAGTTCCTGAATCTCTTTCTCAAGCCCGGACGGCGGCTCGGGCAGCCGCAGCTCCTTCGGGGGAGCCTGCGCCTTCTGGAAGACAGGAGGGGCGGTTTGTTCATCTCTGGCGGCGAGCACTTCGATCAGGTGAGGCCTGTCCGATATCTTTCCGGTTGAGAGGATGATCGCGTTCGGGCCGAGATCTTTTTTGATTCTGACCATCACCTCTTGCAGGTTTGTTGCTTCGTAGCGTTTGACTTGCATATCAGACTTCCACCATTCCGAGGGATGTGATGTTCGTATCCGACGTGATTTCGTTGTGGGCCAGAACCACGATGCCCGGGAAGAAGCGTTCCATGATCTTTCTCAGGTGAATTCTCGTATTGGCCGAGGTGAGCACAATGGGGGGGAGCCCCTTGGATGTGAAACTTCCCATCAATTTATGCGCCCCTTCGATGAATTTCCGGACCACGCCGGGGTCCGGAGAGACAAATGACTCATATTCCGTATGCTGGATGGAACGGTTGATGACCTCCTCGACCGAGGGCGAAACCATCATCACGTGGATGGTGTTCTCCCGGTCGCGGTACTGCCGGGTGATGGTCCGGCTGAGGGCCTGTCTGACGTAGCCTGTCAGGATATCGACGTTCTTCGTCATGGGGAGATAATCGGCCAGCGTTTCGATGATCGTCAAGAGGTCGCGAATCGAGACCCTCTCCTTCAGAAGCCGCTGCAGCACTTTCTGAAGCGTTCCCAGGGGAATGACCTTGGGAACGAGGTCCTCGATCACCTTCGGGTTGCTGGCACCGAGGCTGTCGATGATCGCCTGCACCTCCTGGCGTCCCAGCAGTTCGTCCACATGGGATTTGACGAGCTCCGTGATATGGGTGGTTACGACCGTTGCGGCATCGACGACGACGATCCCTTTGGCCTGGATCGTTTCGACCTCTCTTTCGGGAACCCAGACGGCCGGCAGGCCGAATGCCGGTTCTCTGGTCGATATGCCGGAGATCTTCATGCCGTTTTCTTCCGGGACGATCGCGAGACGATGGTCGAGAATCAGTTCTCCCCGGGCAATCTCCGCCCCCTTCATCAGGAAGGAATATTCGTTGGGCTTCAACTGGAGGTTGTCGCGGATGTGGACGGCCGGCATGATGAAGCCCATCTCAGCTGCCAATTGTTTCCGGAGCGCCTTGATCCTGTGGAGGAGTTCTCCCCCCTGGGAGGCGTCCACCAGGGGGATGAGCCCGTAGCCGACCTCCAGACAGAGCGGGTCCAGCGGGACGAGAAGGTCCGCAGGGGTTTCCACGGCGGGAGCGGTCTTCGCCTCATCCTCCACCGCCTCCGTGGGTTTCTCCTCCGTTCGAAAGAGGTTGTAGGCCAGGAAGGACATGACGCCGGCGACAAGGATGAATGCAACCTTGGGCATGCCCGGAATCAAGGCAAATGTGAAGAGCACGATCGAGGCGAGGGCAATCGCCTTGGGCTGGGTGAAGAGCTGTTTCTTCATCTCCTCGCCCAACTCGCCCGATGCGGTGGTCCTGGTCACCAGCATACCGGCGGCCGTGGAGACGATCAGCGCCGGGACCTGTGTCACGAGGCCGTCTCCGACCGACAGAAGGGTGTAGGTGCGCGCGGCATCCGCCATGGCCATCCCCTGCTGCATGACCCCGACGATCAGGCCGCCGATGATGTTGACCAGAACGATGATGATGCCGGCGATGGCATCTCCCCGGACGAATTTGCTGGCGCCGTCCATGGCCCCGTAGAAATTGGCCTCGGTCTCGATCTCGCGGCGCCGTCTGCGCGCATCGACGTCGGAAATCAAACCGGAATTCAGATCGGCGTCGATGCTCATCTGCTTACCGGGCATGGCGTCGAGGGTGAATCGCGCCGCCACTTCGGCGATCCGGGTCGCCCCCTTGGTGATCACGACGAAATTGATGAGGACCAGGACGCTGAAGACAATCATTCCGACGACGTAGTTCCCGCCGACCACGAAGCTTCCGAACGCCTTGATCACCTGTCCCGCGGCGCCGGTTCCTTCGTTTCCGTGGAGCAGGATCAGCCTTGTCGAAGCAACGTTGAGGGAGAGCCGGAGCAGGGTCACGGTCAGCAACACTGAGGGAAACGCCGAAAAATCGAGCGGCTTCATCACGTACATCGACATGAGCAGGATGATGATGGAGACCGTGATGCTGAAGGAGAGCAGGATATCCAGGATGAAAGTCGGAAGCGGAACCAGCATCACGAGCAGGATGCCGATGACGCCCATGGCCAGCATCGCACTGCTGCCTGCCATGATGGAGGGAAACGTGCTTCTCTTCGCGGCTATCGATTCGGCCATGAAACCATTACCTCTTCTGTCTTAGTGAATAGATCTGAGCCAAAATCTCCGCAATCGCCTTGTAAAGATTTTCGGGGATCGCGTGTTCTACAGGGGTTACCTTATACAATACTTGTGCCACCAACTTGTTCTCGACGATGGGCACACCGCTGTTTCGGGCAACCTCCTTGATTTTCTGGGCCAGGAAGTCGGCTCCCTTGGCAACGACGCACGGTGCGTTCATGGTTTCCGGCTCATAGCGGATTGCGACGGCATAATGGGTGGGGTTGGTGATGACCACATCGGCCTTGGGCACGGCCGCCATCATTCTTCTCCTGGCCATCTCCCGCTGAAGTTTCTTGATCCGCCCCTTGATGAGGGGGTCCCCTTCGGTTTCCTTGTTCTCGTCCTTGATTTCCTTCATCGACATCTTCAGGCTCTTCTCGTGCTCCCACTTCTGATAGCCGTAGTCGAGTATGGCGAGGATGATCAGAACGCAGCACGTGCTGAGGAGGATCTTGAATGAAATCTTGCCGAGATAGCTGAGGATATCCCTTGCGCCGAGATCCATGAGCGGAAGCAGTTTGGAGGATTCACCGCTGATCGTCAGATAGGCGACAAATCCGATGACGGCCATCTTTAGGATGCTTTTGATCAGTTCGACGAACGAACGCATCGAAAAGAGACGCTGCAGCCCTTTGAAGGGGTCGATCTTCGAATACTTCGGCGTGATGGCTTCCGCTGAGAAGAGGATGCCGACCTGCAGAATGTTGATCATGAGCCCTGCGATGACCGCGACCAGGAGAAAGGGGGCCAGCAGGGCAAAGGTCTGATAAAGCAGATCGGTCAACAGGGGCTGAATCGTGTCGGTGCTGACGGTGGTTTGGCCCGAACTGCGGAAGGAGGTCCTCATCAGGGCCATCAGGCGGGCGGCAAGGTCGGATGCGTTGAAATAGAAATAGACGAGGCAGGCCCCGAGAACGGCCACAGATGCCAGTTCCCTGCTCTTGGCCACCTGCCCCTTCTCGCGCGCATCCTGCCGTCTTTTGGATGTCGCCTGTTCGGTTCGTTCCTGATCGTTCTCTTCTGCCATGCCACTATCCGTCTATTTCATGACGCAAGCGTTGGAAATTTTGCGCTGCCCTACATGAGGCGCAGCAGGGTGTATATCTCTCCCCCGAGCCGGGAGAACGCCCCCTGGACCAGCCTGACGAAAAAGGGCGACATCAGCGACAGAAAGACCAGCCCGACGGCAATCTGCAGGGGGAAGCCCACGATGAAGACGTTGATTTGCGGGACGGTTCTGGCCACGATCCCCAGCGCGACATTGGTGAAAAAGAGAACCGCCATGATGGGGGCGCTGATCTTGATCGCCAGCACAAACAGCTCCTTCGAAAGGAGGATGATGTACTGCGCAAGCGATCCGGAAAAATGGTAGGCGAAGGGAGAGATGAATTGATAACTGTCGGAAATGGCCAGGATGAATGTGTGATGCGCATCCACCGCGAGATAGATGAGGAGCGCCACCAGGTACTGAAATTCGGAGATGACCGAGATCTGTGCGCTGGAGATCGGATCGATGACGCTGACGATGGAGAATCCAATCTGGATGCCGATCATTTCGCCCGCGAACTGTATGCCCGCGAAGACGATCTTTGCCGCGAATCCGATCACGATGCCGATCAAAATTTCACTGCACATGGCAATGACGACCCAGAAGATTTGCGCGTCCGATCCCGAATGGAGATCGGGAAGCTGTATCGGAATCGTCGGCAAAAGCAGCAGGGAAATCAGGATGGAGAGCCCTCCCTTGACGCTGAGCGGAACGGTCTGTTCCCCGATGACGGGGATCATGATCAGAATGGCGCCGACCCGCAGAAAAAGAAAGGCAAACAGGAGAACTTGCTCTGATTGGATGATCGGCGTCCCCATCATGGCTCCTATCGGATGTAGTTGGGGATATTGGTGAAGAGGTGCTCCGTGAACGATACGAGAAGATTGACCATCCAGGGGAGTGCGGCCACCAGAACGACGAGGCAGGCGACGATTTTGGGGACAAACACCAGGGTCATTTCCTGGACCTGGGTCACGGCCTGGAAGAGGCTGATCACGACGCCGACCACGAGACCCACGAGGAGAACCGGTGCAGAGACGAGCAGGGTCACACGGATCGTTTCAGCCATGATTCC
Organism: Deltaproteobacteria bacterium; assembly: GCA_021372695.1. Next base: position 25,713 of record JAJFTY010000132.1, read on the forward strand.
TACGATAAAATCAACACTCATCGGTTCTTGTCCTTCCTCTCATTTAAAGCTCCGGACCAGAGATTCGACGATCAGGTACCAGCCGTCGACCAGCACGAAAAGCAGCAGTTTGAACGGCATGCTGATCATGATCGGCGGAAGCATCATCATCCCCATGGATAGCAGGATGCTCGCCACGACGATATCGATGATGAAGAAGGGAAGGAAGATGAGGAATCCGATCTGGAAGGCCGTCTTGAGTTCGCTGATCACGAAGGCCGGGATGAGAACGGTCAGCGAGACGTCCGCCGGTTTATCGGGTCTCTTCTCTTTCGACAGCTTGACAAAGAGGGCCAAATCTTTTTCCCGGGTCTGCTTCAGCATGAAATTTCTGACCGGGGTCGCGGCCAGGGCGAAAGCCTCCTCGCCGCTGATCCGTTCTTCGTAGTAGGGCTGCAATGCCGTTTCATTGACCTGCTGCCAGACGGGCGCCATGATGAAAAAGGTGAGAAAGAGGGCCAACCCGACGATGATCTGGTTGGAGGGCATCTGCTGCGTGCCGAGGGCATGCCTGACCAGGGAAAGGACGACGACGATGCGCGTGAATGAGGTGACCATCATCAGGATGGCGGGTGCCAGCGAAAGGACGGTCAATATCAAGAGTAACTGGACGACAGTGGCCGCTTTCCCCTGGTCCGCATTGCCGCCGATATTCAGGCTGACGTTGGGAAGGGCCGTGGGCTGGGCGGATGCCGACGCGGCCAGGAGCAGGATGACCGCCACGACGAACAGTGCCATGAGATGTCTCCGATTCATGGTCACTTGCCCTTTCGCAGTTGGCCGATGTTCCGGAAGAGAGACCTGCAGCGGCGAAGGCTTTCCGAGATGGGGAGGGCTCTGGGTTGAAGCTGGATATTTTTCAGGCTCTCGATCGCCTTCGGGTCCGAGATCGTCCCCAGCGCAGAGATCTGATTGGCCGAAACGCCCAGAAGCATGACCTGACCGAGGACGTCCACCAGAAGGATGCTATTCTTGGGGCCGAGATAGCGGTCGGCCAGGATATGGATCATGGGGTTCCCGCCCGCAGTCTCGGGTGAGCGATAGAAGTATTTTTTCAACACACAGGCCGTCCCGATCATCATCGCGATCACGATGGCAAGGGCAGCCAGCATCTTGAAGAATGACCACGCGAAACTAACCGATTCCAAGGAAGTTTCTCCTATCTGAGCTTGCTGATCCGTTCCGCAGGGGAAACGATATCCGTCAAGCGGACGCCGAATTTTTCATTGACGACCACCACCTCGCCGCGGGCAATGAGCCTCTGGTTGACGTAGACATCCATCGGTTCGCCCGCCAATTTGGTCATCTCGACCACCGATCCCTGCCCCAGTTGGAGCAGTTCGCTGATCAGCATCCTGGTGCGCCCCAGTTCAACGGTGAGAAAGAGGGGAATGTCCAGGATGAAATCCAGGTCGAGCTGCTGCTTGGGCGTCTCCGTCTTGGTGATCTCCTCGAAAGCGGCCGCCTTGACTTCGACGGAGGGTTTCCCGGTCTGTGATTGCTCCAGCTCGTTCTGGACATCCGCCCATTGGAGCTCGTCATCGCTCTTTCCCGCAGAGCTGGACGCTTCGGCGACCGGGCCGTTGTTCAGCAGGGCGTCTATCTCATTCTGCTCCATAATCGATTACCTCGTCGTTTGAAATGATATGCGAAACCTGAACCGCCTGGTTGCCTTTATGAATGACGGGGCGACCTCTGAATTTCGTCACCCCTTCCAGGAAGATATTGATGGGATCCGTTACGCTCTGGGCCAACGGGATGACATCGCCCCGCTTCAGGTTGATCACCTCACTGGCGTTGATTTCCGTGCTTCCCAGACGTGCGATGAGGTCCACTTTGGAGGAGAGCAGACCTGCCTTGAAACGGTTGACCCACGTCTTGTCGACCTCGAGCTGCTCACTCTGGTAGCCGGCCTGCAGGCGGTCCCGGAGCGGCTCGAGCGTCGAATAGGGGATGCACAGGGAGATCGTTCCCGAAGAGTATTCCACCTCGATCTCGAAGGTCGAGACGATGACCACATCGGTCGGCGGAACAAGCTGGATGAATTGCGGGTTGATCTCGGAGCGCTGGTAAGCGATCTTCAGTTCGACCAGCGACTGCCATGCCTTCTCGATATCCCCGAGAGCGCTCAGAATGACCTTCTTGATGATGTTGTTTTCGATGGCGGTAAACTCGCGGCCCTCGATTTTGAAGGCGTTTCTCCCGGTGCCCCCGAAAATGATGTCGACCAGCATGAAGATGATTTTCGATTCGACGATGATCAGGCCGCTGCCCCGCAGGGGATCGAGCTTGAAGAGGTGCATGCTGGTCGGGACGGGAATCGATTTCAGAAACTCGCCGAACTTCACCATTTCGGTGGACATGGCCGTCACGCTGGTGACCTTGCGAAGCATCGACGAAAGCGTCGTGCGGAACATCCTCGTGAACTTTTCGTTGGTCATCTCCAATGTGGGCATCCGGCCGCGGATGATCCTGTCCTGGCTGGTCAGATCATAGGTCATCACGTCGGTCGGTCCCTGAAGGTCGACCGTCTGCGTCTCGATCTCGCCGCCCGAGATCCCCCGCAACAGGGCGTCTACTTCTTCCTGAGATAGGATATTTGCCACGATCAGTTCCCCGACTATTGAATGACGAAATCCGTGAAATAGACCTTGGTCACCTTCCCCCGCTGGAGGATGTTATTGATCCGCCCCGCGATATCCTCGCGCAGCCGCTGTTTCCCCGCCAGATCCATGAGGTCCTTGTAGGTTTTGGGGGTCAGCAGGTCGAGGATGGTGTCGCGGATGCGCGGCTTGAGCTGGTCCAACTCAGGCCCGACCGACGGATCGGAAACCTCCAACTGGATGACGATCTTCAGATACCTCTCCCCATTGGTATCGGCGATATTGATCACAAACGCGTCCATGGGCCAGATCGACACGACGGCCGGTTTCTCGGCCGGCTTCTTGGAGTCCGTTTTCGAAAGAAAGTAATAAGCCGCGAATGCCCCCGATGCGACGACGACCAATGCCACCGCGGAGATCAGTATCCATTTGAATTTGGATTTCTTCTTCGGCTCCTCGACCGGCGCCTCTTCTTCAACGATCTCTTTACCCCTGTTCTCTTTTGCCATAACCCCCTCACTTCAGTGATACGATCAGGTTCACCCGCCTGTTTTTCGCTCTGCCTTCCGCAGATTCATTGGATGCCACCGGTCGGGAATCGGCGTATCCTGCGGCCGACATATTCCGGGGATCCATTCCGCATTCATCAACAAGAAACTTCACCACATTCACGGCTCTCAGGGCGGAGAGGTCCCAGTTCGAAGAGAACGGCCCGCCGGTGACGGGAATGGAATCGGTGTGTCCTTCGACGAGGATCGATCCGTCCGCCTTCTTGAGTTTCTCGCCCACTGATCTGAGTACGTCCTTGTGGAGGATCTCGGCCGATCCAGAGGTGTAGACAAGGGACTCGCGAAGGACGATGGAAACCCCTCCCTCGAAGGCTCGAGCTTCGATTCCGTCTGTGTGGCCGATCGCCCTGACCAAGAGGGTGCGTTGATCCTCACCCGTGACGGGGCCGAACACCTGGGCGACGGACGAAGAGAGATCCTGGACCTTGTTCAGGCTGATGTCGGAGATGGAGACGAGAAGGATGAAGAATGTCAGCAGGACGGTCAGCAGATCGTTGAAACTCATCTGCCATGTCCTGGTTGCGACCTCTCCCGTATGATCCCGTCTGGTCATCTCGCCGTCCTGAAAAGAATTTCAATCCGCCTGTTTCTTTGGCGCCCCTCGGCTGTATCGTTGCTCGCCACCGGCCGATATTCCGAAAAGCCGACGGCCGCCAGTCTTTCCGGAGGGATACCCTTCTGGTTCAGGTACCTCAGGATGGAGACGGCACGCAGGGTGGCCAGTTCCCAATTCGAGGGGAATTTTTCCGTGCGGATCGGGAGATTGTCCGTATGGCCCTCGACCTGAATCGAGAGATGGTCACGTTCGGCGATCCTGACGATTCCGTCGAGTATGGGGTACGTCGCTCCACCGAGTGAGGCATCCCCCGAGGCGAAGAGCACCGGGTTCGGAACGACCGCCTTGAAACCGTCCTCCGTCCTGATGACCGTGCAGCCGCTGTCGACGCCCAGATTCTCGTTCAATTGCCTCATCGACTGCATCGCCTGCTGGATGTTGGGCGATGCCACCGAAGCCGCCGGCGCCTTGTGGGCCACTTTCTTAATCTCCCGAAACCGGTCTTTGTCGACTGCCGAATAGGCGATCAACATCACGAAGAAGACGACCAGCAACAGCATCAGGGAACAGTAGATCGTCTGCCATTGCGGTACCGGCTGGATTGCAGGCGGCAGGGGAGGCCTAGTCATGGTAGAATTGCGACCTCCTCTCCCGCGGGGGGATGTAGGAGAGAAGCTTCTGCTCCACGACCCTCGGATTGTCCCCGGACTGAATGGAGAGGATACCGTTGATGATCAAGCGCTTCATCAGCAGCTCCCTTGAACTTCTGGTCTTCAGTTTCCCGGCGATGGGCAGGAAAACGAGATTGGCCAGGATAACCCCGTAAAAAGTGGTCATCAGTGCGACCGCCATGGACGGGCCGATCGTCCCCGGCTGATTCATCTGCTTGAGCATCTGGACCAGACCGATCAAAGTTCCGACCAGCCCCATCGCGGGGGCGAAGTTTCCCATCGTCGTGAAGATCTCCGCTCCCAATCGGTGGCGCTCGCCGATGGAATCGAGCTCCGTCTCGAGGATATCCGAAACCTGCGCGGGATCGACGCCGTCCACGACGAGATTGACCGCTTTGGTCAGGAATGGGTCCTTGTTGCCTTTGACCATATTCTGGAGGGACATGATCCCGTCACGGCGCGATACCTTGGACATTTCAACAAGCTGATGGATGACGACGTCTGTCCTCTGCCCCTTGGTCCGGAAGACGTTTCTTGCCACTTTGCTCACCCCCAGGAGGTCCGACAGGGGATAGTTGATCAGAACGGCGCCCAGCGTGCCGCCGAATACGATCATCGCGGAGGGGCCGTCGACAAACCAGGAGAGTCCGCCGCCGGACATCATGGCAACGATGACCAGGCCGAATCCGCCAAGAATTCCGATGATGGTTGCAAAATCCACAACGATCCCCAAATGAAGTAATGATCGAGACGACCGCTTGCCGCTCAAAGGAAGAGCAAGGAATATGCCAAGCAGGGAGGGTGGTTTGGGACTGAAGAATCGGCCGTATGACGGGAAAAGAGGGGAGATCGGGCAGAATCGATGTCAAAGTATTGACGAGAACGTCAAATCCATATGTCGATCCACTGACCTTTGGCAGGAGGGGGGTGGTCAGCCCGTACCGGATAGGTGGCCTGTCGCTGGGGTGTCAGTGGGACATTTTCGGAGTTGATTTCCACGCAATCGATGATCTCGCCCGCTGCCCAGGGTGAGGGAGCCAGAATGGTTTTCTTTGCAGGAGAGACAGGCAGAGTCTGCTCGGACGGGATGACAGCCGGATATGTGCTGCGTTGGGGATGTTGGACGTTCATATTTCCGCAACCAATACAGAAGGGCGGACCGGATCGCCGCCCCCCTCCGGGAACCGAAATTCGCTGATGCCCGGGCGGGGCGGGGAACGGAGGAAGGTTCCCGCTCCCCGCCCGGAAACTCCTACCGCTTGATGTTCATCAACTCCGTGAGCATCTGGTCCGCCGTGGTAATGACCCGCGAATTGGCCTGATAAGCGCGCTGTGCGGTGATCATGTTGATGAATTCCTTGGCGACATCCGTATTGGAGATCTCGAGTGAATGGTTCATGATTTCACCCAGCCCACCCGATCCTGCCCGGTTGGTGATCGCCTCTCCGGAACTCGTCGTTGCCCCGAAATAGTTCCCGATCTTCCTCAGGCCCGAGGAATCGGGGAAACTCGCCAGGACGATCTGACCCAGATTGGAGGTCTGGCCGTTCGTGAAGGAGCCGGTGATGATGCCATCGCTTTCCACATTGATGTTCTTCAGGACTCCGTAGGTGTAGCCGTCGTCGGAAAGGGACTTGAGAACCGATGAACTGGCGTAGCTCGTGATCGTTTTGGCGCCATCCCCGACCAGGTTCCAGTTGATCTTGTTCTGGGCTGTGGCCCCGGTTCCCGTCGGCAAACCGATCGTGGAGGCTTCGCCGCTCAGGTTCTCGCTCAGCGGGCCGAAGGTCAGCGAAACATCTGTGAGGGGGACGTCGGTCTTGACGACGTTGAAGGTCACGGTGTTCCCGGCCGACCACTGGTTGGGTACGGCGCTGCCGCCTTGGACATAGGCGTAACCGGGTGCGACGGCCGTTCCTGTCACAGCCGCGGTCAAGTCCCCAACGTTTGCGCCCGGAGTCGTGCTCGTAAACACGGTGACCCCCGGTGCGCCCGCAGCTGCCGTGTAGCCCGTCAAGGTTCCGGACATCGCACCGTTTACCACAGCCCCCCCGGCAAAAGCAGTGGCGACCTGTGCCGCGGTTGCCGCGCCGGTGGCCGTAAAGGTCCGGCCTGCGACGGTGATTGTATCGCCGGCAGTCAGAGGACCGGCGAACGTCATCGTGGCGACTTCGGTTGACATGGTGGAAGTCGCTCCGAGATCGAAGACGATATCCGCACCTCCCTGACCGTCCATGTCCACTTTGAGGACGTTGTTGCTGCCCTCGGCCTCCTGCCAGGCAACCGCATTATCGTATCCCGCGGGATTGGTGACCGTCCAGACGCCGGTGGGCGCCTCCTTAGTCAGTGATATGCCGGCGGCATTCTTGAAGATCTGCCCCGGCTTGGTGACGGTCGTGCCCACGATGGTGCCGACGGTGAGGCCGGTGCCGATGGCGGCCGCGGGAGCCCCTGCGCCGGCAGCGGGGATGCTGCCTTGGTACATGCCCAGAAGCTCACCATCCTTGTCGAAGGTCAACCCGGACGCCTGCTGCTCTGTCGCGTCGCTGAGGTTCGTGCCGTCGAGCTTGGCATCAAAGCCCCACATGCCGTTCCCCTCCGTTTTTAGGAAGGTGATTGAGAGATTGTGAATCTGTCCCCGAGAGTCGAAGACATTCTGGGAGACGTTGAACGACTCACCATACTCCGTATTGTCGTCGAGATTGGCGCCGACGCTGATCTCGGTGGTGGCCCGGGCATTGGACATGGCGTTGTCGAAGGAGATGTCCTGCGTCATTTCCACCCCGGTGTCGGTGCCCGTGGCCTGCGAGACGCTGATTCCCTGCACGATGTAGTTGTTCACGTCTGCGAGCAGCCCCTCCTTGTTGATATGGAATTCGCCGGCACGGGTGTAGTAGGAGGCGCCATCCGAATCCTTGACGACGAAAAAGCCTTCACCGTCGATCGCCAGGTCCGTCGCATTCCCCGTGGTCTCGAAAGAGCCCTGCGTGAACTGCGTATCTATGGCGGCCACGATGACTCCCTGACCGACCGCCATGGACCCGGAGCTCGACAGGCTTTGATTCAGCATGCTGGCGAAATAGGTATTGCCTGCCTTGAACCCAAGCGTATTGGAATTGGCAAGATTGTTGCCGATGACATCCATCTGCTTCGAGCTTGCCGATAAACCCGTGGTCCCGATCGATATTGCGCTTCCCATCTCTCATTCCTCCTTGTCGGTTGGTTACCCGTTCTCCGGTGTTTTGATTTCGATAATATTACTGAGGGGGACTTCCCGGCCGTTCACAGTGACCAGGATCTGGTTGCTCCGGAAATGAACCGCCGACACCACCCCTGTGGTCAACGTCTGGGCGGTCACGGCCGAGCTGAATGAATCCTTGGCGGTGACCTGATAGGTGTAGTCGCCCCGTTCGACGCCGGAGCAGTCCCATGTCGTATGGTTCATTCCGGCCGACTTGGCCGATTCGTCCCAGGTCTTGACGAGTCTCCCGTTCTTGTCCAGGATGGTGATGGTGACACTCTGCGCATCGCTTGCCAGTTGGTAGTTCAACGAGGCTGTCTGCCCGGTGGCGGTGATGGTGTTGCCCGCGTTCGCAACGACCTCCTTCCCGATCATGTTGACCGACTGGGCATAGCCTAGGGTCATCTGATTCACGCTCTGGGTCTCCAGCGTGGTATTGAGGTTCGTCAACTGTTCGAGGCTGGAGAACTGGGCCAGTTGAGCGGCAAAATCGGTCCCGTCCATCGGATTGAGCGGGTCCTGATTCTTGAGCTGGGCGAGGAGGAGTTTCATGAACTCATCCTTGCCGACGGTTTTGGTGGCCGTCTGGCTTGAAGAGGTGGTGCCGGTCTGTCCCAGCAGGCTTTCATAATTGCTGATGGCGTTGGTGCTCATTTCTTGTCTCCTCTGTTGGCTCAGGCGAAGATGCTGACCCGACCTTCGACCGATGTCCTTCCCATGATGGGGGATGAAAAGGCCGGCAGTGCGGGCGCGCTATCTTCCCTGGTGTATCTCTCCCGGCGTTCCCCGCCTTCTCCATACATGGCATCGCCGCGGGCCTGCTGCTGGCCCGCCCCGTTATCCTGCAGGAGGACCTGAAATCCCTCTATCTTCAGATCCTGTCGTTGCAGCGAGATGCGGATGTCGTCTCCACGGGACTGTAGCGCCTGCTGGACGGATGCATTTTCGGCGGTCATGACCACTTCGACCCTCTCTCCGCGGACGACAATTTCAAGATCGACTGACCCGAGGTTCGGGGGATTGAGAAGGATCCGGATCCGACCGGAATCGCTGCTCACGGTCTGTCTCGCTGCCAGGATCTGGTCGATGACCCCCTGCATCTCGGCTGCGGATGGGGCGGCGGGTGCAGCTGTCCCGACATCCTGCTGAAGGGATGTCGCATTCGTCAGGTCGACGTGGAAAGGGATTGGATCGCGCTCGGCATGCTTTGCCGGATGTTGGACAGTCGTCCCCTGGACCTGCTGATGGTCGCGGACCGCAGCCGTGCTCTCTGTCGCGCTGCTTCCGGAAGGGAGAGACCGGTTCGCGGAACCCGCGGGAGTTGTGCGTTCGGGTACGGGCTCGACATCGTGAACCGTCGGGCTCGGCTTCTCGATCGCTGCCGCTGCTCCCCCCTTCGGTTCTCCCGATGGCTTCCCGTCGCTGTGAGCGGTCGCAGCGGTCTGGCGCCGTTCGAGGCCCGCGCCAACCTCCACCCCGCTCCCTTTCCCAGGCAGATCGGATGCCGCGTCCGCTGAGGCTTTGCCTTTTTCCCCCGCCTCTGCTTCGACAGCGTCGGGCACGAACGGGGGTTGGGGTTCCGCCGTGTTTTCGCTCCCCTTCAAAGCGGAACGATGATCAGTATGATGCCCGGACGCAGGAAGAGGCTCAGCGGAGACGGTAGCGGACGGTTCTTCACGGAGCACTCCTATCGCTGCCGGCGGCTCCGTCTTCATTCCGGAATGTGTCTCCGTCAGGGGCATCACCGCCGCTTCTTCCAGAGTTCCAGCCTCTGGCAATTGAAGCGGCTGCGCGAAGAGCCCCGTATCGGTCGCGGGTGGCTGCACGATCGGACGGGCGTTGCTTTCCGCCATCACCGGGTCCGCCTCGGAGTCATGTTCATCTGACGCCGTCACTCGGGCAGCCGGTGCAACCTTCTTTTCCGAAAGAGGGTTCTCCGCGGCAACAGCGACGGTGATCTTCGCGGCCCCGGCCGGTTCCCTACCCGCCGTCAGAGGAGACGAAATCGTCTTTGCCGGTCCGGCCAGGGGCGCGCCTTCTGTGGCTGCGCTGCCAATCGGTTCCTCTCCGGCTGGCGAGCCGGGAGGGTCTGTCTTTGGCTTTGCCTTTCCGTCCATGGCGGGTTCGGCCTTGCGGGCGATATTGATCCCCTTCACGGCGATGGGGACGGGTCGTTTTTTGCTTTGTGACGCGGTCGGTATGCCGGGTGCGGAACCCGAGGTCCCCTCGGCAATCTTCTGTTCGAGCATATCGGCGAAGAGGGAGTTGCCCTCCGGCTGAAACTCCTGCGCCGGTGAAACTGCCGGTGCCTTCCCCCGGAGGATCGCGCCTTCTTTGAGGCTGAGCGAGGATGTGATGTCGAATGCGGTCGTTTCCATGCAGCGCCGGTTCCTTTCTGTGCAAAGGAATATCAATATCCATGCCACAAATAATGATCAATATAAACAAATAGTTGTTATAACGTGTTCTCTGGAGGAGGGGAGTGCGGCAAATTATTCCGGACGTGATGAAGAGCAGGTGGGAAAAAATTACCGGCCGCGTTTCATTCAGCTGGCAGCAGCGGCAGAGCTGGGTTTGCCGGGTGAGCGATGCGATTGCGAAGGATCAAGAAGGCGGTGGTGCCGGGGATCAGAGAGGCGGTCGATTCGACGGCCCGGCGAGCATCCGGATGATCTTCCCCAAGAAGCCGCCACGACTGCGGCGTGCATGAGGATGAAGAGGTGGGCAGGGGCCGGCGAGCGGCACAGGCCTATTCGGCTGCCGACTGGGCAGTTCGGGTGATTTCCTGGGTGATGGCTACGGCTTTTTGGGGGGTGAGATGGCCCCAGATCAGCCCTGCCCGCTCGCGTTTCATGTTGATGGTGATTCCCGCTGCTGTCCTGACATCGAGCTTTTCAAGCATTGCCGCAGCCTTCGGAGGGGGGGTGGCTTCGTACACCTTGGCCAGCTCTTTCAATCTCTTGGAGTCGTTATTCTTCTCCACGTCCAGTTTGGAGCTGAGCTGGGTTTCGAGCGCCTTCAACGCATCGATCTTCTCCATGACCTCTTTCTTCAGGCCGAGGACCTTCTGCTCTTCTGCCTTGATATCACTTTCCCGGACGTCCAACTCCTTTTGCCGCTTCTGCAGAGAAGCCAGAAGGTCTCGTTCTTTCTTCAGGGGGTCGTCCAGAACATCTTTCACCTCCGGGGCCGTGGCGGGCTTCGTCGTCTGGGCGATGGCCTGCCCGACAGGATCCAGCGAGATCATCGGCCATGTCGACTCGACCCGAAGCGTCTCCGACCAGAAGAGTATCTTGATGATGAAGAGAGCGGCGATGGCAATCTGGCAGGCGACGATAAAACGTTTCATTCTTCTTTCTTCCTGTTGTGGCGAACCAGTGCAATTTCGTCGATGGCGGTCCGCTCCGCCAGATTCAAATCGAATTGATGCTGGTTGAACTTCTTCGTTTTGAGGATTTCCATGGACTTTCGTTTCTTGATCGCTTCAAACAGGGCCTCTTTCTTCATGTCCGTCATCTTTGCGGCCTTTTTGACCTGTTCCTTCTGAAGTTCCTCGCTCTTCAGGCACCCTGTGATCCATTCTGCATTCATCGTGATTTCGGTCACGTTGACCTTCTTGCCCTGCACGTCCCGCAACTCATCGATGAGCGCGCTCTTCTGTTGTCGGATGGCCTGGAGCTGTTCGTTCTCCTTTTGAAGCACCCTCTGTTGTTGAGAGAATTCCTGGAGGACCTGATCCTCCAGTGTTTTTCTGACATCCAGAATGGTCTGCAGTTCAAAGTGAAACATGGCTACCCTTTCGGATCACACAAACTCGTCTTCCTCGCTGCCCCGCAGGAGCATGATCCGCCCCTCGGCTTCCAACTTCTTGGTCACATCCAGGATCGTCCGTTGACTGGCTTCCACCTCCGACAGGCGGATGGGAGGCATCATTTCGATGTCCTCTTTGAGCATTTCCGAGCCTCGTTTGGACATGTTGCGATAGATCTTCTCCCGCATGCTCTCATCCACCATTTTCATCGCCTTGGCCAGATCATCGGTGGAGATCTCCCGAAGGAGTTCCTGAAGGCTCTTGTCGTCGAGCTTCAGCACGTCCTCGAAGGTGAACATCAGCGCCCGCAATTGAGTCGCCAGGTCGGCATCTTCTTCCTCGAGCGACGTGAGGATGGCGTTTTCACCTGACCGGCTCATCCGGTTGAGGATCTCCGACATGACCTTGACGCCGCCGACCTGCTGCTCGACCATGTTGTCCGACATGAGTTCCTTCTCGAGCGTTTTCGCCACGTCTTCGAGAAACTCATGCGGCACGCTTTTCAGGGTGGCCATCCTTTTGGATATCTCGATCTGCATCGGCGTGGAAAACCCTTCCAGCATGATGGCCGCCTGCTCCGGCGCCATGTGGGCCAGAATCAGGGCGATCGTTTGGGGATGCTCGGTCTTCGTGAATTCGAGCAGGACCCGCGGGTCCATGTCCCTGATCTTGTCCGTGATCAGATTGTCGGTGGCCTTGCTGCTGGCGACCTCCAGGAGAATGTCCTGCGCGCCCTTCTCGCCCAGTGCCTTGGTCATGATCTTCTTCGTGACATCATCCTGGACGGAAAGGCTGCCCCCCCTTTCCTTGGCCATGACGATGAATTCTTTGGCCACCGTGTTCAGCGTGTCGGCGGGAATGGTCGTAATGCGGTTCATGTACTTGCCGATGCGCTTGATTTCGGACGGGCGGAGATTCTTCATCACTTCGGCGGCGAGGTCCTCGTCCAGGGAGAGGAGTATCATGGCCGCTTTTTCTTCGTTGATCATTTCAGCCAGTTCCTCAGCAATTCAGCAAATTTCTTCGAATCAGCCCCTGCCAGTTGTTTGGCCAGCGCCATCTCGCTCATGGATTTATCGTCGAGCTGGGACAGTGCAAGATGCGGCGGCTGACCGCCCAGGGCCAGCGGGGCGCCGCCGTCGGACGCGACCGCCCTCTGTTCGTTGGCCTCGATGCGCAGCGCGGTGGTGATCACATTCCGGATCAGCGGACGGATGATGAAGAGGAAGGTGAGCACCAATCCGATGATCAGCACGACATATTTGATCGTCGGCACGGCCGGGGCGATCGCGGACTGCCACGACTGTCCCGCCATTCCCTCTTCCGCATCGGGGCGATTGAAGGGCATGCTCGAGACCGCCACCTGATCCCCCCTTTGCGCGTTGAAGCCCGCCGATTTCCTGACCAGATCTTCGAATGATTCTAGCTCCTTCTTCGGTCTTTCCTGATAGCTCAGGACCCCTTTGTCATTCTTTTGATAGATGCCGTCCACGAGAACGGCGATCGAAAGCTTCTTGATCTCCCCGGTGGGCATGACCGTTTTGCTGACGGTCCTGTTGATCTCGTAATTGATCGTTTCCTCTGACTTTTCCTTCTCTGACGGGGTGGCCGCTGCCGCAGCATTGGCGGTGGCGGCTCCGCGGCTGGTCATGGAAACCGATCCGACGGCCCTCTCCGATTGCTTCTGACTGCTCCGGACGACCGGGGATTCGGGATCGTAGACCTCCTCCGTCTTCTCCTTCAGACTGAAGTCCAGTTCCGCGTTTACCCGCACGGCCGCCTTCCCCGGGCCGACCACACTCTCCAGCAGGGTTTGGATCTGATTCGCCATCTCCTTCTCGACGTTCCGCTGGTGCTCGACCTGGGATGAGGAAAGCTGCATCTGTCCCGAATCTGCCTGTCGCTTCGAGAGGATGTTGCCTTGGCTGTCGACGATCATCACTTCATTGGCACTCAGACCTTCGACGCTGCTCGCGACCAGATGTCCGATGCCCTCGATTTGAGACTCCTTCAATTTTCTTCCTGCCTTGAGTTTGATGGTCACCGATGCCGTGGGTTTCTTCTGCTGTTCCACGAACAGGGATTCCTTGGGAAGGACGATATGGACCCGGCATTGCTGGATTTCATCGAGGCTGTTGATGGTGCGGGAGAGCTCTCCCTGGAGCGCCCGGCGATAGTTCATCTGCTGCTCGAATTCCGTGGCTCCGAAATTCTTGTTGTCAAAGATTTCGAAACCCACGCCTCCGCCCTGGGGAAGGCCGGCCCCGGCCAGTTCAAGCCGCAGTTCGGAAACCTGCGCCGCAGGTACGGAAACGGTCTCGCCCGACGGGGAGATCTGGTAGGGGATCTTTTTCTCCTTGAGCTTGGTCACGATGGCCGAAGCATCAACGCTCGTCAGGTTGGTGAAGAGAACGCGATAATCTTCCTGGTTCGTGAAATAGGCGAAGGTCATGATGCTCGCTGCGACCAGGAGAGCCACAACGGCGAGGGCCACTTTCCTGGGACCCGGCAATGCACCGAGCCCTCTCAACATTCTTTCAAGGTTCTGACCCATAGGTTTACACCTGCATCCTCATGACCTCTTGATAGGCCTCGATGAGTTTGTTTCTGACAGTCAGCATTGCCCGAAAGGAGATGTCCGCTTTTTCGAGGGCGATGACGGCTTCATGAAGGCTGTCCGACTGGCCTTTCTGGACGCTCTGGATAGCCTTGTCGGCATTGAGCTGCAAATGGTTCACCTCGGAAACCGCTTTGGAAAGGGCGTCCGAAAAGCCGCCGCCGGATCCGGTCTTGATCTGTCCGTCTTTCGGAAGGGCAGGGGCGACGACCTCCCTTCTGCCGATGGCGATGCTGTCCATAGGAGTTCCTTTCATCTGGCAGGGGCTATCGGCCCATCTCCAGCGTCTTGAGGGCCATGCTCTTTGTCGCATCGAATGCCGTGACGCAGGCCTCGAAAGCGCGGCTCGCCGCGATCATATCCGCCATTTCCGACATCAGATTGATATCGGGCATGGCGACAAAGCCCTTCGCATCGGCATCGGGGTGGGCGGGATCGTACATCATCTTGACCTTCGGGTCCTCGGTGATCTCATCGACCTTCACGGATTGCACGGCCTCTTTCAGGCTCGAATCGAATCGGCCGCCCACCTCTTCCGCCGAGAGGGCGACGGCCTTTTTTTTGTACGGCCCGCCTTCAGGGGTACGGGTTGTGCTGATGTTGGCGAGGTTCGATGAAACGACGTCCATCTTCGCCCTTTGGGCGGCGAGTCCAGAGCCGCAAATCTTGAATGATCGGTTCACATCCATGTTACTTGGCCTCCTTCAGCACCGTGTTGAGCCCTCGGAATTTTCTGGAAAGCATTTCCACTGTCGCATTGTACATGAGTTGATTTTCCGAAAGGTTGACCATCTCCGTGTCAATCTGGACGTTCTCTTCCGACGTGGTGATCTCCAGGGGACCGACCTCGTTCTCGACGCGCCCGATATGCTTGGGATCCGTGGTCGCCATCCGGAGGGAATTCGCTTTCCCCAGTTCCTGTTTAAAAGAGACGTCGGAGGGCTTGAAACCCTCTGTGTCAATGTTGGCGACATTGGAGGCGATCACTTTATGGCGTGTCGAACGATAATCGAGCATCCCGGAGAGCAGATTCATCGTCTTGCCAAAAAGAATATCCATGTTTCTCCTCCTGCTGTTCCCAGTGCAAAGGGCATACCAGCTTAAACGATTCCACCCTTCTCCATCCCGTATTCATTGACCTTGTTCCAGAGCGTCCGAACACTAATCCCCAGCAGTTTTGCGGCCTTGGTCTTGTTTCCTCCGACCCGGTCCAGGGTGTCGCAGATCAGGCTCTTCTCAACGTCCTTCAACGTTTTAGAGGAATTGGCCGGGACGCCGTTTCCGGGAGCGGGGACATCCGGGGGCGGTTCCGCCGGCAGGGCGACGGTTCGGGCCACCGCAGGCTCCAGGCAGAGGGACTCAACGGTGATCGTGCCGCCATTCGTCATCAGAACTGCCCGCTCGATGACATTCTCCAACTCCCGGACATTCCCCGGGAAAGGATATGTTTTCAGCAGGGTGGCCGCCTCCCTGGAAAGAGGAGGCTTCTTCAGCTCCCTTTCACCGGCAAATTTTTCCAGAAAGTGGTCCGTCAGGTACAGGACGTCGCCGTTTCTCTCCCTGAGCGGCGGTATTTTGACGGGGATGACATTCAAACGATAGTAGAGGTCGCTGCGAAATGTCTTGTCTTCAATCGCAGAAGGCAGATGGACGTTCGTCGTGGCAATGATGCGGACGTCGACGGGGATCGGGGCACTTCCCCCCAGACGGTCTACCTCCGATTCCTGGATGACCCGGAGGAGTTTGGCCTGCAGGTGAACGTCCATCTCGCTGACCTCATCCAGAAGCAATGTTCCGGTGTGGGCGAGCTCGAATTTCCCCAGCTTCCTCTGGGATGCGCCGGTAAAGGCCCCCTTTTCGTAGCCAAGCATTTCGCTTTCGAGAAGATTGTGCGGAATAGCAGCGCAATTCACAGCCACAAAAGGTTGGCTTCTGCGGTTGCTGTGGTGGTGTATGCATTTTGCCAGCAGCTCCTTGCCCGTACCGCTTTCACCCTGGATCAGGATGCTGGACTTGCTCTTGGCGACGTTTTTCAGCATTTCGATGATGGCGAGAAACTTGGGATCCTGAGTGATGATCCGGTGTTCGGGATCCAGCGCCTCACTTTTCTGCTGCGTCTTCTTGGCGAATGAATCCAATACATGCTTTACGACGGCTTCAAGATCGTCCAGGGAAAAAGGTTTCATGATGAATTCCGCCGCCCCCTCCTTCATCGCTTCCACGGCCGTTCCCACCGTGCCGTAAGCCGTGATGAGGATGACCGGAACATCCGGCGCCAAATCTTTGACGACTCTCAAGACGTCGATGCCGGTCATGCCCGGCATCTTCATATCGGTGACGACCAGATCGAATTTCCCGTTCTTGAACAGCGCAACGGCCTCGCGCCCGTTTTCCGCGGCGGCGATATCGTAGCCGCAGCTTTCGAGAGACTCCGAGAGGGCAAGTCTCATGGAGTGATCATCGTCCACGACGAGAATTCTATTCTTCTTCATCCGCTTCCTTCCTCGCTTCGGCCGCACCGCCGGATGCGTCAGACACCGGCTTCCCCGTGCCGAGAACGGGGAAGCTGAGAACGAGAGCGGCTCCGACCTCTTCCCGATACTCGAACCTCATGCAGCCACGGTACAGGTCCACGATGTTGTGGATAATTGCCAGGCCGAGCCCCCAGTGGTCATCCTTGGCGCGCGACAGGCGATTGAAGATCCCGAATTGCCCATTGCGGGGATCGGCTTCACTCCGCTCAACGAAATGGATTTCGATGGCTTGGCTTTCCTCTGCCCACTGGGTGACAATGTCGAGGCATCCCACGCCCGGCAGGGCATTCAGAATGATATGGAGGAACACCTGCTTCATCATTTCGGCACTGCATGCGATGATCGGCTCGCCCTCCGCATACCGGGCCGACAGGAAGACCGAACCGCCGTCGATGATCGTTTCCGAGAAGAGCAGAATCTCTCTCAGGAGATCGTGAATCTTGACAGGGATGGCGGGAAGCTGATCCTTCTTGTTGCGATGGATGAGACCGGAAATGGCGCTCTCGACGTTTTTGACAGCGGCCATGATCTGATTGGCCCGGTGGACGTCTTTCCCCCGAAGGGACTCCTTTCTGAGCAGGGAGGCGAGAAGTTCGATGCTGCCGAGAGGATTCCTGATTTCATGGGCGATGTCGGCGGAGAGCTCGCTGACGAGCGCATACCTTTCTTTGCTTTTCTCGATCGCCCGGCTCTTCTCCCTCTGGGTGACGTCTTTGAGCGTCATCACCCTGACGGGAGGCCCCTCCTCCTCCACCGCGGCGGCTGTGATCTCCAGCGTCCGGCCTTCGAATTGGATCGTCGTCTCTTCCGCTTCTTTGACGGAGTCCGGCCGCAGCAGCTCCGAAAGCGAAAGGAGACCGGGAAGGGTATGGAGATTTCGTCCTCCCGGGCAGACCTCCCGGACATGAAGCATCGCCCGGGCGGATCGGTTCATGAACTGGATGCAGCCGCTGAGGTCGAACACCACAACTCCCAGGGGAAGACTCTCGAAAATGTGGGCAAAACTGGGGTTGGTCATGATCCGATTTGCCTCTGATATTTTCGCACCCACCGGTTCTCCTCGAGAAGATACTCCGTGATCTTGGCCCAGAAGGGATCGCCGTTTCCGCTCTTCAGATCGTTCAGGGTCTTCTCGGCCAGCGTCGGCTGATTGGCGTTGAGCTGGTCCCGGCCGGTTTGGAATTGACGCCACTTCCCCGCGGCCGGTGTGGAATCAGATGGGGGTAACGTTAAGTGATTCTGCATCTCTGCAACCATCTTCTCTATTCTTTCGCCATAGGAGCGCGGCTTCCCAGCGGCGCTCCTTCTGAGGGCGGTGATCACGGCTGACGACTCTTCAACCAGTCCCAGACGGGCGAGGCTGAAGGAGGATTTCACGAGCGCATCGGTGTCCTCCGTGCGGATCATCCCCTCTTTCCATCCCTGTTTGAAAATATCGGCGACCGCCAGATGATCTTCCGCCAGACTGTACTGATCGATCAGAGCGAGCGAACATTCCCGCATGAGCCCCCGGGCCTGTTCGCGGTATCCGGTCTGTGGAAATTTCTGAAGCAAAATTGACAATGTGTAATGTGCTTCTCTATGGCGCTTCGATTTCGCCAAAGCACGGGCCCGCTGCAGATGGATATGTTCGACGATCGGCAAGGGGGTGTTTTTCGCAAGAATGGCATCGTAGGCCATGACAGGGTCCTTGACATATTCCGAC
Organism: Deltaproteobacteria bacterium; assembly: GCA_021372695.1. The sequence goes on from JAJFTY010000132.1 coordinate 44,059, forward strand.
CACTTGTGACCGCTGCGGAAATCGGGGGGTGGCCGATCAACGCCGATGTCGGCCATCGCGACGACGGCGAGCAGGGCTTCCGGAGTGTTCGGATACTGCTCTGCCACCCGGTTGTAGATATTCAGTGCGGATCGAAGCCTGTTCATCTCGTCCAGGCTCTTGCCGATGATCAGCAGGGCCGCTGTTCGCTGGGGACTTTTCGGCGCAAGCGTCGCGTACCTGGAAAGGGCACTGATCGCCTCCGGGTACTTTCGTTCGTGATAGTACTGCATGCCGGTCTTCAAATCCTCTGCCTGTGCGTCGCCGGGTGCCGCCTGAGGATTTTCCGGCAGTTCGGCCGGCTTCGGCGTGGCTGTCGCGATATCACGGGTACTCGCCGGTTCGACGCCGGAAGAGGGCCGTTTCGCGTATGCCGAGGCGGATATGGACAGAATCAGCAGCAGCAAGACAATTTTTTTCAAGGCGTCCTCATGATCTCCGGATGGCGGATCCTGATATCCCGATTGTGTAAGCATCCGTTGTGTCAGAAACCATTAGCAAGGTGTGTGCCGTTCATCGGCGATCGGCGCAAAAGGCCCGTTCAGCCGAAACGAGTTGCCCAGATTCTGAGGCGAGCGGATCGGAACGCCGGATCTGTTCCTTGCCACGGACCTTTTTGGCCGCAAGGCTTTTCATGGCATCTGACTTGCATGGATTGCGGTTAATTTGAAGGTCGCCCACCCGATCAATGGAGATGGCACCAGACCAGTCCGGGACCGAGGCTTGATTCTGTCCGGCGGAAGCGGCGAGGCGCTCCCATCAATGAACCATCGGTTCATGGGATCGCGATGGGAGCCATTCGGAGGGAAGACGTTATGGAAACGGATCAGATGGCCGGAGGAGAAAGCCTGAGGCGCGAATTCTCCCGGGTCGATGCCTATCTCCCGTTCGACTATCGAATCGTCGCGGATGAGGAGAAGGAACATATCCAGGCCCGGATTCTGGGTTATACCTCCGCACCGGAGCTGAGACCGATACCGGAGCTGACGGATCACGATTATATCATCGCGGAGTGGCTTAAGGTATTGAATGTGAAGCTCGACACGGTGATCCGTCTGATCACCTTGCAGCACGAGGGATATTTCGGCCTCAAGAGCAAGGCGGTCAGTATCAGCGGGGGAGGGATGAGTTTCTTGCTGCCGGAGGCAATTGCCCTCGGGACGACTCTGGAAATCAAACTCATGCTGACGCGGAACCAGCCGGTCGCGATGTGCCTCTACGGCGATGTCACCAAATCGATACCGAGGGACAAAAGCTTTTTTACCGCCATTCGCTTTGCCCATATCGATGTCTCCGTGAGGGATGAGATCATCCGCTTCGTCTTCGAGAGAGAACGGGAAATCATCCGAGAGAAGAGGAGATAGGAGCCATGCTCATCATCGTCGGAATTCTGGCTGTCTTTGGAGCGGTCGTCGGCGGATATCTCCTGGAGCATGGAAACCTTTCCGTCCTTTTCCAGCCGGTGGAGCTGTTGATCATCGGCGGCGCCGCCTGCGGCGGGTTCATCATCAGCAATCCCCCGAAGATCATCAAGGCCACTCTGGGCGGCATCAAGGATATCTTTGCCGGCCAATCCTACTCCAAACAGGATTACGTCGACGCCCTGCTGCTGCTCAACGGCGTATTTTACAAGATCAGGCAGCAGGGGCTTGTCTCCATCGAGTCCGATGTCGACGCGCCACATGAGAGCGTCTTGTTCAATAAGTACCCGAAGATCTTGAAAAATGAGCGTGCGGTTCTCTTGATCGCGGATACGCTCCGCATCGTGATGACCACGACAATCGCAACCTATGAACTGGAGGCGCTGATCGACACGGAACTGGAAACCTATCAGGAAGAGATCATGGCCCCGTCCAAAGCGATCAATTTCGTGGCGGATTCCCTGCCGGGTCTGGGCATCGTCGCCGCCGTTCTGGGAATCGTGATCACGATGGGCAAAATGAAAGAGTCGCCCGACGTTCTCGGACAGAGCGTCGGGGCGGCCATGGTCGGAACGTTTCTCGGGGTGCTTCTCTGCTACGGATTTGTCGGGCCGATGGGCAGGAATCTCGAACATAGCGCCGGAGAGAGGATGCAATACCTGAATGTTCTGAAGGTTGCCTTGATTTCCTTTCTCGGAGGATCGGCCCCGAAAGTGGCCGTCGAATTCGGCCGCCGCGTGATCCCTGAAAATGCCCAGCCGTCGTTTGCCGAGATGGAGGAGGCGCTTCGCCAGAAGAAATAGCATGGAAGATTCTTCGAAAATCATGATCCGCAAGAAGAGGAAGAAATCGCACGAGGCCAGCCACGGCGGTTCGTGGAAGGTGGCCTATGCCGATTTCGTGACGGCGATGATGGCTTTTTTCCTCCTCCTCTGGCTGCTGGCCATGGTCGCTCCTGAAAAAAGGATTGCCGTGTCCGAATATTTCACGAATTTCAGCCTCATGAAGGACCAGCCCCAGCAGTCGGGCACCTCCATCCTGGACAAGTCCGCCGGTGTGCTCGAGACGGGAAGAGTCATGCAGAAGGAGTCATTCAGGGTGAAGGAGGGGAAAAAGACGCCTCCCCATGAACTCGCGAGGATGATGCGGATGGCGATCGACGACAAGCTACAGGCGCTGAAGAATCAGGTTCTGGTCGACACCACCCCGGAAGGCCTCAGGATCCAGATCGTCGATGCCGAGGGAAGCGACATCTTTCGCCTGGGCAGCGACGAGCCGACGGAGAAGGCGGTGCAGATCATCAGACTCGTCTCCGAGAATATCCGGGAGAAGCCAAACCGCATCGTCATCGAGGGTCATACCGATTCCGCCCCTTTCAAGACGGCACAGAAGACCAACTGGGAGCTCTCCACCTCGCGGGCCTCTGCGGCGAGAAGGGAGCTGGAAAACAACGGCGTCGATCCGGGCAGGATCGCCCGGGTCGTTGGCTACGCCGATCAGGAATTGCTGGTCAAAGAGAATCCGACAGATCCCAGGAACAGGCGGATCAGCATCATTCTTCTGCAGTAGCGGTGATGGCGGCGCAGGATGACGTTACCGGCTAATCGAGCCGGGTCGGTGCAGGCAAGGTGACGAGATATTTCTTCATGCCTGCTGCGGCAAACTGCTCTTCAACGATCGCTGCGAGAGAAGGGGCAGATCCGCCATCCCGGGACGTTTGCGAGTACCTGAACAACAGCCTGCCATCCCAGCTCCGAAAAGACCAATCCACGGCGGCGACGGCCAATTTTACCACGGAAGGCAGACCGATCCCCATACGTTCGAGGATAAAGCCATCAGTCATGATCATTTCGTGGAGATACCCGGGAAGTTGAAATCTGTGGATGATCCGTTCCGTGAGATATCTCTGATTCGTCCTGATGAAATCATCGGTTAAGAACATGCCCCCTGGGGAGAAATGATTTCGGTACACCATCATCATCAAGGCGCCGACATTCGAAAGGAGGCAGGCGAGTTCCACCTTCCGTGCGGCGTCATCCTGAAAGCCCAGACCGCGCGCCATCACTCTTCCCACGACCGAAGCTGCGAAATCCTTCGCAAAGATCATCTCGGCGTCATCGTCTCCCCGTGCCAGATGACGCAGGGCGAACTGCAGAATCAACCCCTTTGTGTAGTGCATGCCCAGGCGGTTGACGACGTCAAAAAATTGTTTGACCGGGCCCATTTTGGCGCTGCCATGGTAGGCGGAATTGGCGATGCTGAAGAGGTAGGTGAACACGTCGGCGCCCAGCCGGGACTTCAGAGCTTCAATCTCATCCTGACCGATTTCAACGTCGTCCAAAATGGATAGAATGGCAGGATCGAAACCGAGAACGGATTCTTTGAGCAATGCTTGTTCGATCGCCTCAATCTGGGACACAATCTCGTCAGTCATCATACGTGATCACTCGATGCCTCGCGAACCTTGGCGGTGGAGTCCCTTTCGGAGCAACTTGTCGGCTCAATGGCCATATTTTTGACGATTCGGGCCGGGAGGTTGACAGCCCCGGCAGATGGGTTCGTCATTGAATCTCCGAGAAGAGACGTTCGGTTGCATCCATGAGGTTGCCTGCCGTGGTGATCGGCCGGCCGACCACGATGAATTCAGGCTCGGCCCGCAGCGCCTCCTTGACGGACGAGATGCGGATCTGATCGTGTCGCTCAGGATACCAGGCAGGTCTGATTCCGGTGCAGATCTTCTTCAGGGGGTTGCCCTGGACGATGTTCATGTCCTTCACGGAACCCACGATATACTCATAGCTGTTCATCAGTGCGATGTCCGAAAAAGCCCGAATGATCTCCTCATGGGGTCTGTCATAGATCCATTTTATTTCGAGGTCCGTAAAAGAGGTCAGAGCCGTCACTCCGGCGATGTATTTGAGGAGGGCAGGATTCCTGGGCCGGTAATTCGAGGAACAGTGAATCGTGACGATATTGGCCCCCGCCCCGACCAGTTTTCCGATGCTGTTCTCCATGGTCGAGGGGATATCGTGCAGTTTGACATCGGCCATGACGGCCAGTTTGAACTCATCCTTCAATGCCGAGATGATCTGAGTAACATTCCCGCTGTAGAGCATATCGCTGACCTTGACGCCCCAGATCATTTTCTTCTCGCACGCTTTGGCCAAGGCAGAGAGGGTTCCCGATTCCCGCGCCTGGCTGAAGGTCACTCCGTCCAACGCAACGATGACTCTGGTCATGAAAGCACACTCCGCGTTCTGCGTTCGATTTTCCTCTGGCGAAATCCGGTCGAACGGCAGTACCGCCCGGGCTCCGGAACCCGCATGGATATGATCGCAAATATCCTGCCACATTTTCACAATGAGCAATTTTGCCCATTCTTCAGCCCCTGTTTTCGTCCGGGAAGGAGACGCTCGGGACGGCGTGCCGGTCCGGGAGTGGTGGCTATGTCGTATCCCCCGCGGTTTCTAGGGAAGGGATGCAGTTCGAAAAGGCCAATCGTCAAAAACAGTTTGACAGAACGGTGCCGAACTTGTAAGTGTCTTTCGTAATGCGCCCGCCTGTCACAACCGAAGATCACCGAGGAGAGAATCCGTATGGAAGATCTCAAACACATGCTGGTCGTAGATGACGAAAAGACGATGCGGGATCTCCTCGCGGAATATCTCAAGGGGAACGGCTACGAGGTGACGTGCGCCGCAAACGGCCGGGACGCCTTGCAGATTTACCGACAGGGCCATTTCGATATCGTTCTTTCAGACCTCTTCATGGAACCGATGGATGGATTGGAGCTTCTGAGCAAAATCAAAGAGATCAACCCGGGAGCCCTTTTCATCATGATCACCGGCCATCCGTCCATCCAGTCGAGCATCGAGGTGATGAAAAAAGGGGCAAGAGATTACATCACCAAGCCCTTTCATATCGACGAAATCAAGGTGAAGATCGAAAGAGCCCTTCTTGAACAGAACCTCCAGGAGCGGTTGAAGAACACCCGCGGGATGGTTCTGGCGCTGATCATTTCCATCCCTGTCTGGCTGGTGATTGGGATCGTCCTCGCAAAAGTGCTGATGAGTTGAGGGCGTGCGGCGGGGGTGACGGAAACTTTTCGGAAGCGTTCGCGTTCCGAATGGTCCAGATCGTTCATGCCGATTCGATTCCCGTCGCGCAGAAAATAGCCTGTCGAATCGGAGAGCAGTGACCGCGCATCAGGGAGTGATCACGCCGCTGGCGAACATGGTGTAGAGGATGGCCGCAGCGCCCGCGTTCGCGTTGGTTGCCGTCAACGTGAGGCCGCTCTGCGTTCCGTCTGTGATGTCGAAGTCTACGCCCGGCGTGGCGAGAAAGCCTTTTGCTGCCAGATCTGCCGGGGTGAATGTGCTTGTCGGATTGTCGGTAAAGAAGGCCTGCGCCGCTGTGTAAGCGTTTTTCAGATCCGATCTGGACACGGCGTTATAACTCCTCGCCTTGTAGACGGTGAACTGCTGGGTGGCGATCGCCGCCAGAATGCCGATGATCGCGATCACGATCATCAGTTCGACCAACGTGAAGCCCGCCCGGATCCTCCTGTTAGATTTTCGAATCATGGCCGGTATCCTTTCACTTCTCTATGGTTGCCCGCTCCTTAGGAGCGCTCACCCCACTGTCCCTCGATTCCCATTGGGCAATGTCTGTGCCATCCTGGACTAAAAAGATCCGTCAAAAATCTTCGGCTTTATTCTCTATAATTAAAGTAGCTTAGATGGATGAGGCCTTTGCATCCTTCGCCCCTTGCCGTTTCCCGATGTCCCTGAAATGCGTCATTCCCACGGTTTCGACCGTGATAATTCAATATCCGTCCGCGTCTCTTTCATCGGATGTGACAGTTGGGCGAAGGAAAGACAGAATGCTCTACAATGCGACTTATTATTTCACCTTCACCCGCACGGGAAAGGTCTTCAGTCGGTGGGTACGAAATAACGGGGACTACCTGAATCGGCAACCCCCTGTTTCTATTGGCGTCCCCACGGGGATTCGAACCCCGGTCGCCGGCGTGAAAGGCCAGTGTCCTAGGCCACTAGACGATGGGGACCCTGCAAAAGTTCAAGAAAGACAATCGGGCAAAACAGCCCGCTTCGGCAAGCGCGCCTTATATAATGACCGCCGCAGCCGTGTCAAGCGCCAAATCGCGAATTCTGGAAATGGAGCGTCGAAATCCCGCTGTCTCGAAACGCCATACCTGAGATTGGCACCCCGGTCAGCTTAAAAAAACAACCGGTTCGCGAAGGATCGCATCCCGGGCGGACGCGGCAAGCGCTGCCGTTTCCGGATGGGTCTCGTGGAGCGACATGATCTGGCGGAGATTGTCCGCTGTCCTCATGATCAGCATGGCCAGGTCGCCGTCCGTGATCCCCGCATTCCGGACGATCCGGTCCCACTCGCCTCCCGCCGCCCACTCGTGGATCACTGCTGCCGGCCAGAGAAAGAGGCGGGCGACGGGGAATCCCCCGGCCTTGAGGCGCTCCGCGAGAGGCGACAGGGCCTTGATCATGCGGTCGTAGACGCGGGTCAGACGACGGGGAAGCTCTGCCCGCAGGATGGTCAGTTCCTGATCCCCATCATAGACGAAGGGGGCGATGGCGGCCGCCAGGAGCCTTTCGTCCTCCCGGGGAAAGACCCCCCGGCGGAGACATTCGGCGATGAGCAGAGGCTGATCCAGACGGAGTTTGGAGGCCCAAGTCCCGGTCTCCGTCAGCCGGTCGTCATTGCCGACGAAGCCCTCTGCCCGAAGAAGGTGGAGATGGCGCTGAAAATCCCTCCAGAGATCGACCTGCTCCGCCTGTGGTCGTCCGTGCTCAGCGCGATGACCATGCTGGTAGGCGGCCAGTGATTTCTCGAAGATCTCCCGGATGTCCCCGGGCGTCTGGGAGAGGAGGAGGTTCAGAACCATCGAAAAATCGCTCCGGATCCGGCTTGTGATCGCTTCCGGTTTCCGCGAGAGGAGCTTCCGGATATGGATCAGATCCATGAAGCGCCCGGGAACGACGCACATGAAGCCGACCCGGTCCTGTCCGCGCCTGCCTGCCCGTCCCGTCATCTGGTGAAATTCCGTGCCCGAGAGCGGGGTGAAGTCGTGGCCGTTGAAAAGGTCCGAATTCAAGAGCACAATCGTCCGGGCGGGGAAATTGACGCCTGCTGCAACGGTGGAGGTGGCGAAAATCGCCTTGAGACACCCCCGCTTCATCATCGTCTCCACGAGGAATTTCCAGGCAGGGAGCTGTCCGCCGTGATGGGCGGCCACGCGGGCCGTCTGAAGATTGTAGAGCTGCCTATGGTTCCGGAGATAGGGGAAGCGTTCCAGCAGCGCCTCGATGCACGGAATGAACGCCTCCTCCTCGGTCCCGCCGTCGGCAGGCCCGCACATCCCGAGGGCCGCGTCACACTCGGCCCGGGATTTCAGGAAAAAGATCGCCGGCAGGAGCTTGAACCGTTCCAGGACGTCCAGCATCTCCCCGAACGGCGGCAGGCCGCGGTCCGCAGGTCCATGCTGACTCCGGCCGACGAATTCGTCGATCTTTCTGAAGAGCCGGCTCTCCTCGATCAGGGGCATGAGGCGGCCCGACGGGTGCAGGAAGAGGGGGTAAAGAGGGACGGGCCTCTTCTCCTCACGGATGACGCGGCAGGGCTTCTTCCTGATGGAGGCAAGCCAGGCGGCGATCTCCTCGCCGTTGCCGATGGTCGCGGAGAGCAGCAACAGGTTGATCCGGACGGGGAGGTAGATCATGATCTCCTCCCAGACGACCCCCCGGTCCCGGTCCCCCAGGAAATGGGCCTCGTCGAGGATCACCAGGTCGCAGTTCAGGTTCTCCCCGCTGTGCATGGCATCGTAGAGCTGGTTCCGAAGGATCTCGGTCGTTCCGACGATGATGGGGGCGTCGGTGTTTTCCTTGGTATCGCCGGTCAGGATGCCGACGTTGGCTTCCCCGAAGCGCTGCCCGAATTCGACCCATTTGGCGTTGGTCAGGGCCTTCAGGGGGGAGGCATACCAGCAGCGGCCTGCGCCGAGAAAGATGGCGCGGATCGCCTCTTCGGCGATCCAGGTCTTTCCCGAACCGGTGGGGGCCATGACCAGGCAGTCGCCGAGCCCGATCGCTTCGAGAGCCTCCGATTGAAAGGGGTCCGGCCGGAAGGGTGCCGTGACCGGCTTGCCGATCTTCGCGAAAACCGGTTTCAACGAAGGCTCTGCCTCGGGTTTCATCCGGAGGCGAGGGCGCACATGCCTGCGTCCGTGGCCCGCCGGCAGCTTCATCTCATGCGGTCTGCCCGTTTTTCCGTGTAGCATTTTTCTCGGATTTGCTCGGTGAATCATGCGGGTTTCTACCACAGAAGGGGAGTGCCGTAAAGGTTCGGCGGGCGCGAATTTTGCCCGGAGGCGTTTATGCCGCGGTGATTGCGCTCGCCCTGCTGTCGTCATCGGTCGGTGCGGAGGGTTGATAGCGGAGACCCGAAGGGGGTTTCAATCTGGTCCTGCTCCTGCTCCCGACCGGTCCGATGTTGACGCTGAGGCCGGCCGGAAGCAGGAGAGGTTTTCAGCCCGTTTTCCGGGCATAGCCGATTTTCTGCGCCGAGGCGGTGATGCCGGTGAGCACGGAGGCATCCTCGATCGTCGAGGGGATTTCATAATCCTCGCCGTCGGCGATCTTGCGGATCGTCGCCCGCAGGATCTTCCCGGAGCGGGTCTTCGGCAGCGCCTTCACGACGACGCACTGCCGGAAGCAGGCGAGCGCCCCCAGATCGTTCCGGACCATCTGCACGAGCTCGGAAGCGATTTCGTCGGGGCTTCTCTCGACGCCGCTCTTCAGCACGAAGAATCCGATCGGGACCTGCCCCTTGAGGGCGTCGTTCACCCCTAGGACCGCGCATTCCGCCACGTCGCGGTGTTTGGAGATGATCTCCTCCATCGCTCCGGTCGAGAGCCGATGCCCCGCCACATTGATGACGTCGTCGATCCGCCCCATGATGAAGAGATAGCCCTCCTCGTCGTAGAACCCGCCGTCCCCCGTCAGGTAGCAGTCCGGGATCTTGTTGACATATTCGAGAAAGCGCTCGTCGTCGTTCCAGAGGGTCGGCAGACAGCCGGGCGGCAGGGGAAGATGGATGACGACGTAGCCCTCCTTGCCGTCCGGCAGCGGCTTCCCCATGTAGTCGACGATCCGGACGTCGTAGCCGGGGACGGCCTTCGTGGGAGAGCCGGCCTTGATCGGGAAGGGTTCGATCCCCATGCAGTTGGCGGCGATGGCCCAGCCCGTCTCCGTCTGCCACCAGTGGTCCACCACGGGGATGCCCAGCATGCTGCTCGCCCAGCGGTAGGTGTCCGGGTCGAGTCGCTCTCCGGCGAGGAAGAGATAGCGGAGCGAACGGATGTCATATTTCTTGAGATGTTCCCCGTTCGGGTCCTCCTTCTTAATCGCGCGGAAGGCTGTCGGGGCGGTGAAGAGAACGGAGACGCCGTGCTGCGAGATGACGCGCCAGAAGGCGCCCGGATCGGGCGTGCCGACCGGCTTCCCCTCATAGAGAACGGTCGTACATCCTGCGAGAAGCGGGGCGTAGACGATGTAGGAGTGGCCGACGACCCATCCGACGTCCGAGGCGGCCCAATAGACCTCGCCGGGGCGGACGTCGTAGATGTGCTTCATCGACCACTTCAGCGCCACGGCGTGGCCGCCGTTGTCCCGCACGACCCCCTTGGGTCGGCCCGTCGTTCCGGAGGTGTAGAGGATGTAGAGCGGATCGGTCGCCGCGACCGGGACGCAGCAGGCCGGCTTTGCCGTTTTCATGAGTTCCGCCCAGTCGAAATCCCTCCCCGGAATCAGATCGGCGGCAAGCTGGGGCCGTTGGAAGATGATGCACTTTTCAGGCTTGTGATCGGCCAGCCGGACCGCCTCGTCCAGGAGGGGCTTGTAGGGGATCGTCTTCTTCCCCTCGATCCCGCAGGAGCCTGAGACCACCAGTTTCGGCTTGGCGTCGTTGATCCGGATGGCGAGCTCGTTCGGGGCGAATCCCCCGAAGACCACGGAATGGACCGCTCCGATCCGGGCGCAGGCAAGCATCGCGACGACCGCCTCGGGAATCATCGGCATGTAGATCACCACGGTGTCGCCCTTACCGACCCCGAAACGGCCCAGGATGTGGGCGAAGCGGGAGACCGTTTCGAGGAGTTCACGGTAGGCGATCTTCCGGATCGTGCCTGTGACCGGCGAATCGTAGATGATGGCGACCTGCTCCGCCCGTCCGTTCTCCACATGGAAATCGAGGCAGTTATAGCAGGTGTTCATTTCGCCGCCTGTGAACCAGCGGTAGAAGGGCTTCCGGCTGTCGTCGAGCACCCGGTCCCATTTCCGGCTCCACTGCACCTGCTCGGCCGCCTCCCCCCAGAAGCGTTCCGGTTCGTGAATGGACTGATCGTACACCTTCCGGTAGTTCAAGCTGTTCGGCATACCCCCTCCTTGGCTCTGTTGATGGATGCAAATCGCAAGCGAGTGCCGGCGCCTCTGGCTATCCGTCTCCGGCAGCGGTCCCGGCGGGTGTCCATGGAATTCCGTTCAGACTTCCAATCGATGATTCAATCAATTGATGGAACGCATGATGGCAAAAAAGCCGCGCGGATGTCAAGAGAAAACAGAAGAATCCCAAGGCCGATCTATCCCCTCGGGCGCGGAGCGAATTTACCGGGCCCTATTACCCGAGCGGCATCAGCCGGGAGAGCTGTTCGGAGACTGTCCGGGCCAGATGGTCGAGAAGGCCGGTCTCCATGCCGGGCCGGTAGCGATCGGGCGAGGCGTCGCCATGGTTGAGGCTGCCGATCAGGCGACCGTCCCGGCTGAGGGGGGCGATCGCCAGGGAGCGGAGGAGGTATTTCTCCCGGGGGGGCATGAGGCGGAAAAAGGGGCGCAGATCCCCAGCCGCAAGAAACGGGCGCCCCGGATCCGGGCAGATTTCAAGAAACGTCTCCGGGCCGATGACATTGATCCGCTCCCCCAGAAGATCGGACTCCTGGAGGAGTCCGATAAGCGCCTCTGTTTCGGGGGTGCGAATCACGGAGAGCCAGACAAAGGGGACGCCGAACGCTGCCCGGCTCCCCAGGAGGAGCCGTTCGAACAGTTCCCCGACCGCCGTGCACCCGGCAAGGTCCGCCTCGATCTCTCCGAACTTGCGGGCGAGCTCGCCGTTGGTCTCCAGAATATCAGGTTCGTTCATCCTGTTTCCTGACCGTCGGCGAAATCTGCCGTGAGGATGGTATGATCGGACGGTTTGTCGGCGAGGCGCGGTCCGAGATCGATCTCGCAGGAGAGACACCGGGCGGCCAGCGGCGGCGTCGCCAGGATGTGGTCGATCCGCCAGCCGAGCCCGCGTTTCAGGGCCGAGGGAACCCGGTAGTCGAAAAAGGTGTAGCGGCCGGCCTCTCCCGGATGGTGCCTTCGGAAGAGATCTTCGAGGCCCCACGAGCGGACGGCGGCGAAGGCCTCCCACACCTCCGGGGTGAAGCAGACATGGCCGAGGAGTCGTTTCGGATCATGGACATCGATCCCCTCCGGAGCGACGTTGAGGTCGCCGCACCAGATCAGCGGTGCCGAAGGGGATCCGGCTTCGTCGAGGAAGCTCCGCAGCCGCCTGAACCATTCGAGCTTGTAGGTGAAATGGGGCGTCTCCTTGTCCCGTCCCTGGGGAACGTAGGTATTGACGACGGTGATGCCTGAAAAGAGGGCGGCGATCAGGCGGTCCTCATCCGCCGGACCACCGTCCGCAAGACCGTACTGAACCGACTCTGCCTTCCCCCGGTAGGCGATGGCGACGCCATTGTACTGCCTCGTGCCCCGGAAGAGCACCTGATAGCCTTCATCGGCGAACGCGGCCACGGGAAAGCCGCTGTCCTCCACCTTTGTCTCCTGCATGCAGAAGACATCGGGACGTTTCTCCCGGAGCCACGGAAGAACGATGTGGAGGCGGCTCCTGATGGAGTTGACGTTGTAGGTGGCGATCCGGAAGATGCCCATCGGCCGGCTTCCCCTTGCCCTATCGCAGATAGGCCGGCAGCTCTTCCAGCTCTTTTCCGTCGAAACTGCATGGCGCGCCGCACCCCTTGCAGGGTCCCTTGATCGCGGGCAGGGGCGGTTCGCCCTTGATCCCCTCGATGAAGTCGAGGCAGCAGTTGACATCCTTGTCATCGCCATCGACGATCAGGGTGACGGAGCCCTCCGAACCGCCCCAGCCGCCGGCAGCGTAGGGGACCGCCTTCAGACCGAAGAGGATTTCGATCGCCTCGACCTCCGTGACGATGGTGCCATCCGCCACCAGAGCCATCCCCACACGGCAGCCGATGGACCGGCCCAGCGCCATTTTCCCCCCATAGCGGGCCGCTTCCTCGACGGACGGGATCATCTTTTCGAGACCCACCGGGTAGATCGTCGCGACCCCCTGGGCCTTCAGGGCCATGTAGAATTGGCCCATCGTCCCGCCGCCCGGACCGGCCATGACGACGCCGACATTGCCGAAGGGATCGACGGCATTGGCCCCCTTGATCAGCACGTCGCCCGGGGTCAGCTTGTCGATGACGGCCCCCGGCTCCACATTCAGGACCTCGCCCTTGTGCAGCGTGACGGGTTTGATCCTCAATCCCCCGGGCAGGACGCAAAGCACCCCTTTGACAATCTGACCGGCCACGTAGCGCTCCTTCTCTATCTTGCTCCCCAGCAGCTCTTCCAGGATGAAGCCGTTGGTCGAACCCCGCCCGATGACCAGATATCCGTTCTCTTTGGCATGCTGCACCTCAGGCATCGCGGCGACGGCCTTGCCCAGCAGCCTTTTCGATTCCGAAGATGTCAACGTGAACAATGCCTGCATGATCGTGACCTCCTGTTTTTGATTTCCGTCGATTTTTATACACCTTCCCGGGGGCTGTCAACATCTTTCCGCCCATACTCCCGGGGATTTGCCGCTCGCGAGAAGGCCGTCCCGCCGCCTATGCCGGGCGGTTCGTCAAAAAGACGCCGCCGATCACCAGCGCCGCTCCGGCGAGAAGCGAGAAGCTGATCGCCTCGCCGAGGAGCAGCCATCCCAGAAAGACGCCGCTGACCGGGACAAGATTGAGGAACACGGACGCCCGCGAGAGACCGATCGCCCGTATTCCCTGGTAGTACCAGATGAAACCGAGGACCGTCCCGAAAAAAGCGAGGTAGAGCAGCCCTGCCCAATCCTCCCAGCCGGGATTGCCGGCCTGTCCCATGACCTCTTCGAGAAGGGCCGGAGGAAAGAGGGCGATCGTGCCGATCAGGCAGGACCATGTGACCGCTGCAAGCGGCGTGACATCCTTCATGATCATCTTGCCGATCAGGGTATAGGCGACCCAGCTCGCAACGCAGCCTGCGATGTACAACTCTCCCCAGCCGGTGCCGCCGCTCATGAGGGCGCGGAGATCGCCGCGGGAGATGACCACAAGGGCCCCGCCGAAACAGACGATGATCCCGGCAATCCTGCCCCGACCCAGCCGCTCCCGGAACAGCAGGGCCGAGAGCAGAGAGATGAAGGCCGGATTGCTGGCGATGATGAGCGAGGCCCTCCCGGCCGGGACGGTCTTCATGCCGAGGAAGAAGAAGATGTTGTAGGCAAAGATGCCGGTCATGCCGAGGAGGATGGCCGGAAGGATCTGATGGCGGCGCGGGCGCGGAAACGCCCCCTCTATCCGGAGGATCAATGCGACCAGAAAGAGGGATGCCGCGACAAATCGCAGAAGGGACGCGGAAAAAGGGCCCATGTCCTGGGCGACGATCCGGGCCGCCACGAAGGTGCCGCCCCAGAAGACCGTCGTCAGGACGAGCTTGAGGTAGATGGCCATGGATGATGAAGGCTCCGCGTGATGAAAAAAATCGGCCTCTCCGGGGAGACGACCGGCCCGAACGTGCAGGGAGAGTACCACCCGGATGGACCCATGGCAAGGTCATCATGATCAAAGTCATTGACAACCCATCGTCAAAGTGGTTCAGTCAGCCCGCCAACATTTCTTCCATGCCTTGTGGAAGCCTGGGCCTCTTGCGCTTCCGCGGGACATCCTGTGGACCGGAGGAGCATGAGAATCACGGTCATCCTTGCCCACCCGGATCCGGGCAGCTTCAACCATGCCATCGCCAGAACGGCGGTCGAAGAGCTTTGCCGGGCCAGACACACGGTCTCCTTCCATGACCTCTACGCAGAGGGATTCGACCCGCTTCTTCCAGCCGGTGAAATTCCTGCCAAGGCTCCCCTGCCGCCTCAGATTGCGGCACACTGCCGTGAGATCGCGGCGGCCGACGGGATCGTGATCGTGCACCCCAACTGGTGGGGAGAGCCGCCGGCGATCCTCAAGGGATGGATCGACCGGGTGATCCGACCCGGCGTCGCCTACAATTTTCTCGAGGGCGACAGCGGCGAAGGGGTCCCTGCGGGCCTGCTCAGGGCGAAAACCGCGGTCGTGTTCAACACCTCCAACACGCCGGCCGAACGAGAGCGATGTGCCTTCGGCGACCCTCTGGAGCTGATATGGAGGAACTGCGTGTTTAGCCTCTGCGGCGTGGATGACGTCCGCCGCGAGGTGTTCGGCGTGGTCGTAACGAGCACGGAATCGCAGCGCCATGAATGGCTGGAGCGGGTCCGCGGTCTGGTGGCCCGTGCCTTCCCGGCGATGGAAACGTGACGTCAAGGGCTGCTCGTGTCCCCCTCGACCTGTGCGGTTCGCTCAAGAAAAGGAAAGAAATGATACTCCGCCCGTGATATATTTCCACCAGCGGTGAAAAGGCGACGGGGATTTCGAAGCGGACAGGATTCCCAAAAAGGATCGCGGCAGTGATCATCGACCGGAGGAGGTAAGGAAATGAAGGGCGTTTCACGATGGGGCGGCTGGCCGGTTCTGGAGGATATCGGCCGGAACACGGTGCTGCTCTGCGCGGGAAGCGCGCTGACCGCCGTGGGGATCAACGGGATCCTGATCCCCCACCTCTTTGTCAGCGGCGGGGTCACGGGGCTCGCGCTCGTTCTCCATTATCTCGTGCCGGCCCTCTCGGTCGCTCTGCTCTACGCCGTTGCAAATGTGCCGCTTTTCCTCGCCGGCTGGTTCTTTGTCGGACGCCGGTTCTTCCTCTACAGCATTGCCGGAACGATCATCTATAGCGCGGCCGTCGCCTGGGTGGATCTCGGCGTCATTCCGGTGCAGGACAAACTCCTGGCCGCCATCCTGGCCGGCATCGTCCTGGGAACCGGATCGGGAATCATCCTGAAGTCGCTCGGGTCGGCGGGCGGGACCGACATCCTGTCGGTGATCCTCCTCCAGCGTTTCTGCGTCCGTCTGGGGACGACCCGGCTCGCCTTCAATGTCCTGGTGCTGGCTACGGCGGCGTGGCTCTTCTCTCTCGAAAGCGCCCTCTATACGCTCATCTACCTCTACGTCTCCGCGGAGATCACGAACCTCGTGGTCACGGGCCTGAGCCAGCGGAAAGCGATCTTCATCATCTCGCCCCAATGGGAAGCAATCTCCCGGGGGATCATGGAGGAGATCCACCGCGGGGTGACCATCCTCCGCGGCGAGGGAGGCTATTCGCACCGGGAGCAGCGGATTCTCTACACGGTCGTGACCTTCCGGGAGCTCTCCACTCTGAAACAGATCGTCCGCCGCCACGATCCGGCCGCCTTCGTCGTCGTCACCGAAACCACGGAGGTGATGGGGCACCGCATCGGAAATCAGCCCCACTGGTGACCGCGCTCATGAAACGAAATCGTCGCTTTCACCGGGCTGCTCCCACCGGAATCGTGGCATTCCTGGCGGCGGCCCTGATCTTCCTGCAACCGGGTCTTGTCCGTCCGGAGGTCGGGCTTCCATCCGCAGGGCCGAAAACGGTTTCACTCCCCGTCTATGGCTATCGGGTGGTCAATGTCTATCCCCATGACCGGCAGGCCTACACACAGGGTCTCATCTGGTGCGACGGGTTTCTCTACGAGGGGACCGGGCTGAATGGTGCCTCCAGCCTGCGGAAGGTCCGCCTGGAGAGCGGCAGCGTGGTCGAGCAGCGTTCGCTGGACCGGCACCATTTCGGCGAAGGGATCACGGATTGGGGCGGCCGTCTGTTGCAGCTGACCTGGACTTCCCAGATGGGGTTCATCTACGACCGGGCCGGCCTGAAGCTCAAGGGAACCTTCCGCTATCCCGGAGAGGGATGGGGGTTGACCCACGACCGGGACCGCCTGATCATGAGCGACGGCACGGCGGCGCTCAGATTTCTCGATCCCGGAACCTTCCGGGAAACGCGACGTCTGAACGTGCAATCGGACGGTGCGCCGCTTCGAGAGCTCAACGAACTGGAGTTCGTCCGGGGCGAGATTTTCGCCAATGTCTACCGGACAGACTGGATCGCCAGGATCTCTCCGCAGACCGGCGCCGTGACCGGCTGGGTCGATATGCGCGGTCTGCTTTCCGAGGCCGACCGGCTGATTCCCGTGGACGTGCTCAACGGAATCGCCTATGACGCCGCTGCAAACCGCCTCTTCGTGACAGGGAAGCTGTGGCCGAGACTCTTCGAGGTCGAACTCTTCCGCCGGTGAGCGGCGGAAAGACGGCCCCTTCTCGGGTCTCATCCTCGCTTCCGACCGGATCGGCTCGACCCCGCATGTCCAGACGGGACGACCGGCCGGCGGGGTCTCCGCCGGCCGGTCGTCCCGATGCAAGAGATGGCCGGCTCGCCGTTTACCTACCGGACGATGAGCGCCGAACTCAGGTCCCCGAGATCCGTATGCAACGACTCCCGGGCCGCCTGCATGGCCACCAGCACGACCTGCCGTACGTCGAGGGAGGCGGAGCCGTCGGGCACCGTGATCACCAGCGTGCCGTCGCCGGTCACCATGACGGACATCTGAAGCACCATGCCGTTTTCCTGGGTCATCGTGAACGGCGCAGGGGCTGTGGAGGTCATATCTCCCGTCCCGGGCGCCGCGGTGATCCCCGCTGCGGTGGTTTGCGTCAGGGACAGGGAACTGTCGCTTTGATGCATCACGTAGTTCCCCTGCAGCGATGGCGCCCCGCTCCCCTCCCGGGCGAAGACGGGCAGGGTGCCCATCTCGACGGGTGACGCGGATGTTCCCGAACCGGCGCCCGCCGAGCTCAGGGTCATGGTCTGGCCCGAGGTGGCGATGGAGATCTGGCTGTAGAAGCTGTTCGACGACAGGACGACACTCCCCGCCGTCTGGCCGGCGGTGGAATCGGTAAGGACCGGGTTGTTCGCGCCGGCTGAAAGGGAGGTGCTGCCCGTGCCGGGACCCATGGACGATGTCGTCGTCCCCTGATTGCCGACCTGGCTCTGCTGCGTGCCGTTCACCCCCTGCTGGGTACTGGTCAGAACGGAATTCAGGTTCTCGCCGTTCGGGTTCGCGTTGATCGCCAGCCTGCCCTCCGCGAAGGTGATCGCGTAGTTGTCCGAGGTCAGGCCGGAGGGCTGGATGGCGTATGTTCCGAGGTTCGTGGCCCCCTGGCTGGTTCCGCCGTAGGCCAATGTGCCGGAGAGATCGTTGCCGGACTCCCCATTGACAAAGCCCGCGTAGACCACGCCGTTGCCTCCGCGGTACGGGAGGCCGTCGTAAATCCTGCTGTCGTCCCTGGCGGTCACGACGAGTGCCGCGGGGGTGACGGTCAGGGAACCGTTGTGGTAGCTGATCGTATAGTTGGCGGCGTCGAAGGTGCCGCCTGCCGCGCCACTCGGGACGATGGCATAGGGGCTCCCCGCAACGCCGGCGGTTGCGGCCGCCCCCGGGCTGGCCAGGCTTACGCTGCCGACGGTCTCGTTATTCTGCAGGCCCGTCGAGGCGAACTCCGTGCCGCTGAAGGCGATCGTCTGGCCGTAGGTTTTCGAGGCGTCGTTGGCGGTGATGGAAAGAGCCGCCGGGTTGACGTCCGCGGTCGTTGTCGTGGCATTGGCCACGGCGTAGTTGGCGGCGAGTCCGCCGTTATCGCCGTTGGCAAGGGTGATTCCGGAGATGGTGACGCTCTTCCCGGTCCCGGCGTTCTTGTTGTCGAAGAGGGCAGAGGTGGAACCGGCCGAGACGGTCTCGGTGCCGACGAAGCCGGAGAGGCCGTAGCCGGTGACGGTGGCGCTCGCATTCCCGTCGTAAGTCTTGTCGGCCGCGGTGGCGGCGAGCGTCAGGGCCTTGGGGTTGATGTCGGCCGTGGTCGTG
>JAJFTY010000145.1 GCA_021372695.1 Deltaproteobacteria bacterium
CTGACCGCCATCGTCGGCACCTTCTTCGTCAAGGAATACCTGGGGCTCCCGGCCTCGTTTCTCGCCGCCCTCGGCTTTTGGGCCGGCATCCCCTGGGCGCTGAAGATGCCGCTCGGCCATCTGGTGGACCTCATCTGGCGCTGGAAGAGCGGCTTGATCTACCTCGGCGCCGGGCTGATCGCCGCGAGCCTGCTCATCATGGTCGGGCTGCTCAGCGATCGGACGGCCATGGCCGCGATCATGCCTGCCGAAGCCTGGTTCATCCTCTCGACGCTCTTGGCGCCGGTGGGTTACGTGACCCAGGATGCGGTCGCCGACGCGATGACCGTCGAGGCCGTGCCGCGCGTGGACGCGAAAGGCGCGCCCATCGACCCCGCGACCCGTAAGCTCATGAACACCACGATGCAGACGCTCGGGCGCGTCGCGATCATCGGCGGCAGCGTGCTCGTCGCGATGATCAACCTCTACCTCTTCGCCGGTGTGCACCACCTGCCCCCGGCCGAGATGGCCCTCATCTACCGCAACGTGTACCTCATGGCGCTCACGATTCCCCTGATCTCGGTGCTGGGCGTGGTGAGCGCGATGCTGATCACGCGGAGGAGCGCCCGCCGCCTGCGCCGCGAGGGATACAGCCGCGAGCAGGTCGAAACGATGCTCAGCCCCCGCGGCGAGCCCACACGGATCAATTGGTGGATCTTGGGCGGCAGCCTGTTGTTCGTGGCCTTTTCGCTTACGGTCGGCCTCGGGGGGATGCCGCACAGCGAGGAGATCGTCTTCGCCGGCTCGCTTGCGATCGTCGCGTTCCTGATCGTCAAGCTCACACGCGCCCTGGAACCCGAAGCGCGCGCGACCCTGGTCGGCACCGCGATCGTGATATTCGCGTTCCGCGCCACGCCCGGACCCGGTGCGGGCCTGACCTGGTGGATGATCGACGAACTCGGCTTCGACCAGCAGTTCCTCTCGGTGCTGTCGCTGATCGGGAGCGCGCTGACGCTCGGCGGCATGTTTCTGTTCCGCCGCTTCATGGCCGAGCGATCGATCGCCTATGTCGTCGGCTTCCTCACCCTCGCGGGCTTCGTGCTCGCCCTGCCGATCGTCGGCCTCTATTACGGTCTCCACCAGTGGACCGCGGCGATGACCGGCGGGCTGGTGGACGCGCGCGCCATCGTGATCGTGGATACCACGCTCGAATCGCCGCTCGGCCAGATCTCGATGATCCCGATGCTGGCCTGGATCGCCAACTCCGCGCCGGCCAATCTCAAGGCAACCTATTTCGCGGTGATGGCGTCGTTCACGAATCTCGCGCTCTCGGCAAGCCAGCTCGGCACCAAGTACCTGAACGAGATCTTCATCGTGACCCGCGAAGTCCGCGGCGCGGGCGGCGCGCTTCAGGTCCCGGCCGACTACAGCCAGCTCGGGGACTTGCTGATCATCCAGGTTGCGCTCGGCCTCGCGCTGCCGTTCACGGCGATCCTGCTCATACGCCTGACCCGCCTGCGCAGTGCGTGAGTGGTGGATCAGAATCTCCTTGATCTGCAAAATGCCTTTCGGTATCGTCGGGTAGACCAAAAGCGCGCGGGTGCTTGAGACTTGCTCCTTCATTCATTCCCGGAGGCTTTTATGAAAGGAAAGAAATTCGATCCCCGAAGAGATTACCCGTTGGCCTCCCAGAGGCCTGATCTGCTTCAAACCCTATCCGGATTGGATTTTTCGGAGATTTCCCTGGAAAATGTTTCCTCCGGGAAGATCCCTCCCCAGGAGATCCGGATCAGCCCCGAAACCCTGGAGTATCAGGCCCGGATTGCGGAAACCCATGGAAGATTCCAGCTTGCAGCCAATTTCAGACGGGCCGCGGAATTGACGAGGGTTCCGGACGAGGAGGTTTTGAAGATCTACAACGCGCTGCGACCCCATCAGGCCACGAAGGCGGAGCTCATTGCGATCGCAAAAGGGATTGAGAAGAAATATCAGGCAAAAATCAACGCCCGGTTCATTCGCGAGGCAGTCGGGGTTTATGAAAGACGGGACCTTTTGAAGAAAGAGTCGCATGGGGGGGGAAACCATGGCTAGATCCAAACGATTTGAGCTTTTGGCCCAGAGAGAGGTCAATAAGGATTCGTTTATCCGGGAGTGGCCGGAAGTGGGGCTGGTCAACATGGAGAGCCCTTTCGATCCCCAGCCCGGTCTCGTCATCAAAAAGGGGATCGTCGCGGAGATGGATGGTAAGAAACGGAAGGACTTCGACATCATCGACTTCTTCATCCTCCAGCATGGCCTGGACCTCGAACAGGCCGAAAAGTCCATGAAGATGGATTCTCTGAAGATCGCACGGAAGGTCCTCGACATCGGTGTCTCCCGGAAGGAGGTCATCAAGATCTTCAGCGGACTCACGCCCGCCAAAATTCTGGAGGTCGTCAAACATCTCGACACCGTCGAGATGATGATGGCCCTGCACAAGATGCGCGCCCGAAGGACGCCGGCCAACCAGGCCCATGTCACGAACCGGAGGGAGAATCCTCTCCTTCTGGCTGCGGATGCGGCCGAGGCGGCTCTGAGAGGATTTGCCGAGGAGGAGACCACCGTAGCCGTTCCCCGGTCGGCCGCCATGAATGCCCTGGCCGTCCTGGTCGGCTCCCAGACCGGCCGCGGCGGCGTTCTGACCCAGTGCGCCGTGGAAGAGGCCCTGAACCTGAAACTGGGGATGCTCGGGTTGACCACCTATTCGGAGACCCTCTCCGTTTACGGGACCGAATCGACCTTCAAGGATGGGGACGATACCCCCTGGTCCAAGGCTTTTCTCGCCTCCGCCTATGCCTCCCGGGGGACCAAAATCCGGTTCAGCTCGGGCACGGGGTCCGAGGTGCTGATGGGCAATTCCGAGGGAAGGTCCATGCTCTATCTCGAGATCCGGTGCCTCGTGTGCATCAAGGGCGCCGGGAGCCAGGGGGTCCAGAACGGCTCCATCAGCTGCATCGCGCTTCCCCTCTCGCTTCCGGGCGGAGGCCGGACCGTGCTTGCGGAGAACCTGATTGCGACCCTCCTGGACCTGGAGGTGGCCTCCGGCAATGACGCCATGTCTTCCCATTCCGACCTGCGGAAGGGCGCCAAGCTCATGACCCAGTTCCTGCCCGGGACCGATTTCATCACCTCCGGCTACAGCTCCATGCCGAGAATGGACAACCTTTTCGGAGGAGGCAATTTCGATTCGGAGGATTACGACGACTACCTCGTTCTGCAAAGGGATTTCCTGGTCAATGGCGGGATCGTGCCCGTTCAAGAGGAGGATGTGATCCGGATCCGGGAAAAGGCGGGAAAGGCGATTCAGGCGCTCTTCAAAGAGTTTGGCTTTCCGCCGATCACCGACGCGGAGATCGCGGCTGCCGTGACCGCCCACACGAGTCAGGACATGCCCGAGCGGAATCGGGTGGCAGATCTGAAGGCCTCCGAAAGGATACTGAAAGAGAATATCACCGGGCTCGACGTTGCCCGGGCCCTGGGCAAGCTGGGCTATCGGGACATTGCGGAGCGGATCCTGGAGATCCAGAAGCAGCGGGTCGCCGGGGACCACCTCCAGACCTCGGCCATCTTCGACGCCGGGTTCCATGTCCAGAGCGCCATCAATGACCCCAACGATTACCAGGGGCCGGGAACCGGGTACCGCCTTGCGGGGGAGATACGGGAAAAATTGACGGATATCCCCCAGGCCAAAGATCCTCGCCGGATGGCCGCGCGATCCCGGACCGGAGCGCCGGAGATGCAGATCGAAGAGATCGGAGAGGCGGCCGTCGGAACGGACCGGAATGAGGTCGTCATCGGCCTCGGCCCGGCATTCGGGACGCACCTCCAGGAGACCATCATCGGCCTGCCCCATGCGGAGGTACTGAAGGAGCTCCTGCGGGGGATCGAAGAGGAGGGGGTGAAGGCCAGGGTCATCAAGATTTACGACACCGCGGACTGCGCCTTCATCGGCCACAAGGCTGCCCAGCTCAGCGGCTCCGGCATTGCCCTCGGCATCCAGTCGAAAGGGACGACGGTCGTTCATCAGAAAGACCTCTCACCGCTGAACAACCTCGAACTTCTCTCCCAGGCCTCGAACCTCACCATCGAAACCTACCGGGCCATCGGAAGGAACGCGGCGAGATACGTCAAAGGGGAGCCCCCCTTTCCCGTCCCAACCGTCATCGACAACATGGCCCGGCTGAAATACATCGTCAAGACGACCCTGATGCATATGAAAGAGACGGAACAGGTGGATCCCGGCAGGTCTCCCCGGAAATTGAGGGTAAGATTCCGGTAGCCTCTGTCCACCCCTGAGAGCTTCTGCGGCGCACAAAGAATGAGTTGTTGAGCCCCACCAAACCGGTTGCCCACTGCGGATCGACCGAGTTGACCAGCGCGGAAGCAGAAGGCTCGTCGATTGAAGAAACAGGAGCGCGGATGTCGAAATCATTGAAAATCATCCTCTTCGCCATCGCCGGCGTGATCGCGCTCTTCATCCTCATCTCCGTCGCCCTGTTCTTCTTTGGGGATACGAGCGTCTTCAAACCCCGGCTGGAGAGAGCCGCCTCCGAAGCCCTGGGGATGGAAGTCCGCGTCAACGGGCGGTTGAGAATGACTCTCTTTCCGGACGTACGGGTCAGGCTCGCTGACGTGCAGATCCGGAATCGGGGAGTGGAGATCGCTTCCGCCCGGGCGATCCACGTCGATGTCGCCCTGCGGCCACTGCTCCGCAGGGAGGTCCGGATCCAGAAGATTACGTTTCAGAGTCCCGTGATCTCCGTCAAGCAGGAACTCAGCGGCAAGTTCAATTTCGAACGGCGGGAGAAGGCCCAGAGGGGAGTGCCCGCCCTGATTCTCGATCGTCTCTCCTTCTCGGACGGAACTCTCCTCTACGAGGACGAAAAGTCCGGGAACAAATACGAGGTGCTGAATTTCAACCTCGACGTGCGCGATTTGCGGATTTCAGGAGGAAATGGTTCCGAACCCATGAAAAGTCTCTTCTTTCTCGCGGATTTCGCCTGCCCGGAGATCAGGACGAAGAGCCTCGTATTTTCGGATGTGAAGTTCACCTGCAAGGGCTCTGATGGCGTCTTTACGTTCGACCCGGTCGGGCTGCGCCTCTTCGGCGGCCAGGGGTCCGGGAGAATCGAGGCGGATCTTTCCGAACCCGTTCCCCGTTATCTGGTCCGCGCGTCCCTCTCAAAGCTCCGGATCGAGGAGTACCTTAAAACCCTTTCCCCCAAGAATGTCGCGGAGGGGCCGATGGACTTTTCCGCCGAGCTGACGCTGCGGGGGAAAACCGTAAAAGAGATCGTGCGGAGCGCCGGGGGAGAGGTCACCCTGCGCGGCGAGAATCTCCAGCTCTTCGGCACCGACGTCGACCGGAAGTTTGCCCAGTACGAGTCCAGCCAGAACTTCAACCTCTTCGACATCGGCGCCTTCTTCGTCGCCGGGCCCATCGGCCTGGCGTTCACGAAGGGTTACGACTTTGCGAACGTCCTGCAGGGATCGGGGGGCAGCAGCAGAATCGGAAAGTTCTTCTCTGCCTGGAAGGTCGAGCGCGGCGTCGCGCAGGCCCGGGATGTGGCCATGGCGACCCGGCATTACCGGGTCGCGCTCAAGGGGCGGATCGACTTCGTCGACCAGCGGTTCGAAGAGGTCACCCTGGCGGTGGTCGACGCCAGGGGGTGCGCCCGGTTGCAGCAGAAAATCCGCGGCCCTTTCCGGAAACCCGTTGTGGAGAAGCCGAACGCCCTGATCTCGCTCGCTGGACCGGCGCTCAATCTGCTCAGGCAGGCCGAGGAGTTCCTCGACGGCGGGAAATGCGAGGCTTTCTACAACGGTTCGGTGCCGGCGCCGAAGTGAAGGCGAACCTGCGCTGAAACCCGCATCGGCAGGCGAATGAACTAAAACGTTCCCGCGCAGAAAATGCTTTGATTCCAAATGGAAATGAAGTATAGGGATAACGCCGCGCTTCTCAGATTCCTATCCTTACCGGGAAGCACTGACTTTCCCGGGGATATTGGGGCGGCATGGATCGTTTCGGAAATCCGCTTGGTCAAAGAAAGGGAACGAATATGAAGCAAAGAGGTAAAACGAACCGGATGAGGGCAGCTCTGAAGAAAAAAAGCGTCAGGAAAAACCTGAGGAAATCGAGGGGCGAGAGGAAGTATCGTTAGTGGGCGTGGCGCCCAGCCATCCCTGCATGAGCCAAAGATCGTGGAGAAATCATCGCGCAGCGCCGACCGGCGCTGCGCGATTGCATATCACCAACCCCTGAACACCTGCATTCCCTCCAACGTCAGGAAGGCCACCGCCGCATAGCGGGCCAGTTTGCCCGTGAAGACGAGCAGGGAAAAACGGCCGAACCCGATTTTGAAGATGCCGCCCGCCAGGCAGAGGGGATCGCCGATGAACGGCAGCCAGGAAAAGAGGAGTGACCAGACGCCGTACCGTCGATAGAAGCGCCTGGCCGTCTCTTCCGCCGCCGCATCGATCCGCAGGACGCGGCGTATCAGAAAAGGCCCCCCCAACATCCCGATCGCCCAGGTGGTCAGGGCGCCTAGCGTGTTTCCGGACGTGGCCACAGTCACGGTCATCACCGGATCGTGATGGTTGATGAGCATGGCAGCCAGAAGCCACTCGGAGCCCAGGGGGATGAGCGTCGAAGCGAGAAAGCTGAGCACGAACAAGGCAGGGTAGCCATGGGAGGCGAGGAGTTGTTCCATGCGGCGAACGTAGCGGACGGGATAGGCATTGTCAAGCATGTCAGTCCGGGAATCGAATTCATCCTTGACTTCAGCGGTCCTTTATGGTTTTTCCTGACCCGGTACAGTCCGTTTTTTGTTACTTTCGCGTCGATCTCCGCCCTGACCGTGAGGACGACGTCGTCGCGGCTACCGGAGCTTCCGTTGCCGCCGGCTTTGTGACATCCGCCTCGCCGATCACCGGCGGGATCCCAATCAGCCTTGACACCGTCGGGACAAGTCATGGAAAAGCCAAATACCTGGCCCCAATATGGAACGATAATACTCTGCGTGATGGCCTTGCCCGTGCTCTACGCCGTCAGCAGGTACAACTACAACCTTTTCCACTGCCTCATCGATGGCGTTTCCATCGTGATCGCGGCCTGCGTTTTTGCGATCATCTGGTATTCGCGGCGCCTGGTCGACAACCATTTCTTCCTCTACATCGGCATCGCCTTTCTTTATTTCGCTTTCTGGGACTCACTGCATCTGCTGGGCAACAAGGGCATGGGCGTCCTCCCCGAGTACGGCAACCTAGGACCCGCACTGTACATCGTCAGCAGGTACGTTCTGAGCATCTCGCTGCTGATCGCTCCGCTCTTCATCAAGCGCAGACTCAATACCGCTCTGATGTTCGGCGTCTATTCCCTGGCGACTTTGCTGATTCTGCTCTCCATTTTCCACTGGAAGACATTCCCGGCCTGCTTCGTCGAAGGGGTGGGGTTGACGCCTTTCAAGGTGGTGAGCGACTACGTCGTCTGCTTGATTCTGCTGGCAGCCATGGGCCTGCTGCTCATCAACCGCGATTCGTTCGATCCCAGGGTGCTCCGGATCATCGTCTCTTCGATCATCCTCTCCATCGCCACGGGGTTGACCTTCACCCTTTACTCGGACCCGTTCGGCATCACCAATCTCATCGGTCATCTGTTCCAAATCGCCTCCTTTTATCTTGTTTTCCTGGCGTTTATCGAAACCGGCCTGACCAAACCACAGGAAATTCTCTTCCGAAAGCTGAAACAGAGCGAGGAAAAGGAGAAACAACAAAACAGAATCCTGGAAGGCATCAACCGGATATTCGGCGAAACGATCACCTGCAAGACGGAGCAGGAGTTGGGAGATGTCTGCCTGGAAGTGATCGAGGCCCTGACGGAAAGCGCGGTCGGCTTTATCGGCGAGATCCGGACGGACGGCCATTTATACAACATCACCATCAGCAACCCCGGCTGGGAGGCCTGCACCATGGCCGACCGGACGGGGCACCGACGGGCACCCGGCCGCTTCAGGATTGTCGGGCTCTACGGGCGTGTGCTCAAAGATGGCAGGAGCCTCCTCGCCAACGACCCGGCCCGCCACCCGGACAGCATCGGCATCCCGGAAGGCCATCCGCCACTGACCGCGTTCCTGGGGACGCCGCTGATCCGCGAGGGGAAGACCGTCGGCCTGATCGCCGTGGGCAACCGCGAGGGCGGTTATACGCCGGAGCAACAGCGGATCATGGAGGCCCTGGCGCCCATCGTTCTTCAGGCTCTGTTGAAGAAGCGGGCCGAGGCGGAGCTTCAGGCGAGTGAGACGCGGTTCCGGGCTTTTTTCGAGAGTGCCGCGGTCGGAACGGCGGAACTCGGACCGGATGGCTCTTTTCTCAACGTGAATCAGCGCCTGTGCGAGATCACCGGCTACAGCATCGAAGAGATGCTGCGGATGAACATCCTCGACCTCTCCCCACCCGATGAGCTCCAGCACAACCGGGAGATCATGGCGGCCTACCTCCATGGCCGGGAGTCTCTGGTCGACATGGAATGCCGCTGCCGCCGGAAGAACGGGGGCATCATCTGGGCGCGATTCACGGCGGCGATCATTCGCGGCGAAGATGGCAAGAT
The DNA here is from genome assembly GCA_021372695.1 of Deltaproteobacteria bacterium. The sequence continues at coordinate 8,624 of JAJFTY010000145.1, forward strand.
TCTGATGTCGGCCGCCATCGCCATCGATATCACCAAACGAAGACTGGCGGAAGAGGCCCTCAACCTTCAGTCGGCCAAGCTGGAGGCCGCCAACAGGGAGCTGGAATCCTTTGCCTACTCCGTTTCCCACGACCTGCGCGCCCCGCTGCGGGCGATCGACGGCTTCTCGCGGATGCTCCTCCGCAAGACAGCCGATAAACTGAACGAGGACGAGAGACGGCAATTCGAGGTGATCCGGGAAAACACGCAGAGGATGGGCCGCCTCATCGATGACCTCCTCTCCTTCTCACGCCTGGGGCGACAAGCGATCTCCCTGTCCGACATCGACATGGTGGAACTGGCGAGACGCGTATGGGAGGAGCTTCTCACCATCAACCCCGGCCGCAGGATGACCCTGAAAATGGACGGCCTCCCTGCCGCCTTCGCGGACGGTCCGCTCGTTTCCCAGGTCTGGGCAAACCTTCTGTCCAACGCCGTCAAGTTCACGCGGAATAAGGAAGAGGCGCTGATCGAAATCGGCGGCAGGACGGAAGATCACGAAGCGGTCTATTATGTCCGGGACAACGGGGCGGGATTCGACATGAAGCAGTGCGAAAAGCTTTTTGGCGTGTTCCAGCGCCTCCACGGCGAGAGTGAATTCGAAGGCACCGGGGCCGGGCTCGCCATCGTGCAACGGATCATCCACCGGCATGGCGGCCGGGTCTGGGGCGAAGGGGAAGTGGAAAAGGGGGCGACGTTTTATTTTACGCTTCCGACCCGGAAATGAGTCTGGCGGCCCTGATCACACCCGTTCCTGAGCGGACGGTGGCATCGGTCAAAGATGGCGACGGCTAAGCAGCAAGGCAGGATCATAAAAAAGGCAGCGCCCTTTCGAGCTCTGCCTTTTGTTTTGAAGATTGGTTTGGTTTTGTCTATTTCTGGAGTTTTCTCCTGAGGCCGGCAATTCCCACCAGACCCAATCCAAGCAGGAGCATCGTGGCGGGTTCGGGGACATCATTGATGGTCTGCGGGTCATATTCGATCACATAACCTGCGATGTTCCCAAGATTACCCTCATCGTTCCACCCTTGATTCCAGTTAAGCCCCATGAATTGCTCTGATCCTGGTCCGTAATTATCGTTCGGTTCACCTCCGCTCCAGTTAGCATAGGGACTAGCTGAATCGACGCCGGGGAAGCTTCCTTCCCCATTTACCCAAGTCCACCCAGCCGTGGCAACTGTTTCGTTGGCTGGGCCCTGGTAACCACCCGCCCACATTTCGCCCAAGCCATTTGTCGCAATCATGTTGAAGACGGCCGTATCTTCAGCAGCGGACGTTATTGTCACCAGATGGCCCTGTAAACCCAAATAGTAGTTTCCCAAGGCAGCACTCCTTGCATCAGCCCAAGTGATTTCGGGTGCACCTATGACATCGTAATAATGCCCACCAAAAAAGTATGGCGCTCCCCAAGCACTTGTGCAGAGTAGGACGGAAACTACCAAGCCTAGCAATAGACTCTTGACCGTGTTGCGGTATTTCATCGTCGCACCTCCCTTGATAGATATAATTGAAATCTGAAGACCGTTTACGACACTCGACTGATTATTCAGCATTAACCATGCCATAATGATATCTTATGGCATGGAGTCATTACATGTTCTTCGCCGTCCCTTGATAGACAAGCATTTTCCCATGCCAAATATTTTCTCTGCCTGCTGATATTCGGTTTCCGCGGCTTGAGTCAAAATCACAGACTGTTAAGATATCCGACAGCAAATTGGGCACATTTTCACCGTACCGTTGTATCTAACTATAATTAATAATAATTACTGCCTTGAACCGCCATTGCTGTATGTAAAACAATCCGACTGATGCTATTCACGAATGCACCAGAATCTCCCCCCCTCACCTTGAATCGGGTTTCCCCAGGTCAGGATGTCTGATACAATTGATTTTTGGAAAAGGATTGAAATGTCAGCGCCGTTGTCGACCATGGGAGCACCGTTCGGACGGGGGTGTACGCGGGAAGGGGGGATCGGGAGAGATGGACCCGGAACACGATATTCAGCGTTATCTTCGGAACAGGCAGAAAGAGATCGACGGCGCCGCACTCTATCGCGCGCTCTCCGAGGCAGAAACGAAGCCCGAGATGAAGGAGGTCTATGAGCGGCTGGCCAAAGCCGAGGAGAAACATGCCGCCTTCTGGGAAGAGAAACTGGACGAAGCGGGCCGGTCCATTCCGGAACGGAAGCCGTCGTGGCGGGCGCGCTGCTTGGCCTGGCTGGGCAAACGATTCGGCCCCCGTTTCGTCCTGCCGACCGTGGCCGGGCTCGAAAAGGCCGACAGCCAGGCCTACGGAAGCCAGCCCGAGGAGGCGGCCAGCCTGATGTCGGCCGATGAACAGTCCCACGCCCGTCTGATCATGGCTGCGGCGCACGGCAGCAGCGCCGGCATGACCGGAAGCGCCGTCGCGCAGATGGAGGGAAGGCACAAATCCGCCGGCGGGAATGCCCTGCGCGCCGCCGTACTGGGGGCAAACGACGGCCTGGTCTCCAACCTGAGCCTGGTGATGGGCGTCGCCGGCGCATCGCTCTCCGGCGACGGGGTTCTGATCACGGGGCTGGCTGGCCTGCTGGCGGGAGCCGGCTCCATGGCGCTGGGCGAATGGCTCTCGGTGCAGAGTTCGCGCGAGCTGTACGAGCTCCAGATCCAGATCGAAAAAGAGGAACTCGAGGCCCGGCCCGACGAGGAGGAGGAAGAACTGGCGTTGATCTATCAATCCAAGGGTGTGCCGAAGGAGCGGGCGGCGGAATTGGCCGCGCACATCATCGCCGGAGGGGATAGCGCCCTGAATACGCTGGCGCGCGAGGAGCTGGGCATCGATCCCGATGAACTGGGCGGTTCCGCCTGGGAGGCGGCCATCACCTCGTTCTTCCTCTTTGCCGCAGGCGCGGTCGTGCCCGTCATCCCCTTCATCTTCTCCGCGGACTCGACCGCCGTGATCGCCAGCGTCGGCCTGAGTGCGGTCGGCCTGTTCGTCATCGGGGCCGCGATCACGCTGATGACCGGGCGCAACGCGCCCTACTCCGGGATGCGGATGGTCCTCTTCGGCATGACCGCCGCCGGCCTCACCTACGGCATCGGCCGGCTGATCGGCGTTTCGATCGGATAGAGACCCTTTTCCAATCTCATGCGATACTTGATAGGTATGACAATAACAATACGATATAACAGAAAATGACTCATTGTCTCTCTACCGTCAAACCGCGCCTTCGTTCTTGTTGAGATTCTCCTTGCTCAGCTTGTACTGGATGCTGTCGACGAGCGCCTGCCAGCTCGCCTCGATCACATTCTCGGAGACGCCGATCGTGCTCCAAACCTCCTCCCGGTCCCGGGAATCGAGAAGCACCTTGACCCGGGCTGCCGTTCCTTCGCTCCCCTCCACGATGCGGACCTTGAAGTCGATCAGGTGAACCTCTTCGATCTGGGGGTAGAACTTGGAGAGCGCCTTCCGGAGGGCGTGGTCGAGGGCGTTGACCGGACCGTTTCCCTCCGCCGCGGTGAGTTCCACCTCGCTGCCGACGGAGATCTTCATCGTGGCCAGGCAGACGGGGTCGTGCTTCCCGGTCTTTCCGTTCGTCACATTGAAGCACTCGAGCGTGAAGGGCTCCTTGAAGGCACCGGTGATCTTCTTCATGAGCAGGGAGAGGGAGCCGTCGGCCGCATCGAACTGGAACCCCTGGTTTTCGAGCCTTTTGATCTCCCGGACGATCTTGCGGCTCACGGCGTCCTTTTCCCCGAGTTCGACGCCGAGTTCCCGGGCCTTCCATAGGACTGTGCTCTTTCCGGCGAGGTCGGAGGCGAGTACGCGCTGGTGGTTGCCCACCAGCTCCGGCCGGATGTGTTCATAGGCCTGGGGATTCTTGGTAATGGCGTTCACATGGACCCCTCCCTTGTGGGCAAAGGCGCTGGCCCCGACGAAGGGGCGGAAAGGGAGTGGCCTCACATTGGCCACCTCGCTGATGAAGTAGGAGAGGTTCGTGAGCTGGCCGATCGATGCCTCCGGAAGGCAGCGTCTGCCCATCTTGAGTTGGAGGTCGCAGATCACGGTGATCAGATCCGCATTGCCGCACCTCTCCCCATAGCCGTTCACCGTCCCCTGAACCATGGTCGCCCCCGCCTGCACGGCGGCGATCGAATTGGCCGCGGCGAGCCCGCAGTCGTTGTGCGCATGGACCCCGAGTTTCGCGGGCGGAATGGCCGCGGCGGCGGCCGTGACAGCCGCGGCGAGGTCATGGGGCATGGTGCCGCCGTTCGTATCGCAGAGGACGATCCGGTCCGCGCCGCCCTCCCAGGCCGCCTTGATGGTCTTCAGGGCGTAGGCGCGGTTCCGGAGAAAGCCGTCGAAGAAGTGCTCGGCATCGAAGATCACCTCTTTTTTCTTTTTCTTGAGGTAGGCGACCGAATCGCGGATCATCTTCAGGTTCTCTTCGAGCGTGCAGCCCAGGATCTCCCGGACGTGGAGGTCCCAGCTCTTTCCGAAGATGGCTACGGCCGGGGTTCCGGCCTGGATCAGCGTCCGGATGTTCCGGCAGGTTTCCGGCCGGGTGCCGGGCTTCCGGGTGCTCCCGAAGGCGGTCAGGCGGGCGTTCTTGAAGGTCACCGCCTTGGCCATCTCGAAAAAGCGGACATCCTTGGGGTTCGAGCCGGGCCATCCCCCTTCGATGTAGTGGAACCCCATGTCGTCCAGGCGGCGGGCGATCCGCAGCTTCTCCTCCGCGGAGAAATTGATCTTCTCCCCCTGCGTGCCGTCCCTGAGCGTCGTGTCGTAGATGTAAACGTCCGTCGATGCCATAGCCTCTCCTTTGCCAAAAACAAAAAATCCGTTATCAGTGGAACCTGATAACGGATTCAGTCGCTTTGGACTTTTTTTGTTTGGACTATCCCCCGATCAGGCCCCCATATGTAGGCCCGATAATTATGCCACCGATCAGCGCAGCAGCGAAAAATCTCACTTGGATGTCCTTTGTTTTCATGTCTAAAATACCCGGCGATTCCTAATGGGTTGAGTTCATAGACCCTTCCGCGCCATTTGTCAAACGAAAAAATGGGCCCGCAGCCCTACCGCGGGCGGTCGGCAGTCATCCGCTCGAGCAGCTTCTCCGCCTGGTAGGTGTTGAAGATGCCGCAATCGCACATCCGGGAGAGCTTCTTGGCTGCCGCCTTGCAGGTCGTCTTTCGTTGCCCGATCTCATCGGCCATGTGCTGAATCAGGCCGGCGGAGACCATGGCGTGTCCGCACAGGGTGTGGATTTCCAGGACCTCCCCTTGCGGCACATTTTTCGTGCTGCCGTGAATGCCGAGGGAGTAATTCACCGTGTGCGGGGTGAGTCCGATCTCCGCGCAGATCTTCTCCGTCTCGCCGCAAAGTCCCGAGACGACGGTCGAGATGCCCAGATCCGCCTCCTTGAGCTCCTTGAGGCAGGCCTTGATGGTTTCCCGGTCCTTGAACACGGCGTGGATGATCCGGCTCTTGGCCTCCGTCTTGAGGTACGCCATGTCGTAGAGCTCGCCGTCGCCCCAGGTGGGATTGTGGTTCCCGAAGTTGACCAGATCCTTTTCGTAGTGGGAGATCACCTCCCAGACCTTGCGCATCGTCGGCTCGGACCCCTCGTGGTTGACGAAGCGGGAGGTCCTGAGCAGGAGAACGTAATCCTCCTTCAGATCCTCCGGCTTTCCCTGTCTGTGCAGCGTATGGGTCATTCGGCGCCTCCTGCGAACAGCGGCCGGCCGAGCCCCACGTTCGTCTTCGTGTTCGGCCTCGGCGTGAAGCCGGCTGCCTTCGCGATCGCCAAGACCGGCGTGCCCCCGTCGGGGTCCAGGCGACTGATCAGGTCGAGGGAGAAGGCCGTATAGATCTGCCCGGAAACATCCCGGACGGCCTTGAGGACCTCACCGAGCCGCTCCACCGGAATCTTCATTTCGAGGATGGCCGAAAGGACTCTCTCGTTCAGAACCTCCTCGCGGAACTTCCCGGTCCTCGCGTCGGAAAACAGTTCCGCAACCGGATTGTTCGGTTCGAACTCCACTCCCAGCCGGGCGATGCCCATGGCCACGGTCTGCATATCCCGGAACGAGGTCCCGACGCCCGGGCGGCCCATCTCCACGGCCACGCCGGCCCAGCCGCGGGTGAACCGGCCGGTCACGTCGTTGGTCTTCATCTCCTCGGTGCCGCGGCCGTTTCCCGTCGTGGAAGGGTGCTTGATATGGGGGTTGCTGAAGTACTCGCGCAGGACCCGGGGCCACTCCAGCTTGGGCATGTAGATCGCATCCACCGGGCAGACTTGGGAGCGCTTGAAGCAGCAGCCGCACTCCACGCACTGCTCCTGGTCGATCACGCTGACCTCCCCTTCCGACCGGATCGCTCCGACCGGACAATAGGGATGGCATTCATCGCAGCCGATACACTTTTCCGGATCAATCAACATGACCATTCCCTCTTCAGATCAGGATCGCTCACCCTTTTTCTGGCACTCCTCGAGGATAGTCCGGCAGCGGTTGGTGTTGAAGATGCCGCACGGGCAGGGCTGGGCCAGGAGGTGGGCGCCCTTCTCCGGGGTCATCTTCCCTCGCCTCACCCGGTCCATGACCGCCTTCGTGAGCTTGGAGCCGACCATGCCGTGGCCGCACATCGTGGTGACCTGCTGGACTTCGTCTGCGGGCAGGAGCGCCCTTTTGCCCCAGACTCCGAGGGAGAGGAAGGCCGTGTGCGGCTTCAGGCCGATCTCGGAAGCGATCTTCGTCACCTCGTCGATCAGGCCGCTGATGACGATCGAAATCCCCGTGTCGGCCTCTTTGAGCTTGGTGAGAAACGAGCGGACCGTCTCCTTGTCGGAAAAGCAGCCCGCGACGCCGTAGGCCTTATCCAGGGTGGCTGCATACTCCTCGGGTTTCAGCCCGGCCTCGTAGCTCTTGCCGGCCTGGCTGGAGCCGTAGTTGACGAGCTTCTTTTCGCTGAGCGCGATGCTCAGGATCTTGCGGAGCTTGGGGCCGCACCCCTCCCGGTTGACGTAGCGGGAGGCGCGGGCATAGAAAGTGTAGTCGTTCTGAAGCTGCGCTGCGGTTCCGTGGCGGTGTAGTGCGTGGCTCATGATCGATCTCCTTATTACTCCTCGACAATGGGGCGTCCCATCCCCATGTTGATCTTGGCGTTGGGCCGGGCGGGAACCCCCAGGGCCTTCAGTCTCTCCCGGACCGGGAGCGTGCCGTCCTTGGCGAAACGCGTCGCCAATCCCCAGGAGACCACCGTATCGACCTCGGCCAGGATCGGCTTCAACTGCCGGACAACCTCTTCGATCTGCTCCTCCCGGATTTTGAACTCCAGGATAGCCGAAAGGACCTTCTCATTCCGGAATTCCGGTTTCATCTTCCCGGTGAAGGGCTCCTCCAGAAAGGCGAAGACAGCGTTGTTGTGTTCCAGCTCCACGTCCATTTTGACCAGTTGCAGCAGGACCTTCTCCAGGTCCGACATCCGGGCGCCCGTTCCGGGCCGGCCGAATTCGAGGGCCATGCCGTACTCGCCCCGGCGGAAACGGCCGGTGACGTCGTTGGTCTTCATCTCCTCGGTGCCGCGCCCCCCCTGGTTGGTCGAGGGGTGCCAGACGCCCGGGTCGCTGAACTGGGCGCGGATGGCCCGCGGATACTGCTTGGCCTCCTCCGGCATGTACAGCGCATCGGTCGGACAGACGCCGGCGTGCAGACAGACGCCGCAATCGACGCATTCGTCCTCGGCGATGGAGACCGCATCGTCTTTCTCGGCGATGCAGTTCATCGGGCAGAAGTCGACGCATTCCTGGCAGGCAATGCACTTTTCAGGATCAATTCTCATGTTTCCTCCCCATCCTTGAATATTTCCGAAAATCGCTTGATCTGGCCGAGCACGACGCCTCTGCGGATGGCCTCGGCTGCTTCGGCATCGCCCGCCTCGAAGGCGGCGAGGAGCGCCCCATGTATCCTCTGGGAATTCTCCATCCAGCCCGGGCCGACCGTCAGGGCCACGCGATAGCGCGTGGTCTGTTTGTCGAAGTCCCCGATCAGCTTGCTCAGCCTCGGGTTGCCGCAGGCGTTGACGATCATCTCGTGAAATTTCTGGTTCAGCCGCTGATAGGCCTCATCGTTTCCCTTTTCCGCGGCTGCGATCATCTTCCCGTGCATCTTCCGGAGCGCGTCGAGGAGAGCGGGGGTCTGCCTCTGGACCGCGAGCGACATGGCGAGCCCCTCCAGGTTTGCCCGGATCTTGTAGATGTCCTGCGCCTCCTGTTCGGTAATCCGGGCCACGGAAACCCCCTTGCGGGGTTCGCGGACCACGAACCCCCGGCTCTCCATGATCTGGAACGCCTCCCGCACCGGGGTGGGGCTCACTGCCCGCGTCTTGCAGATCGTCTCCATGACGATCCTCTCCCCCGGCTTGAGGGTTCCGTCGATGATCCTGGCCTCCAGGTCCTCGACGAGGTGATCCACCAGGCTTCGTTGATTGATCCGCCCATCCGTCCGGCCGACCGGTTGGTTGTCCGTTTTTGTGTCCGGATTTTGCATTGCAGGAGAATATTTTGTCGACAATATTTTGTCAAGAACAACATTGTTGACTAGGTCTCATTTTTATATCCACATGATATTAATCTGTTATTTAACGATGCCGGAACGCACCGAAGGCCGGATCGACCGGATCTGGAATCTGGAAAAGGTCCGCAATATGCGGGAGCTCGACCCGCTGCTGCCCTCTCCGTCAGATAACCGCCGTCAGGGTGGCGTGAGACTCCTTCTCCGGGTTCGGAAGGCGGTAGTCCGAACACTCTTTTTTTTCATCCCAGGCGAAATCTGCGCACCCCAGCTCCAGGAGTCTCTGGTGGATCATCCGGTCGTAGTGGATCCGGATCGATCTCACATACCGATGGATATCCGCGTTTCGGGCCTGCTGGGCCGTATCGCCGATATACTGGAAATAGCAGAGCTTCGGAACCCGGATCATCCGGGTCTTCAGAAACGTCCTGACCAGGATTTCATAGTCATCCGCAACGGGAAGCTCCTTGTTGTGCCCTCCGATCGATTCGTAAAAGGAGCTCCTCCAGGCCCGGATATGATTGGGCGTGGAGACGATGTGGCG
>JAJFTY010000147.1 GCA_021372695.1 Deltaproteobacteria bacterium
TCCGCAGCTGGCCCTCCCGGACCTGAACGCTCAATGCCCGTGGGCCCTCCGCGGCCCACACGACGCCGAAAAGGAACAGGGACAGAAGCAGCAGCCATTGAATCCTGAAACCGAAATGTCGGGTCATCGTCACCTCTCTTCCAAGGAACACGGCACTCCCTCGCAGGCGCTCCCTGAAACCTGCGAGTATGAAAACCGGGGGTGATTTTTGGGAATGATTTTCCGCATTGCCGGGTCAAATGTCAACAGGGATTCGGCGGGGCGCCGCGCGAACTGCGCCCGGCAGCTCATTTGCGAGCGCTCGAGAGCATCGGCGAACTCGGCCGGCTGAAATCGGTCAAGGCCCCGAGGGATCGGAAGCGCCGCCGTCCACGGGGGAAGCCCGGATGGTCATCCGGGAAGATCACCGGATCTGATCCGGCCGGGTTATCTCAGTAAGTTCGACCCCAGGGTGGAGGGAGACCTCACAGACACCCGATGGCTTCCAGCTCCCGCTCGCACTGCGTTTGTGTCTCGAATCGGATGGTTCGCAGACCGAAGGGCTTCGCTGCGTCCAGGTTCGCCTCCAGATCGTCGATGAACAGCGCCGCGGACCCGTTCAGTCCGAAGGCATCGATCATGTGCGCATAGATCGCCGGCTCCGGCTTGCACAGGTGCACAAGGCAGGAGAAGACGGCGCCGTCGAAGAGCTCCAGGAAGGCATGGCTGGCTTTCAGATAGGCAAGGGAAGCGGCATGCAGGTTCGACAGGCAGTACAGAGCGTGACCCCGCGCCTTGAGCCGGTGAAGCAGGTCAACCATCTGCGGTACCGGGACCAGGGCCTGCGGCACCCGCCGAAACATCGACGTCAGAGCCTCTTCCGGCAGACCCGTCCGTGAAGCAGCGCTGGCGATTGCGGCATCGAGCGGCAACGTCCCGCGGTCGAGCTCCACCCAGTCGCGATGACCGAATACTTCAGACCACACCAACTCTCGGGACGCCTCGTCAGCAAAAGCCCCCGCGATGACCGCCCGCGGGTTCCAGGTCAGGACCACACCGCCAAGGTCGAAAACGATATTCAAGTTCCGCTATCCCCCGCTGCATCGAATCAGGAATTGACATGAGCTTTCCCGCGCAGCTTTGGACGTATGCGGCAAGCATGCTCATGTGTCAAGAAGAATCAAGAGCAATCCGCGACCGGCAGCTTACAACCCGTACCATTCAGGGAAGATCATGGAAGAACCGAACCCCCGATAGCGAGCTTGATTGGCGCTACTCAATTCTCTTGCCTATTCTGTTCCAACGAACCTTAAAGAGTTCGTTGTCCCATGACCAGTATATTGAATGGGCCTTACCTTTGATGAAAGCTTTTTCCACAACCCCCCAAAATCTACTGTCGTAACTTTGATCCCTGTTGTCTCCCATCACAAATACGGCGTCTTCCGGAACGGTTAAAGGACCAAAATTATCTCTTGGATTGGTTCCTTTCGGAATTATTTCCGGATCACTATGGATTGCGTGCTGTTCCTGAATCTGACTGCCATCGATAAATACTTGCTTGTTAACAATTTCAATTGTTTCGCCACCCAATGCCACGACACGTTTTATGAAGTCTTTCGACCTGTCTTCTGGATACGGAAAAATAACGATATCTCCCCTGTTTATACCTTGCCTCACTGCCAATAATTTTCTTGCAAGGATGTGGTCACCTCTCAATACCGTCGGTTCCAGGGAGCCCGCAGGAATCTTGTACGCTTGAATTACGAACGATTTTATGGATAAGCTGACGACAGGCTCTAAGACAAATACTGCCAAGATCGAGCATCCGACATAGACATACCATTTGTTATATTTCTTCAAAGTGTATCCGGATCTTTTCTGTATCGCGAACCTTGTTGCGTCGAACAAAGAGCAGAAAAAAAACAGAGACCCAATGAGAGCGAGACCTAAAAATATTGGAACCCCTGGATAATAGTAAATCAGGGGCAAAGCAGCAGCAATTAAAACGACTTGTGCGACAAAGAAGAGAAATAGTCCCCTCCTTACCTCTCCTGCATAGAGGTGCCCCAATCCTACGGCAATAAAGGTCAGAATGCCCGCTATCCAGGGATTCCTACCCTTTTCAACCCTGGCCGAGCCCTGTTTCAAATCGTCTGTGGAATCGGGCGGCTGCTGGGTGGGTGGCATTACGGCGGATCCGGCGCTGGCGACTGCTAACTGTTTTTTCAGGAAGATCATGAAAAATGCAGCCACTATGTCATTAAGAGCCATATTGATCTCAAACCAGACAGGATACAAAGGATTGAGGCCTCTCCAAAAGAACTCGCTCTCCACACCCCAAAACAGGAACATGAAACCGGCGCAGAACAGAACCACAAATCTTCCGCCAATTTTGGGGATCGACAAAACCAGAAAGAAGTAACCACACAATAAGGCAAAAGATACGACAGCGTCCGCAATCATCGCGCCCCGGAAACCCAACCGGGTAACCTTTTCAAGGAATTGGCATATGAAACCCGCGACCGGAAAGAGGAGGACCAGAAGGATAGGCAAAGAAATTATGGTCACAACGATTGTCCACGTGCGAGAGGTGGCGAGCGGCCGATCGGGTGTCAATGTATCGGATTCTTGGACGTCCATCGTTCTTTCCTCCGAACAACGATCATTACAGGTGTTTCACTTGTCCGATTCCCAAAATAGAAACCCCGAGCTTCTTTTCAGCAACGGGGTTCTGTCAGTACGAATTAGGACATCAAACAGTAGTAGCCAGCAATTCCTCCATATTGGCTGGCGAAAGCTTCCTCTTGCCCTGTTCGATCTCCTTGATCATGCGTGTGATCGTTTCGTTCAGGGGCGCAGGCACACCAACCTTGCGGGCCTGCTCGGCCACATAGCCATTGAGAAAATCGATCTCTGTCTTTCTTCCCCTCTCCAGGCTCTGCAGGCTGGAGGACTTGAGCTTGCCGTGTTTGAGACCCGCGAGGCGCACCAGCAGGTCCTTGAGGAAGAGGGTGAGATAGCCTGCATCTGGGGGAACGTAAAGCATCATGGGGTCCACGGCAATGCGCTCCAGGCGCATGCCCAGGGCAAGGGCCGTATCGACCACTTCGCGGTAGATGCCCAGAAAAGCCCGGCGCACCCGCGCGTCCTTGAGCATCCGGCCCAGGCTTTCGCCGGTGAGCGCACCGATCGTGGTGATGGTGCAGTTGATGGCGAGCTTGCTCCACTGGCCCCCCCGGATGTTGTCCGTGGTCACCACGGGAGTGACAGCCTTGAGGGTCCGGGCAAGGTTTTCGAGTCTTTCGGTCATGCTGCCGTCCAACTCGCCGATATGGAGCATCCCCGGTCCGGTGCGCTCCACAACGCCCGGGCCATGCAGCGTGGCGCCCCAGCCGACGATGCCCGCGATGACGCGCTTATTGCCGATGGCCGCAGCCACGGCATCTTCGGTAATGCCGTTCTGGAAGGTCACGACGAAGCCGTTTTGAGGTTTGAGAAACGGTAGGGTATCGCTCGCCGTCTGTGCCACAGAATGGGCCTTCATGACGAGCAGGGCCATGTCGAAGCGCGCCTCGGCCGGGAGCTCCGCAAGCGAGGAGAAGGCCCGGGTCGGAAGGGTGGCCTTCTTGCCCGGCTCGATCACGGTGAGGCCGCGCTGATTGATTGCCTCACTGATCTCCCGATTTCCCGTGACCAGGGTCGGACTGCAACCGGCCTGGATCAGCTTTCCGGCGATCACGCCGCCGACGCCGCCGATCCCTTCGATGAGAATGCGCGCGGATTCCATGGAAATCCTTTTCGAGGGAGTCGCCCTGATGGCCCTTGGAAACGATAACCGGCCTTTCCGTTGCGGGCATCACTATAGGCCTTGTCACGGCACATGTCAACATCCGGGCCGGCCTACCGGCCAAACCTCGGGACGGCGTAGTATGTGCCGCCCGAGTAGTATCCGATGTAGGGTGCGACCATCTCGGCTTCCGTGGGAATCGGCGGTGGGCCCTGGCCGCCTCCGCCGTACTGCCAGCACAGGTAGGAATCGCCGAGGTCGAGGAAATTTGAACTGGGAGGCCCGGAGAAGACCGGGTCCTTGCCCCAGTAATAGAATTCATTGTCGTTCTTGAGATAAACCGTATAGCTTGCGGCATCCGTAATTTTGGCGAATCGGACGCCCAGGTTGAACCCGAAAAACCACTGATCCGGGTATCCATACTGGCCGGGTTCGCTTTGCACGGCGCTGTAACGGGTATAGACCGCTGCCGGGATCTTGTAGATTTCCAGCCTGATCTTGGCGCTTGCCGCGCCCACCAGGTAGCGATTGCCATCCACCGTCTTGTAAACGGCGACCTGCACTTCGCGGTCTCCCGGAGCCCCATCGGCCCGGCCGAACTGGACCGAGTTCGCCTCGGTCTCGATGGAGCGCAGCCAGTTTCCCTCCCCCTCGCGCAAGCCATCGCGGGCCGTGCTCCACTCATAGATAAATGGCCCGTCCGCACCCGTTACCCCTGCAACAAACGTCGGCTTGGCGTCCTCTGTGATGGTGACGGCCGAGGGCGTTATCGTCACGTGACCGGTGTTCACTTTGACGCGGGCCTGGGCCGTGCCCAGGGATGTGCTCACGTTGCCATCCCGGCGGAACACCTCGACGGTGACGGAATCGGTAGCCGCGACCCCGTTTTCTGCGATGTACTTCACGGTATCGGCTGTGGTGTCGAAGGACTTGCCGGTGTGCACGGCGTCGGCGAGCGTGCCGCCGCGTCCGGTGGTCGACCAGTGATAGGTGATCAGGACGTCCCCCCCGACGGCTTCCGCAAGCGAGCACTTGAGATCGAGATATGCGAATGCGCGGATCTCCGAATCCGCAGGTGTGAGGCGGACGGTCGGCTTGGTCACGTCGATCGTCCAGACATCGGCATAGTTCGATGCGTTGGCATGTGCTGTTATGGCCGCTGCGTCAAACCCGACAAGAGCTTCATTGGCGAAAGTGATCGACCTGAAGACCGTATTGCCGAGTTCCATGCCGAGATCTTTGGTTGCCGTGTCACCGAAATTGGAGATCGCCTCCGTCAATATTTTGATCGCCACCTGCTGGAAGGTCGCTGTTTTGTAGAGTCCGTCCACTGCCGTACGAAAAGCACCCTGGATGTCGCCCGTTGCCGCCTGTTCCATGAGTCCGGGCAGGGCCGCCATCTGAGCGAGGAAGTCGGCGCCGACGCCTCCGTTGCCAAGGTCTGCAAAAAGATCCACTTTGCCGTCCAGGTTTGGAAGAATGATGTTGACCAGGAACGGCATGACCAAGTCCTTTGCAATGAACAATAAGGTGGTATCGTATTGTTTCTGCTTTTGAGCCTCTGTCAGCGATCCGTAATCTCCGCCGGAGGCGCCCGGGCCGACGACGGTGAGCTTGTAGGTGGTCTTCTTTGCCCCGGCGGCCATGGGCAGCTCCACCGGGACCGAGTCCACCTCCGTGTAGGCCATGTTGCCGGCTGCGATATCTCCGATGGTCCCGAGCAGACCATTGAGTCCGAGAACAGACGCCACGGCGAATTCGGTCAGCGGCTTCTTCGCGGAGACTGCGGCCCCTCCGGCTTCCGGTACATAGGATATCTGCTCAATGTAAGCATAGCCCGGCCGACGATATTTGTTGCGCAGCACGATGGTGTTGATGCCAATCAGATTCACGCGCAGTCCCGATTTCTCGGCGATCGGATTGACGATAATCCCTTGCGGGCTGCGGGTATTGGCTGCGCCGGAGAAAGGCACGCCGCTCCCGGCCGCCAGAGACGCCGCAGCGGAGGAAAGTGCGTCACGAAGGGACGGATTGTCGATCGCCAGGGCATCGGCATTCTCCGCCAGGCTGGATTCGATGACCTGCGCGACCTGCGCAGCCTCGGGCGATGATCCGATCAGGTCCAGAGCCGTCCGGCGCGCATCCGCAGGCAGGGCGAAACATCCCGTGATCAGATAGAGGAGCGCCTCGGCAGTGCTGCGCGCGTTCAGCACGGTCCGGGTGGCATCGAGCCAGCCGAGCAGCATAGGTTCACCGGACGGACCGACGACAAAAGCCAGATGCTTCCCATCCGTGAAACCCTCCAATGAAAAGCTTCCATCTGAGGAGACGCGGGTCGTTGCAAGGCTGTTGGTCACCTTGAGGGAGCGGATATTCGTAGCCACTCCCGGCGGAAGAGTCACGGTTCCCGTCAGGCTGCCGGTCGGCAAACTAACCGCAGGCCGCCTCATCCCCGATAGACATTGCAGGATATATATGCCTTCGGTTATCCCGATTTTATGGTCCCTGTCGACTTCGGCCGACATATGGACCGAGGCGCCCGCGTCCATGCCTGAAGCGATTCGGACGGCCATGATGGCATCCTGCAGGGCAACGGTTCCATCATTGTCGACGTCTCCGTTGAAGGAAAGGGCATCGGCGGTGGAAAAAGGGAAGATCGTCAGCGAAAGATACAGCATGCAGAGCAGGATCCGCTTCATCGTCATCTCCGTCAAAATAATTGAATTGATTGACAAAAATGATAGGAACTTGCTTTTATTGCGGCCAACGATAGGGGAAGCGGTCTTGTATGTCAAGAAATATATAGCCCAATTTTGACCCGAAGTTCGAGGGAAACCTTGTCGGCACCCTGATCGAGAAAGGGAACGCCGAGGGATCCCGATTCCTGCAAGAGGCCGCGAAGTCCTTATCCCTCGTTTTCAATGAATAATGCTTACCATGATCGACACGCCATCCTATCTCGAATTGGCTGGGTCACGCAGGGCCGACGCGAAGTAGGTGAGGTGATCGTCGGCGCCCCGGGCGAGGTTCGCGCCTTCCTCCCTTTCGACCTTTGTCAGCAGAGGGAACAGAATATCCTTGACTCATCGAATCCTGCTCAGTATTTTACACCCCTGTGTAGGCCACCTTATCCCCATCCAAGCAAGGGTTTTTTTGCAGACAGACCAACGCTGATTGCGCAACAGGGACACCGCAGAACTTGCGCTTGGCCCCACCGATCTCCTGTTTTGGACTGCAAGAAAACATGCGGCGGATGCGCTGGAACCGCAGTGGCCGCGCAGGATCGTGAAATCCAGAAGGACCATTGACCCGGAACCCCGGCGCGACTCGCCGTCAGGTGGGGTTTGCCCGCGGGATGCCCCTCCAGGGATCCGTGGCGAAAGGAGCAAAGGAGGTAGAATGATGAAAAGGCTTGGAGTCGTTCTTGTCTTTCTCTCAATCGTTCTTGTGTCCGGTTGCACACCCCTTTTCCAGAAAGTCGAGAAACCGAACACCCTTTTTGACCGGGAACGGTATTCTATCGTCTCGCCGGAGGGCGACGAGTGGTATCTCCAGAATACGGGGCATGAATTCACAAGATTTTATAGGAAAGAAGCGTCGCCGACGCACACGCGGTACGCCGAGGCCAGATTCGAAGAGATGACCGCCAAGTTCGAAAACCCCGAGAAATTTCTGGTCGTCATGAAGACGATGGGCCAGATGTGGGATCCGAAGCACTTCAGTTTGATCGAAGAGGAGGCGGTCCTGGACGACAAATTCGGCCCCTACTCAATACGGATTCACAACAAATCCGAGGATCATCGTGCCGCTAACAGGAGGGATGTGCCCTACCTGATCATGTCGACTTATGGATATTACATTCTCGATCCGAACGACAAGGCAACCATGTTTACCTTGACCTACAGCGAACGGGGAAAGACTGGGGAACTGGACCCGAATTTGGCAGAGAAGGCCGTGAAATTTTTCGACGGCTTCGCCATCAAGGGGAGAAAATAACCCATGTTCTTCAATAGGCTCGTGTCGCTTACGGCCGCCGTGTTGATGGCGGGACTGATTCTGGGAACCTCAGGGTGCTACTTCAACAAAGCCGAAATCAGCAACCGAAACCTGTTGGAGGGCAAACGAGCTGTCTTTATTTATGCCCATGACGACCCGATGGCCTTCAAGGAGGGGGTGAAGAAGGGTTTGATCGGGCTGGGATTCTCGATAACCGATGTCAAGTCGGAAGCGGACCTCGCGGTGGATTACAGCGGTGTCTGCGGATGGGATGTCTTCCATTACACCTGCTCGTCCATCAGACTGTTTGTGACCGATAGGGCCTCCGGCGAGGTATTGGTCAAAGCCAGATTTGGAGGCGGTGTCCCGTTCAGCGTCGAGACGATCCTCGATATATTGTTCAAGGAGATAGAGGCTGAGATCAAGCAAGGAAGTTGAATCGTAAACCGATACGCCTCGCACTTTCAGAAGAGCGCGTAATCCGCAGCGGCACCGGACGCGGCAAAAGGCGCGCGCCGCGCCGGTGAGCGGAGCGCTGCCCGCGGGGACGGGTCGCTCAGTGGTGCTCGCGGGTCTTGCGGAATTCGATCTCCGGCCACTCCTCCATGACGAACCCGAGGCGCCACTCGCTCGAGGCGAGATAGGTGAGGTGGTTGTCCGCGTCCCAGGCGAGGTTCCCCTGGCACTTCTTCTCGAACTCGGAAAGACGCTTCCGGTCGGCGCATTCGATCCAGCGGGCCGCGGCGTATTCGATCGGCTCGTAGGCAGCTTCGACGCCGTATTCGGTTTTGAGGCGGGCCATCGTCACGTCGAACTGGAGGACGCCGACCGCGCCCAGGATGTAGTCGTTGCCGAAGAGCGGCCGGAAGACCTGGACCGCCCCCTCCTCGGAGAGCTGGGTCAGCCCCTTCTGGAGCTGCTTGATCTTGAGCGAATTCTTGATGCGGACGCGCCGGAAGTGCTCCGGGGCGAAGTTCGGGATCCCGGTGAACTGGAGCGGTTCTCCCTCGGTGAAGGTGTCGCCGATCTGGATCGTGCCGTGGTTGTGGATCCCGATGATGTCGCCCGGCCAGGCCTCCTCCACGTTCGTGCGGTCCTGGGCCATGAAGATCGTCGCGTTGGCAAGGACGATCTCCCTCCCGATCCGGTGATGGAACACCTTCATCCCGCGTGTGAACTTGCCCGAGCAGATCCGGAAGAAGGCGATCCGGTCGCGGTGCGCGAGGTCCATGTTCGCCTGGATCTTGAAGACGAAGCCCGAGAAGGGCTCCTCGAGCGGCGAGACCATCCGGGTGGTTGTGGGCCGCGGACCGGGGGCCGGGGCCATCTCGACGAAGGCGTCCAGGAGCTCCCGGACGCCGAAATTGTTGATCGCGCTTCCGAAGAAGACGGGCGTCTGGTTTCCCTTGAGGTACTCCCCGAGGTCGAAGGGGCTCGCCGCCCCCTCGATGAGCGCGATCTCCTCGCGGAGCTGCGCCGCCTGGCTTCCCAGGAGCTCGTCCAGCTTGGGGTCGGCAAGGTCGGTGATCGTGATCCCCTTCTCCTTGCGACTGTCTTTTCCCGGCGTGAAGAGGTGGAGCGACTTCCGGTAGAGGTTGTAGACCCCCTTGAACTCCTTGCCCATGCCGATCGGCCAGGAGAGTGGGGCGCACTCGATCTGAAGCTTGTCCTCGATGTTGGCGAGGATATCCATCGGCGCCATCCCGTCCCGGTCCAGCTTGTTGATGAAGGTCATGATGGGGGTGTTGCGCATCCGGCACACCTCCATGAGCTTCTCGGTCTGGGGCTCGACCCCTTTGCCGCTGTCGATCACCATGAGCGCGCTGTCCACGGCGGTGAGGACCCGGTAGGTGTCCTCGGAGAAGTCCTGGTGGCCGGGGGTGTCCAGGAGGTTGATCTCGAAGTCCCGGTAGTGGAACTTCATCACCGAGGTCGTGACCGAGATCCCGCGCTCCTTCTCGATCGCCATCCAGTCGCTCGTCGCGTGGCGTCCGGCCTTCCGGGCCTTGACCGCACCCGCGAGCTGGATCGCCCCGCCGAAGAGGAGGAGCTTTTCCGTCAGGGTCGTTTTCCCGGCGTCCGGGTGGCTGATGATGCCGAAGGTCCGCCGCTGGTCGATCTCCTGCTGCTGACGGCGGTCCGTTTTGAAATTCGCCTGCGGCTGGGCTTCCGCAGCGCCGGCTGTCTGTAAATCCATGTTCAATGTTCCCGTCCTGATGCCGTGATAAAAAAATCCCCAGCAGCCTTCGGGCTCCGGGGAGTGATACCTGCTCAAACTTGCCGCGCTATTTACCGCATCCAAACGGGCTTGTCAAGAGAAATCATCAATCAACTTGACAATATCGGCCCCGTCGATTTCTTGTCTTCGCTGGGGCTGGCTTCGATCGTCGCGGTTCACTTGTCGACGACCAGGACGCCGCCCTTGGCCCGGTTTTCCTTTTTCGTCTCGTGCAGCAGGATGGTCACGGCCTGCGGGTCCACCTTGTAGTGCTTGCAGACCGCCTCGGTGATGTCCTTCACGAGCCCTCTCTTCTGGTCGAGGGTTCTTCCCTCGTCCGCCTCGACAATGATGGTTGGCATAGTCGGTTCCTCCTTCTCTTGGTTTGTTCTCCGCCGCCGGGGCGGCCCCATGGCGATTTCCCCCGGCCATTTTCGGCATGGGGTCCATTCCTCTCCCGCTTCTATCTTCTATCCTTCACAAAATCGTTCAGCCAGTAGAGGTTGAGCTCCGCAAGCTTTCCGCGGGTCGGTACGCCGTCTTTGGGGTCCCAGCCCATCGCTTCATAGTAGAGGGTCAGGAGGTCCTCGAACGCCGCGCGATCGATCCCGATCCCCTGGAGCGCACCGCTCTCGAGCGGCTCGTAGAGGCGATCCGGCAGGGTGTCATCCTTGCGCCCGAAGCCTTCGCGCAGGTTGAAGACCCGGGCCATGGTGACCGTTCTTTCGCCCACCTTCAGGAGCTCCCACAGGCTCGTCTCCCAGCCCGTGATCGCCTGGACCACCTCCACCAGTTTGGCCAGGGTCAGCGCCCACACCGGACCGGCCACGAAGTTGCACACCCCCAGGGACTCGTAGAGCGACCAGATGAACTGGAGGTAGGTGAAGTTGCGCGCCCTGCGCGGTCCCAGCTCCCGGGCCGGAACCGGCTCCAGCAGGCCCAGCGCTGCGATCCGGCTCAGCGGCGGCCCCGGCGCCTGGAAAGGTGTCTCATGAGGGGCGCGAATATGGTCCGCCCCTGTCGGCGAAGTGGCGTAGCTGATCCCCACACCGATCTTTCCGCGCGGGTCGTGCAGCGGCAGTTCCTGCCCCTTGATATGGAGGGCAAACTTCTCCGATCCTTTCCCGAGCTTGGCCGACGCGATCTTGACGCCGTCGGCCAGAAGATTTCCCAGCCCCGGTTTCCGCAAGGCGATCCACTCGATGCCTTTCAACATCGCCTCGGGATTGCCGAACTTGAACTCAATCCCCTCCGTGTCGGCCAGGGTCAGGATCCCCTTCTCGAAACACTCCATGGCGAAGCCGATCGCCACACCGGTGGAGATGGTGTCCAGCGAAAAACGGTTGCACAGCTCGTTTCCCTTCGCAATGGCCGCCAGATCGTCGATGCACAGAAGCGAGCCCAGGGCGCCGAGCGTCTCATATTCCGGACCGCCGTACCGCTTGGAGGTCGCATAGGTCCCCGAAATCTCGACCGCCCGCTTGCAGCGCACCGAGCAGGCGTAGCAGCTTTCATCGGTCGCCAGAAACGTCTCGGCGAGCTGTTCGCCGCTGATCTTCTGCGCCCCTTCGAAGCAGCCCGTGCGGAAATTGCGGGTCGGCAGGATCCCCTGGTTGCTCAGCGGCACCACGAGGTTGGCGGTCCCCAGTTTTCGCAACACCTTGTTCGGGCCGTGCTCCGCGATCAGTTCCGTCAGGCTCTTCGACATCTCCCGCAGCTTCTCCGGATCGTGCATCTCCATCTTTTTGGTCCCGCGGACGGCAACGGCCTTGAGGTTCTTCGACCCCATCACCGCGCCCATGCCCGTCCGGCCGTTGACATGCTTGAGCTCGTTCACGACGCAGGCAAAGCGAACCAGGTTCTCCCCGGCCGGCCCGATCAGGGCCACCCGCGCCCGCTTCTCGCCAACCTCCTCCTTGATCGCGTCCTGCGCCGGGCCCGTCTCCAGCCCCCAGATCTTTTCCGCAGAGCGGATCTCGACCTTGCCGTCGTTGATCCACAGGTACGAAGGCTTCGCCGCCTTTCCCGTGATGATCACGGCATCGAAACCGGTGAACTTCAGTTCCGGACCCCAGAAACCGCCGGCCTCCGCCTCCCCGTACGCCCCGGTCAGTGGCGACCTGGCCGCGACGGTGAAGCGCGTCATCCCGGCGATCGGCGCCCCGGAGATCACGGAGGATGCAAAAATCAGGATGTTGTCGGCCGACAGCGGCTCGATCCCGGGCTTCAGCTCCCGGAGCAGATAGTAGGAGGCCAATCCCCCGCCCCCGAGATAGGTGCGGTAAACGACCTCACCGGGCTCCTCCACCTTCGTTGCCCCCGTGGTCAGGTCAACCCTCAATACCTTACCGTTATACCCGTATGGCATATGTTCTCTAACCTCCTGGGACAGCCCCATGGTCGGGCCGGTTGTGGCCTATTGTGGAAAATATCACGAAATCCGGGCTCGCGTTCTCCCGATCACTTCCTTGTTCACCACCGCCCTCGGCCATCCTCCCAACAGGACTGCCGAGACATTCTCGGCCGCGTGTCGTTTCAGCTCGCGGATCGACTCCTCGGAATAGAACCCGGCATGAGGAGAGAAGATCACGTTGCCCATCTTCAACATGGGATTCTGCGGATCGGGCGGTTCCGTCTCCAGAACATCCAATCCTGCACCCGATATCCGGCCCTCCTCCAGCGCCCGGATCAGGGCCTCCTCGTCGACGACCGCACCCCGGGCCACGTTGATCAGGAGCGGTTTCCTCTCCATCGCCGCGAACTCCTGCTCCCCGATCATGTGCCGGCTCGTTTCGTTCAGCGAGCAGTGGAGCGAGATGAAGTCAGCCTCCCTGAGCAGGGTCGCCAGTTCCACGAACGACACCTCCCCGCCGTCGGCCGCGGCCCAGGGATCGTAGGCGATCACCCTGACCCCGAAGACCAGCATTTTTCGCGCCATCCGCCGGCCGATCCTTCCATAGCCGATGACCCCGAGCGTCTTCCCCCTGAGCCGGGGGATCGGGATCCCCTGCCGGAAGTCCCACTGGCCGGACTTCACCTGCCGGTCGAAAAAGGCGACCTTCCTGGCCAGCGCCAAAAACAGACCCGCCGCATGGTCGGCGACCTCGTCGGAACAGTAGTCCGGCACATTCGCCACGATGATCCCCAGATCCGCGGCCGCTTGGAGATCGATCGTGTCCACGCCGACGCCGTATTTCGCGATCACCTTGCACTTCGGCAGCCGTTCGAGGACCGCCCTCGTCAATGGCGCGTACTGGCTCAGAAGGCAGTCGGCCTGCGCGCACACCCGTATGACTTCTTCCTCGGTCTTCAATTGGGCCAGGGTCAATCTGGCCCCGATCCGATCCATCTCGTCCTGCTCGAGCGTCACGTAGCCGTGGTCGCAGTCGGTGATGACTACCTCCCAGGGCTGATGATCCCCTTGCGCCTGTTCATGCTCAGACATGGCACCCCCCCTTGTCTAAAGTGATTTATCGATGACCGCGAATCGAGTTTTGTCACGGCTTATATACCTGTCCTTTGCGATATCTGCAATCGCTCTTGTGATTCTCAGGGCAGAATCCGGATCGCGGGAGGATAGGGACGCCATCCGGCACTCCGCGGGTCATCCGTTTGACAGGAAAACGGTGGACGTGATAGGCATCGTACCTGCGGACAGTACCGAACTCCTGACAGGACCCCCATGACCGAACAAAGCCGAACCGATATCAAAGTCATCTCCGCCCTGACCCTGGTCCATTTTGCGGGTGATTTCTACGTCTCCTTCGTCAACCCGCTCCTACCGGTCTTCGTCGATCGATTCGGTCTGACCCTGGCCCAGGTGGGCCTCATCGCCGGGTTGATGCGGGTGCTGGCCTTCATCGTCCAGCCGGGTGTCGGTTATTTCGCCGACCGCTACCGGTCGCGGATTTTCATCCTCGGGGGGCCCCTTCTTTCGATCGTGTTCATCTCCTTTGTGGGCTGGGCCCACTCGTTCTGGGATCTGCTCCTGTTCATCGCCGTCGGCGCGATCGGATCGTCGATGTTCCACCCCTCGATGGCCGGCATGATCTCCAACTATGCCGGGCGCCACTTTGGCCTCTCCCTGTCGATCTTCCACATGGGGGGCACCTTCGCCTTCGGCGTCGGGCCGCTCTTCATCGCCGCGTTCGTCAGCCGCTGGGGTCTGGAGGCCGTCCCGTGGACGGCGATCCCCGGAATCGTCCTGATGCTCGTCTTGTTCAGGATGACGCCCCGGCCGCTGGGGGAAGGACTCCGGGGGCAGGGATTCGTCGGCGCGATCCGGGAGGCCTTCGGCGAGGCATGGAAGCCCGTGCTGCTGATCTGGGTGGTCATGGTGCTGCGAACCTTCATCCAGCAGTCTTTCCTGACCTTCACCCCCGTTCTCTACGCCCGCGAGGGCCACTCCCTCGTTTCGATCGGCCTGGTCGTATCGCTCTTCACCATGGCGGGGTCGATCAGCGGGCTTTTCGCAGGCCACCTTTCCGATCGCATCGGTTTCAAGCCGATCTTCTATGTCTGCTTCACCCTGGCGGCCCCGGCCCTTCTGCTGATGCTGCTTCTGAAAGGGGCGTGGGTCTATCTCGCCGCCGCGCTGGCGGGAAGTCTGATCTTCGCGACGGTTCCGCTGGGGCTGGCCATGGCCCAGAAGCTGGCGCCGCGGGGAAAGTCCATGGTGTCGAGCCTGATGATGGGGCTGGCCCAGGGGGTGGGGGGGATGATGGCGCCCCTCGTGGGCAGCCTGGCCGACCTGTTTTCCATCCGGTCGGTCCTCTTCGTCCTGGCCGTGATCCCCCTGCTCAGCCTCATCCTCGTTGGGTTCTTCCCGGAAAAGCGTCTCCGGGGAGGGATTCCCGTCGGGTGATGGGGGAAAGGAGAACGGGAGATGGAAGTCCACAACCTTCTGGCCGGGATTCCTGCGGAGATGACCGGGGAGGTTTTTGAGGAGATCCTGCGGACGGAGAGCTTCCGGGTCGAACGGATCGTCTCCCGCGGCGAGGTTTCACCGCCGGGTTTCTGGTACGATCAGGAGACGGATGAGTGGGTGGTGCTCGTGGCGGGAAGCGCCACGCTCCGCTTCGCCGATGGCCCCAAGGTCGATCTCAAACCGGGCGATTACCTCCTCATCCCCAGCCGTCTTCGGCACCGCGTGGAACGGACGGACCCGGAGCGGGAGACGGTCTGGCTGGCCCTCCATTTCGGAGGCGGAAAGAACGGCTGCTGAACACGGCGAAAGGCCGTTCGAAAAGCGGCCGGGCAGGAGGCTGCCGAAGTTTGGGTGTGCATCAGCCGCCGCCGACCGGAGGGAAGACGGCGATGACGTCGCCCTCGTCGATGACGGTTTCGAGCTGCTGAAGTGAAGAGACGCTCCGGCCGTTCTTCAGGATGATGAGATAGGGCTTGATCTGTCCGGCGGCGTCGAAGAGATCTCCCCGCAAGGCGGGATGGACGCCGCAGAGGCGATCCAGGAGCCCGCCGATTCTCTCACCGGGGGGAAGGTCGAACGCCGTCTCCCGGGCACCGATGGCCTCCGCGAATGCCCCGAACGTCCTGAAGGTGATCTTCATGCCAGATTCCCGCACACCCGGCAGCAGGGATCCCGTTCGATCGCGAGTGAATCCATGCCGCCGGCGGCGCCGTCCCAGAGGAGGAGCCGGCCGGCGAGCGGCTTGCCTTGCCCCGTCACCAGTTTGATCGCCTCCGATGCCTCGATCGAGCCGATGACTCCGCAGGTCGCTCCGATGATCGGGAAGAGCTCCGGCGGTGGGCCGGCAGGAAAGAGGCAGCTGAGACAGGGCGTTTCTCCGGGGATGACCGTCGTCACCTGGCCGAAGAGACCCCGGACGGCACCGTGGACGAACGGGATGCGCAGGTCGACGGCCATCCGGTTCAGCAGGTAGCGGGTCGGAAAATTGTCCATGGCGTCCACGATGACGCCGCAGCCCCGGGTCAGCTCCCGGACGTTCCCCTCATCGATCCGGCAGGAGAGCTCCTCGATCCGGATCAGGGGGTTCAGGGCGGCCAGCTTCTCTTTGGCCGAGTCGGTTTTCCGCCGGCCGACATCCCCGCTCCAGTGGAGGATCTGGCGGTTGAGATTGCTCATATCGACGGTGTCGCAGTCGACGATCCGCAAATGGCCGACGCCCGCGGCAGCCAGGTAGAGGGCGATCACCGTTCCGAGCCCTCCCGCTCCTGCGACCAGGATGCAGGCCGATTTGAGCTTTTCCTGCCCCTCCTCCCCGATCATCGGGATCT
Organism: Deltaproteobacteria bacterium; assembly: GCA_021372695.1. Next base: position 16,236 of record JAJFTY010000147.1, read on the forward strand.
GGCGGCCATAGCGTTTCCGTTCCTCAGGGGTGATCATCTCTTTTGTCCCTCCTGGTACGCCTTCCCGCGATTCCATCTCCGGCGGCCCTCTTCGTCATGCACTTCCGCGCGAAGCACGCATTGCTTTTTGGGCCGGATCGATGGTAATCTCTTACATCGTTTTTTCCTGAAAACGCAAACATTTGCTGCCTGGGCCGCGGGAAGGTCCCGGTACAGGCACGCCGGGAGGAAAAGAAGATCAGCGTCCATAACTTCGAAGAACTTGCCGCGCTCCATGCCGTTGCCAGGATTCTGGCCCAACCGGGGGAGCTCCGCGAGCAGCTCGATCAGGCGCTCAAGGAGATGGGCGAAAGGCTCGGGATGCAGCGGGGGATGATCTCCCTTCTCGACCGGGAAACCGGGGAGGCCTGGCTGGACGTGGCGCACGGCGTCGACATCCAGGGCCTGGACGTGACCTACCGGCCCGGAGAAGGCATCACGGGCAGAGTCGCGCAGACCGGCCGTCCCATGGCCCTCGCGAACCTGGGGAAAGCGGTCCATTTCCTGGACCGGACGGGCGCCCGCCGGAATGTGAACCGTTCGGAACTTGCCTTTCTCTGCGTCCCGATCGTCTACGACGGCCGTGTCATCGGGGTGCTCTCGGCGGACAAGGTTGCCCGCCAGGTGCAGAACCTGGACCGGGAGCTCGCCATGCTCTCCTCGGTGTCCGAGCTCCTCGCGAAGTCGGTTCAAAACCGTGCCGTCGAAGAGGAGAACCGGCGACTGCGCCACCTCCTGGGCCGCTCCCGGTCGCCGTCCGCGGAGATCATCGGCCACTCCGGCGCGATGCAGAATCTCTTCGGAATGATTGCCCAGGTGGCCGATTCCAACACGACGGTCCTGATCTACGGCGAGACCGGGACGGGCAAGGAGCTGGTCGCCCGGGCGATCCACAAAAACAGCCCCCGCCTCCGGGGGCCGCTCGTTCAGGTCAATTGCGCCGCGATTCCCGACACGCTGCTCGAAAGCGAGCTCTTCGGCCATGAGCGCGGCGCCTTCACCGGCGCCATCCACCAGCGGCGCGGCCGTTTCGAGGAGGCCCAGGGGGGGACGATCTTTCTCGACGAAATCGGGGAACTCTCGGCCGCGGCCCAGGCCAAGCTGCTCAGGGTCCTCCAGGAGAAGCAGTTTCAGCCGCTCGGCTCTTCCCGGGTGGTCCGCGTCGATGTGCGGGTCATCGCGGCGACGAACCGGAACCTCGAACAGGATCTCGCCTCCGGACGGTTCCGGGCCGATCTCTTCTACCGGCTCAACGTGTTCCCGCTTTTTCTGCCGCCGCTCAGGGAGCGGGGAAGCGACATCATCCTCCTGGCCGACCACTTCGTCCTGAAGTACACGAAGGAGCTGGGGAAGCCGGCGAAGAAGGTCTCTCCCGCGGTGGCGGAGGTTCTGCTCGCATACCGCTGGCCCGGAAACGTCCGGGAGCTGGAGAATTGCATCGAACGCGCGGTACTGGTCGCGCCCGGCGATACGATCGAACCGGCCCATCTGCCGCCCTCCCTCCAGATCAGCCTGAAGGGTGCGCAGAAGAAGGAGCAGGGCAGGCTGACCGCCGTGGTCGAGGAGCAGGAGAGGGAGCTCATCACCAACGCCCTCCGGGAAACCCGCGGGAACCAGACCCGGGCGGCGAGGCTTCTGGGGACGACGAAGCGGATCATCCAGTACCGGATCCGGAAGATGGGCATCGATCCGCTCTCCTTCCGCGCCCCGAAAGCCGGCAAGCCTGAAGTCGGGGGAGCTTGAACTTTCGGCCGCGCCCCGAGAATTTCGGGTACATTTTTGTCCTTTTTCAGCGCAAAACAACATTATTGTATCAAGAGGCCTCTCTCGCTTTGCTGCCCGCCCCGATTCGAATGCAAACGACTTCCATAGGCCGGGACGACCGATCGAGGGACAGCGCGGGCGGGCGGCGCGATCAGCCCCGAGGCCCTAGGCCGCACGGGCGCGGCCGTGGTCCCATTCCTTTGGCACAATGATTGCTAAATCTGAAGGATGATTTGGAAAGAATCTCGCGGAAAGAGACGCGAATTCTAATGACAGACAGGCTGAGCGAAGGAGGAAACCATGGAGCTCACTGAAGTTTTCGGGTCGAATGTTTTCAGCGACAAGGTGATGAAAGAGCGGTTGCCCAGGCAGATCTATCAGGCACTCCGCGAAACGATCGAAAAGGATATCCCGCTCCGGCCCGATGTGGCCGACGTGGTCGCAGACGCCATGAAGGATTGGGCGATCGAAAAGGGGGCGACCCACTATACCCACTGGTTCCAGCCCCTGACCGGGATCACTGCGGAGAAGCACGATTCCTTCATCTCTGCGACCGGCGATGGCGGGATCCTCATGGAGTTTTCGGGCAAGCAACTGATTCAGGGCGAGCCGGATGCATCGTCCTTCCCGAGCGGCGGTCTGCGCAGCACCTTCGAGGCGAGGGGCTACACGGCCTGGGATTGCACCTCGCCGGCGATCCTCAAGACCGACGCGGCCGGAAACGTCACCCTGACGATTCCGACGGCCTTCTATTCCTATCATGGAGAGGCTCTCGACAAGAAGACCCCCCTGCTGCGGTCCATGAGGGCGGTGTCGAAGCAGGCCCTGCGGGTGCTCCGGGCCCTGGGCAACACCACGTCGGTCAAGGTGACCTCCACCGTGGGCCCCGAACAGGAGTACTTCCTGGTGGACAAGGCCTTCTATCTGGACCGGACCGACCTGCTCCTGGCAGGGCGAACGATCTTCGGCGCACCGGCGCCCAAGGGGCAGGAGCTGGAGGACCAGTATTTCGGCGCCATCAAGGACAGGGTCTCCGACTACATGAGCGACCTCAATGCCGAGCTCTGGAAAATGGGCATCACCTCCAAGACCCAGCACAATGAGGTCGCCCCGGGCCAGTTCGAGATGGCCCCCATCTTCGCCACGACCAACATCGCGACCGACCACAACCAGCTCGTCATGGAGACGATGCAGAAGGTGGCCCTGCGCCACGGCCTGGTCTGCCTGCTCCATGAGAAGCCCTTTGCCGGCATCAACGGCTCCGGCAAGCACAACAACTGGTCGCTCTCCACGGACGACGGCATCAACCTGCTGGAGCCGGGCCGCACGCCCAGCGAAAACGTCCAGTTCCTGCTCTTTTTGAGCGCCCTGATCAAGGCCGTGGACACCCATGCCGACATCCTGCGGGCGACCTGCGCCCATGCCGGAAACGATCACCGCCTCGGCGCCAACGAAGCGCCCCCGGCGATCATTTCGATTTTCATGGGCGATGAGCTCACGGACATTCTGGCGAAAATTGCTGAAGGCAAGAAGGTCTCGGCCCGGGGCGCCCAGTTCGTCAAGGTCGGCGTCGATACCCTGCCCGAGTTCCCCAGGGACAATACGGATCGCAACCGGACCTCGCCCTTCGCCTTCACGGGGAACAAGTTCGAATTCCGGATGGTCGGCTCTGCCCAGTCGATCGCAGGACCCAACGTCGCCCTGAACACCATCGCCGCCGAGGCCCTCGACGAAATCGCCGCCCGCCTGGAAAAGGCCAGGGACAAGAACGCCGAGGCTGCCGCGATCATCGGGGAAATCTACAAGAAGCACAGCCGGGTGATCTTCAACGGGAACAACTATTCCGCCGAATGGCCCGTCGAGGCGGCCAAACGCGGACTGCCCAACGTGACCAACGCCGTGGATGCCCTGAAGGCGTTCATTACGGATAAATCCCTCAAGCTCTTCGAGAAATATGGGGTGTTGTCGCACAAAGAGGTCCACTCCCGCTACGACATCTACGTCGAGATCTATGCGAAACAGATCAATATCGAGGCGCTCGTCGCCATCGACATGGCCAAGAAGCAATTCGTCCCCGCAGCCGCCGAATACGCCGCCTTCCTGGCCGAATCGCTGGCAAATTTCAAGACGCTCGGGGTGCCGGCTCCGGTCCAGGCGGATTTGCTGAAGAAGACCGGAGCGCTCCTGGCCTCGGCCTACAAGGATCTCGGGAAGCTCGAAGCCGTGGCGGCCAAGGCGCAGGAAACCGCCGACACCGTCAAGAAGGCGGAGACCTATCGGGATAGAGTGATCCCGGCCATGCAAGCCCTGCGGGCCGACATCGACGCCCTCGAGACGATCGTTCCCGGAGACATGTGGCCGGTGCCGGCCTATGCGGATCTGCTGTTCAAGCTTTGATCGCAGCCGATTGTGATTTGCGCAGACGTGTAGTACCATGAGCCAAAACAGAGAAGGAAAAAAAGAGGCGTTTCGCCGACCCGAATACACCATCAAGAAGAGGGGATGAAGCCATGATTGAAACGAAAACACAAAAGGATGTGCTGAAAATCGTCAAAGAACGAAACGTCAGTTTCATTCAGTTCTGGTTTACCGATGTGCTCGGGGTGCAGAAGATCTTCAGCATCACCCCGAACGAGCTCGAGGAAGGAATGGCGGAGGGGATGGGGTTCGACGGCTCTTCCATCGCCGGTTTCTGCCGGATCGAGGAGAGCGACATGATCGCCATGCCCGACCCCACCACCTTCCAGATCATCCCCTGGAGGCCCGCGGACCGGCCGGTCGCCAGGATGATCTGCGATATCCAGACTCCCGACGGAAAGCCCTATGAGGGAGACCCCCGCTATGTGTTGAAGAGGACCCTCAAGAAGATCAGCGACCAGGGTTACACCTTCTACGTCGGCCCGGAGCTCGAATTCTTCTACTTCGCCTCGGACAGGGCTCCCGAATTCCTCGACATGGGCGGCTACTTCGACGGACTGCCCGTGGACCGCGCGACCGACCTGCGCCGCCAGACGATCTTCGCCCTCCAGGACATGGGGATCCGGGTGGAGTACAGCCACCATGAGGTGGCCCCGAGCCAGCACGAGATCGATCTCCGCTACGATGAGGCGCTCACGATGGCGGACAAGGTGATGACCTACCGTACCACCGTCAAGGAGATCGCCCGGCAGAACGGCGTCTACGCGACCTTCATGCCGAAGCCCGTCTTCGGCCAGAACGGAAGCGGCATGCATGTCCATCAGTCGATCTTCAAGGGGTCCAAGAACCTCTTCTTCGACGGCCGCGACAAGTACAACCTTTCGAAGATGGCCAAGCACTACATCGCCGGCGTCATGACCCATGCCCCGGAGATCACCGGGATCTGCAACCAGTGGATCAACTCCTACAAGCGGCTGGTCCCCGGCTATGAAGCCCCGGTCTACGTCTCCTGGGCAAGGCGGAACCGCTCCGCGATGATCCGCGTCCCGATGTACAAGCCCGGGAAGGAGAAGGCGACTCGCATGGAGTACCGTTCGCCCGACCCCTCCTGCAACCCGTACCTGGCTTTTGCCGTGATGCTCGCCGCCGGGATGAAGGGGGTCGAGAAGGCCTACCCGCTGCCCGAGCCGATCGAAGAGGACATCTTCGAGATGGATGAATGCGCCCGTGCCGCGGCAGGGATCACCTCGCTTCCCGGGAGCCTCTACGAGGCGCTCTCGATCGTGCAGGGGAGCAAGCTCGTGCGCGAAACCCTCGGCGACCACATCTTCGACAAGTTCATCGAGAACAAGAAGGTGGAGTGGGATCGTTTCCGCACCCATGTGAGCCAGTTCGAAATCGACCGGTACCTGCCGATGCTGTAGGCTGGACTTCGGATAAAACCGGGAGAGGGAGCCGTTCGGATTTTTCCTTTACGCGAGGGGATCTTTCTGATAGCTCCCTCTTCCTTTAAGAGAACCCTTCGGAAGCGGATCCGGGTGAAGGTCCGGAAGAGAGCGATCGGGTCATGGTCGGGAAAGAACGAAGAAAGGCCCTGCTGGTCCTGGAAGACGGAAGCGTCTACCGGGGATGCGCCTTTGCCGGAGCGGGAGAGGTGCTGGGCGAGGTCGTCTTCAACACGGGCATGACCGGCTACCAGGAGATCCTGACCGATCCCTCCTACAAGGGGCAGATCGTCCTGATGACCTGTCCGCTCATCGGCAACACCGGCATCAATCCGGAGGATATGGAATCGGCGGGCATCCATCTGGAGGGGTTCATCGTCCGGGAGTATGAGGACCCGCCCAGCAACTGGCGTGCGTGCCAGGACCTGAAATCATTCCTGGAGGAGCACGGCAAACTCGGGGTGGAGGGGATCGACACGCGGGCGCTGACCCGCCGTATCCGCCTGTCGGGCGCCATGCGCGGCATCCTCTCCACGGAAACGGAGGAGGTCGGACAACTCCTCGCACGGGTCCGCGCCTATCCGGGGCTCGTCGGCCGGGATCTCGTCCGGGAGGTGACCTGCCGGGAACCGTACCGGTGGCAGGATGGCGGCCCCGCGAAGCTGCCGGCGGCGGATTCAGCGGGGCACGCGCGGCGGCGGGTCGTGGTCCTCGACTGCGGCGTCAAGTACAACATCCTCCGGAGCCTGGAGCAGAGGGGATGCGAGGTGCTCGTCCTCCCCGCGGCTTCGACGGCCGCAGAGATCCTCGCCTGGCAGCCCGACGGCGTGCTCCTCTCCAACGGCCCCGGGGACCCGGCGGCGCTTCCCTATATTGTGGAGACCGTCCGGACGCTCCTCGGGCGGGAGCCGATCTTCGGCATCTGCCTCGGCCACCAGATCCTGGGACAGGCGGCGGGCGGCCGCACGGAGAAGCTGAAATTCGGCCACCACGGGATCAACCAGCCGGTCAAGAACTGCCGCTCCGGACGGATCGAGATCACTTCTCAGAACCACGGCTTCGTCGTCCTCCCCGAGACCGTGACCCGGGCACGGGAGACGATCCTGGGCAACCTCAACGACGACACCTCCGAGGGGATAAGCTACCCGGCCCTTGCGGCTTTCAGCGTCCAGCACCACCCCGAAGCGGCGCCGGGGCCGCACGATGCGGGCTATCTTTTCGACGAATTCATCCGCCTGATGGATGAGGAAAAGGAGCGCAGACCTTGATTCTGATCATCGACTTCGGATCGCAGTACAACCAGCTCATCGCCCGCCGCGTCCGGGAGCACCAGGTCTACTGCCAGATCGAGCCGCCGGGCATCGACATCGAAAAGATCCGGGAGCTCAGGCCCGAGGGGATCATCCTTTCCGGGGGCCCCTCCTCCATCTACGAGGCGCACTCGCCGCGGGTGGACAAGGGGATCTTCGACCTCGGGATTCCGGTCCTGGGGATCTGCTACGGCCTCCAGTTCATGGTCGACGCCTTGGGCGGCGAGGTGATCGGATCGAAAAAGCGGGAGTACGGTTTTGCCGAGCTGATCCTCAGGCGCGCGGAGCGGCTCTTCGCCGGCGTAGAGAAGAAGTCGCGCTGCTGGATGAGCCACGGCGACCAGATCGGCCGCCTGCCGAAGGGGTTCCGGATTACCGCCTCGACGGAGAACACCGCAGTGGCCGCTGCCGAGGACGTGAAGCGCCGGCTCTACGGCCTCCAGTTCCACCCCGAGGTGGTCCACACGGTCGAGGGAAAGAAAATCCTCGAGAACTTCCTCTTCGGCGTCTGCGGCTGCGCCCGGAGCTGGACGATGAAATCCTTCGTCCGGGATGCGATTGCCGAAATCCGCGAAACGGTGGGCGACAAAAAGGTCATCTTCGGCCTCTCGGGGGGCGTAGACTCGTCGGTCGCGGCCGTCCTGCTCCATCGGGCGATCGGCAAGCAGCTCTGCTGCGTGTTCGTGGACAACGGCCTTCTGCGCCTCGGGGAGGGGGAGAAGGTCCTGGCCCTCTTCGCCCGGAATCTCCGGATGAATGTTCGGTTCGCCCGGGCCAGGAAGATCTTCATCAGCCGTCTCAAAGGGATCACCGACCCCGAGCGGAAACGGAAAATCATCGGCCGCACCTTTGTCGAAGTCTTCGAGGAGGAGGCCAGGAAGGTCAAGGGGGCGGAGTTCCTCGGCCAGGGGACCCTCTACCCGGATCTGATCGAGTCCCGGTCGGCTTTCGGCGGCCCCTCGGCTGTCATCAAGTCCCACCACAACGTGGGTGGCCTTCCCAAGAAGATGAAACTGAAGCTCGTCGAACCGCTCAAGCATCTCTTCAAGGACGAGGTCAGGCTCCTGGGTAAGGAGCTCGGCCTTTCCGACGACGTGGTCTGGCGCCAGCCTTTCCCGGGACCGGGGCTTGCCGTCCGGATCGTGGGCGAGGTGACCGAAAAGCGGCTCACCATCCTCAGGAATGCCGACGCGGTCCTGCTGGAGGAGATCCGGACCGGGGACTACTACCGGAAGCTCTGGCAGTCTTTCACGGTGCTGCTGCCGATCAAGAGCGTGGGCATCATGGGGGACCAGCGGACCTACGAATACATCGTCGCAATCCGGGCCGTGACCAGCGAAGACGCGATGACCGCGGACTGGGCGCGGCTCCCCCACGACCTGCTGAGCCGCATCTCCAGCCGGATCATCAACGAGGTCCGCGGGGTGAACCGGGTGGTGTACGACATCAGTTCGAAGCCGCCCAGCACCATAGAATGGGAATGAGAGTGAGGAGGTAGCCGGGTCGGAGAAACGCTTCGCTGTTCAGGGCCTTTTTTCGACCCTGTAGTTGCTCGCTGCGCTGCCGGGAAAAAACTCGCGCTAAAGCGCTCAAACAGTTTTCCCGGCGGGCGCTCCGCTGCGCACACAGGGTGCCCCGAAAAAATTCCCGATTCACCGCTCAGCGTTCCATCCTCCCCGGCAACAACGGGAGGGGGAGGGAAAAGACCATACTCCCCCGATCGAGGGGTGTCGGGAATAATATGACGGCCTCCTCAGCGGAGTGGAATCCGAGCCGAGTCTTCGGGAAGGGAGCATTGGAGATTTCCCGGGGAACCCTGCCACCGCAACGAAGCGACCGCCGGAAAACATGTCTGAGCGACCGCAGGGAGCGTGGTTCGACAGGCTCACCATGACAAATACCGTAGCCTGTCCTGAGCTTGCCGAAGGATGCAGGGTCGGGAAATATCCAGCGACCGGCGAAGACCGGCGATGGATTCCGGGGTTGAGGATATTGGGGACGTGGGCGAGTGGGATTTTCCCCTCCACGGTTCTGAAGGAAAAGGGAAAAAGTAAGGAAAATGCCGAAGCGGACGGACATCAAGAAAATCCTGATCATCGGGTCGGGGCCGATCATCATCAGCCAGGGCTGCGAGTTCGACTATTCCGGTACCCAGGCCTGCAAGGCGCTCAGGGAGGAGGGCTACGAGGTCATCCTCGTCAACTCGAACCCGGCCACGATCATGACCGATCCCGAGATGGCGGATAAGACCTATATCGAGCCGATCACCCCGGAGGCGGTCGAGAAGATCATCGCCAAGGAGCGGCCGGATGCCCTTCTTCCCACGCTGGGCGGCCAGACGGGCCTGAACACTGCGGTCGCCGTCGCAGAGGCGGGGGTCCTCGAAAAATACGGCGTCGAGATGATCGGGGCTTCCCTTCCGGTGATCCACAAGGCCGAGGACCGCCAGCTCTTCCGGGCCGCGATGGAAAAGATCGGGCTCAAGGTCCCCCGAAGCGGCTTCGCCCGGACGATGGAGGAGGTCTTCACCGTCGCCGCCGAAATCGGTTTCCCCATCATCATCCGCCCCTCCTTCACGCTCGGGGGGACCGGGAGCGGCGTCGCCTACAACCGGGAGGAACTCGCCGAGATCGCCAAGGGGGGGCTCGACGCCAGCCTGATCCACGAGATCATGCTGGAGCAGTCGGCCCTCGGCTGGAAGGAGTACGAGCTCGAGGTGATGCGCGATAAGGCGGACAACGTCGTCATCATCTGCTCCATCGAAAACATCGATCCGATGGGGGTCCACACGGGAGAGTCGATCACCGTGGCCCCGTCCCAGACCCTGACCGACGTCGAGTACCAGCGGATGCGGGATGCCGCGATCGCCGTCATGCGGGAGATCGGCGTCGAGACGGGCGGCTCCAACGTCCAGTTCGCGATCCACCCCGACACCGGCGAGATGATCGTGATCGAGATGAATCCCCGCGTCTCCCGCTCCTCGGCGCTCGCCTCCAAGGCGACGGGCTTCCCCATCGCCAAGATCGCGGCAAAGCTGGCCGTCGGCTACACGCTGGACGAAATTCCGAACGACATCACCCGCGAGACCATGGCCTCCTTCGAACCGACGATCGACTACTGCGTCGTCAAGATCCCGCGCTGGACCTTCGAGAAATTTCCCGAGACCGAGGATTTCCTGACCACCTCGATGAAGTCCGTGGGTGAGACGATGGCGATCGGCCGCACCTTCCGGGAGGCGCTCCAGAAGGCGATCCGCTCCCTGGAGATCAAGCGCTTCGGGCTGATGATCGATCTGCCGGCAGGCGACGGCCCCCCCGGCGAGTTCCCGGCCCAGCTTTTGGCGAAGCCCAATTCGCTCCGTCTTTTCTACATCGCCGCGGCTTTCCGGCACGGGATGCCGCTTGCGGAGATCCGGCGGCTCACCCGGATCGATCCCTGGTTCCTCCACCAGATCGAATCCCTGGTCGCGGCGGAAGAGGAGATCCGGGAGGCGCCCTGTTCGGATGAGCTTCTCCGCGAGGCGAAACGGCTCGGCTTCTCCGACCGCTATCTCGGCGGGCTCTGGAACCTGACCGAGGAGGAGATCCGCAGCCGCCGCTACGCCGCCGGGCTCGTCCCCGTCTACAATCTGGTCGACACCTGCGCCGCGGAGTTCGAGGCCTACACCCCCTACTACTACTCGACCTACGAGACCGAAGACGAGAGGAGGCCTGGGGCAAAGCCGAAGGTCGTCATCCTCGGCGGCGGTCCGAACCGGATCGGCCAGGGGATCGAATTCGACTACTGCTGCGTCCACGCCTCCTTTGCGCTGCGGGAGGAGGGGTACGAGAGCATCATGGTGAACTCGAACCCCGAGACGGTGAGCACGGACTACGACACCTCCGACAGGCTCTTCTTCGAGCCGGTGACGCTCGAGGATGTCCTCCACATCCTGGAGGCGGAGAAGCCGGTGGGCGTCATCGTCCAGTTCGGCGGCCAGACCCCGCTGAACCTTGCCCGCGGCCTGGCGGCGGCCGGCGCCCCGATCATCGGCACCTCTCCCGACGCGATCGACCGCGCGGAGGACCGGAAGCGCTTCCAGGAGATCGTGAACCTCCTCGGCCTGCGCCAGCCGGAGAACGATACGGCGATGGATACGGACGAGGCGATCCGGGCGGCCGAGCGGATCGGGTATCCGGTCCTGGTCCGCCCCTCCTACGTGCTCGGGGGCCGTTCGATGGAGATCATCTACGACACGGAGTGTCTCCGGCGCTTCATGGTCCGGGCCCTGGAGGTCTCCCCCGGCCACCCGATCCTGATCGACAAGTTTCTCGAGGATGCGATCGAGGTGGACGTGGATGCGATCAGCGACGGAAAGACGACCGTCGTCGCCGGGATCATGGAGCACATCGAGGAGGCGGGGATCCATTCCGGTGATAGCGCCTGCGTGCTCCCGGCGATCACCTTTTCGCAGGAGATGCTGGAGAGGATCGAACGGCAGACCAAAAGGATCGCCGAGGAGCTCCAGGTCATCGGGCTGATGAACATCCAGTATGCGATCAAGGACGGAGAGCTCTACATCCTGGAGGTCAACCCCCGCGCCTCGCGGACCGTCCCCTTCGTCAGCAAGGCGATCGGCGTTCCGCTGGCCAAGCTGGCGACCAAGGTGATGCTGGGTAAAAGCCTCGCGGAGTTGGGTTTTACGAAGCCAGCCCGGCCGAAGCACATCTCGGTCAAGGAGGCCGTTTTCCCCTTCAACCGATTCCCCAACGTCGACATCCTTCTCGGGCCCGAGATGAAGTCCACGGGAGAGGTGATGGGGATCGACCGCTCCTTCGGCCTTGCCTTCGCGAAATCGCAGATGGCCGCCGGATTCAGGATGCCGCTTGCGGGAAAGGTCTTTCTCAGCGTCCAGGACCGTTACAAGGGGAGGATCGTACCGGTGGCGGAGCAGTTCGCCCGGATGGGGTTCCAGATCGCCGCCACGGGCGGTACGGCTGAAAGGCTCCGGGCGCAGGGGATTCCGGCGGAGACGGTCCGGAAGGTGAGCGAGGGGCGGCCCAACGTCGTCGATCTGATCAAGAACGGCGAGATCCAGCTCGTCATCAACGTGAGTCTCGGCCGGCAATCGTCGCGGGACGCCTACCACATCCGGCGGGGGGCGCTCCTCTACAACGTCCTCTACACGACGACGATCTCCGGCGCGCGAGCGCTCGCCGAGGCGATCGACGCGCTTAAGAAAGAGACGTGGGATGTCACGCCGCTCCAGACCCACCACGGAGAAGCGGCCGGCCGGGGATAAAGCGCCCTTTTGCCGGAGCAGGGGCCGCGTGGGGCAGCTTGCCATTCCGGGGGGGAGTGCATATCATACGTCCCTTCCGGGAGAGACGGGCGAGGGTTGCAGGAGGGGAAAAAGGCAATATGATGATGCAGGGAAACTGGGACGAAGACAAACCGCGGGAGGAGTGCGGCGTCTTTGCGGTGTACGGCCGCGAGGAGGCGGCGCGGGTGGCGTTTTTCGGCCTCTTCGCCCTCCAGCACCGGGGGCAGGAGAGCGCCGGGATCGCCTCGGCGGACGGATGCCAGGTGTGGTCGCACAAGGGGATGGGGCTTGCCTCGGAGGTGTTCCACGAGGAGACCCTCGCGAAACTGCCGGGGACGCTGGCCATCGGTCATGTCCGCTACTCCACGACGGGCTCCTCGGTCCTCTCCAACGCCCAGCCTTTTCTGGTCCACCACGCCGACGAGTACTATGCGCTGGCCCACAACGGAAACCTGATCAACGCGCTGGAGCTCCGGGCCGAGCTCGAAGAGAAGGGATCGATTTTCCAGTCCACGATGGACAGCGAGGTGATCGTCCACCTGATGGCGCCACACCTGAAGGAGGGGCTGGAGGCGGCGCTGACCAAGGCCCTCTCCCGTGTGCAGGGGGCCTACAGCATCGTCATGTTGACCCGAAAGAGCGTCATCGCCATCCGCGACCCCCGGGGGTTCCGGCCCCTGTCGCTGGGCCGCATCAACGGTGGCTGGGTGGTCGCCTCGGAAACCTGTGCCTTCGACCTCGTGGGGGCGAAATACGAGCGGGACGTCCGGCCGGGCGAGATCATCATCATCGACGAGACGGGGCTCCACAGCCTGATGCCGTTTGCCCCGGAGAAGCCGGCCCATTGCATCTTCGAGCTGATCTACTTCTCCCGGCCCGACAGCCAGGTCTTCGGCGAGAACGTCTACCTCTGCCGCAAACGGCTCGGCCACAACCTGGCACGGGAGTACCGGCCCGACGTGGATTTCGTCATGCCCTTTCCCGATTCGGGAAACTATGCCGCCCTCGGCTATGCCGAGGAGAGCGGACTCCCCTTCGAGATGGGGATGATCCGGAACCACTACGTGGGGCGGACCTTCATCCAGCCCTCCCAGGCGATGCGCGATTTCGGCGTCCGGGTCAAGCTCAACCCGGTGAAGCCGCTGATCGAAGGAAAGAGGATCCTGATCGTTGAGGATTCGATCATCCGGGGAACCACGAGCCGGAATCGCGTCCGGCACCTGCGGGAGAACGGGGCGAAGGAGATCTACATGGTGGTGAGCTGTCCGCCGACGCGCCATACCTGCCCCTACGGGATCGATTTTTCGGTGCGGGGGGAGCTGATCGCCGCCGAGAAGGAGCAGGAGAAGGAGATCGCCTCTTTCATCGGTCTGGACGGCATGCACTATCTCTCCGTCGAAGGGATGGTCCAAGCCACGGGGGTGCCGGTCGTGAACTTCTGCCTCTCCTGCTACAACGGCGCCTATCCGTTGGCTCCCCCGAAGCGTTTCGGAAAATTCTGCCTCGAAGGCAATCTGCGCTGAACGCTTCAGGCCGCTTTCGGGAGACCTTCATGCGGAAACTGCCGCGATCCTTTTATGACCGGGATACGGTCCTGGTCGCCCGGGAACTGCTCGGGAAGGCGCTCGTCCATGTTGATGGCGGAGAGGAGCGCGTCGGCCGGATTGTGGAGGCCGAGGCGTACCTCGGGCCCCACGATCTGGCGGCCCACTCTGCCCGGGGGAGGACGCCGCGGACGGAGATCATGTTCGGCCCGCCCGGGCATGCCTACGTTTACATGATCTACGGGATGTACCACTGCCTGAACGTGGTGACCGGACCCGAGGGGCACGCCTCCGCCGTCCTTCTGCGCGCCCTCGAACCGGTTCAAAATGTGAGCGGAAAGACGAACGGCCCCGGGCTGCTCTGCCGGGCGATGGGGATCGACAAGAGACTCAACGGTCATGATCTCGAAAGCGACGATCTCTTCATCGCCAAGGGACCGCGGAGCGAACCGATCACCATCGTCGAGAGGCCGCGGATCGGCGTGGACTATGCAGGACCCTGGGCGGCGGAGCTGCTTCGTTTCTACTTGAAGGGCAACCCCTTCATCTCCCGGCCCTGAAGCGTCTCGAGCCTGTAAGGCACAAGCTTTCGAACAGTCTTTGCGGATGATTGCTTTCGGGGCCGCCTCCGCAAAGTCCAACCGCGTTTTACGCGGCGGTCGCCCTGTCGAGCTCATTGCGCACCGCCACTCCAATCCTTTCCATGAGGTAGGGCTTGCGGATATAGCCGCCGGCGCCCAGCCTCTGGGCCTCTTTCACGCGCTCCGTCTGGGAGAATCCGCTCGCGATGATCGCCTTCTGCCGTGGATGGATTTCGAGGACCCGCCGGTAGGTTTCGCAGCCGTCGATGCCGGGCTCCATGATCATGTCGAGCACGAGAAGATCGGCTCGGTGTGTCCGCAGGTACGCCACCGCCTCCTCGCCGCTGGAAACCGTTGCGACGTGGTACCCGAGCAGGCCGAGCATCCTTTTGGCGAGTTCGCGCTGCTCTTCCACGTCGTCGACGACCAGGATCGTCTCACCCCGGCCCCGGTAGCTCTCCGGAGAAACCGGCGCTCCGTCGACGGAAAGACTCTCCCGGCAGACCGGGAGATAGATCGTAAAGACGCTTCCCGTCTCCTGGCTGCTCTCCACGTCGATGTATCCGTCGTGATCCTTCACGGTCCCCCAGACCACGGAGAGGCCAAGGCCCGTTCCGCTCCTCCCCATCACCTTTTTCGTGTAGAAGGGTTCGAAGATCTTTTCCCTGTCTGCGGGGGAAATGCCCGACCCGGTATCCGATACCTTCAGGATCGCATACTCGCCGCTTTTCACCTCGTCGTATCCGCGGATCGGTGCGTCGAGATAACGGTTCTCCGTGACGATGGTCACCTCTCCCGTGCCGGCGATCGCCTCTGCCGCATTGGAGGCCAGATTCATGACGGTCTTGCTCAGGTGGACGGGCGAGCCTTTCACATTCAGGAGATCGTCCCCAAGGCGGCACCGGAAGGTCACGTGGGGGTGATAATTCTTCAGCTTCTCGAACTCGGGCGTTTCGAGACAGGCGGAAACGATCTCGTTGAGATTGACGACCTTCGATACGGCGACCCCTCTCCTGGCCAGCGTCAGGAGATCCTGGATGATCGCGGCGGCCCGCTCGCCGGATTTCAGGATGTTGGACACGTGGTTCTTCAGGGGCGCTTCCTCGGGAATGTCCATCAGCATCAGCTCCGCATAGCCGATGAGGACCCCCAGGACGTTGTTGAGATCGTGGGCCACGCCTCCGGCCATGGTTCCCAGGGCTTCCATTTTTTCCGCCCGCCGCAGTCGCTCCTCCATGCTCTGCCGGGCGGCTTCAAGGAGCCTCCGTTCGGTGATGTCGCGGGTGAACCCCAGAATGCCGATGGCCTTTCCTGAAGCGTCCCGCAGGAAGGTCATCTTGAGCTCCGCCCAGATGGTGCGTCCGTTTTTCTGGAAATGCTCCACTTCGATGGTCCGGGAGCGCATCGGCGGCTGGTCCCCCCGCCGCTCGTTCTCCAACTCCTCGAAGAAAAGATTCAGGCAAAGCTCCTGAGAGGAGGAGGGCAACACCGCTTGCAGCGTACACGACAGGGCCTCCTCGGGGGTGTAGCCCAGAAGGTGTTCGATGTAGGCATTGACGTACGTGAAACGGAGGTCCATGTCGGTCATCCAGATGACCTCTTTGGAGTTTTCCGTAATCAGGCGGAACCGTTCTTCCCCGGCTTCCAGAGCCTTCAGAGCGGCCTTGCGCTCTGTGACGTCACGCGCCACAATGAGAATGCCGCGGATACCGGGATTGTGGAACTGGTTGCTGCCGACGGCTTCCATGGTGAGCCATGTGCCGTCCGCCTTCCGGAAACGAAACTCCGACGGGATGTGGTCATTGGTGGATTGGACCACCTCGGCCAGATCTCTGGCAATGCGTTCGACGTCGTCCGGATGAACCATGGAGATGGCGGAGCGGCCGATGAAATATCCGGGAGGATACCCCAGGGTCCTTTCCGTGGAGGGGGATTCGTAGGCGACCATGCCCTGCCGATCGAAAATCATGATGATGTCCGACGAACTCTGGATGATCGAGCGGAAGCGCTCCTCGCTTTCCCGGAGCGCCCCTTCCATCTTCTTCCGGTGGCTGATGTCCCGTGTCACGCCGACGATCGCAATCGGCTTCCCGTCCCTTCCGAACAGGTAGTTGATCTCATTCTCCGTCCAGACCGTGGAGCCGTCCTTGCTGTACATCTCCAGTTCGATGGTCAGCTTGTCATCCCGTTTCTGCCGGCCTTCCTGCCGCCGCTGGGTTTGCATGACAATGGCATCAAGGGCCTTCTGCAGGGAGGCCGGCGTCAATCGATCCGTGAGCTTCTGCGCCAGCGCCTCCCCGACGGAGTATCCCCGGATCCGGGTGACGGAGGGGCTGATGTAGGTGAAGTTCAAATCCATGTCCGCCGTCCAGATGATGTCGGAGACATTCTCAGCGACCAGGCGGTATTTCTCCTCGCTCTCCCGGAGAGCCGCTTCGGTTCGCTTCCAGGCGGTGATGTCGTGGGAGGAGCAGATGAAGCCCTGGGGATTTCCGGCTTTATCCCGCTGGAGTTTCGCCACGGTGTCAGCCCAGAGGGTGCTGCCGCCCTTGCAGGTGTATTCGAATTCGCCACGGACGAGGAGATCGCGTTCCCCATTCGTCAGGTTTTCCGGGGTCATCTCGGTAGCGATGATTTCCATGGCCCGGCCGAGAGATGCGGGCGTCAGGTGTTCCTCGAGGGGCATTGCCGCGAGCTCCTCGACGGAATACCCGCGGTTGCGGACCACCGAGGGGGTCGCCCACGTGATGCGCAGATTCATGTCCATGGTCCAGACGGCATCACGCGTGTATTCGGTGATGATGCTGTAGAGGTCGTTGGTTTTCTTAAGCGACCGCTCCGCTTCCCGCAGCTTCAGGCGCTCCAGCCCCATCTCGCCGAGCATCGCGGCCGTCGACGTCAGGAACGACAGGAGCTTCGGAAGCCTTTCTTCATTGACGACCGGGACCTGCGCTAGGGCACCCAGGTATCGGCGCTCATCGAACCCGTAGCGGGCGGCCTGGGCGCGGAAGAATTCGATGTCGGGGGATGCGGTCAGAAACTGCCCGCAGTAGATGTTGGCGATGTGCTGCCCGGCAACCCGGATGGCGGAAACCGCATGGTTCATCCCGTTCAGACACGTGAAAACCGGACACTCCGTCTCTTGGATCTTCGCGGAGGTCAGAATGTTGTCGCTTTTTACGCACCGCTGCGCGGTGTGTTCGTTCTTTCTGTGAAAATCGCCGCAGAATGGATCCATGGGCGGGCTGAGGATGATCTTTCCCGCCCGATCGGAGATGCCTGCGGCGACACCCGCGGTCCCGTGGAAGCCTTCGAGAAACGCCTTCAGCCTTTCGATGTCGATGAGGTCCGGCAGTGTATACTCCATGCCCTGTTCTCCCTTGGTGAAAAGTTCCCGGGCGATCGTCACCTGCAAGAAGTGGAAAGGGACAGCCTATGGATCGAAAGGACTCTTATCAGAGGCCGGTTGACTTGGCAACCGGATTGATCCGCCGAAGGGGAAAGGAGACCATCCCCCGGCGGAAGAGTACGATTCATCTTGCTTTCCCCGGCAGAAAACGGCGATAATGCGCCCCCGGTTTACCGGACGCGTGGGCACGGATGTTCAGGGAATCTAACCCGTCTGAAAAAGGAGGGAACCATGAGCCTGACCAAGATCGAAATCATTGACTCCGTTTACGAGAAGCTCGGCATCCCCAGAAAAGAGTGCGTTCGCATCGTCGAAAGCCTCTTCGAAATCATCAAGGATGACCTCGACAAGGGGCAGGGTGTTATGATATCGGGTTTCGGCAAATGGACGGTCAAAGCCAAGAAGAGGCGAAGGGGCCGGAATCCCCAGACCGGTGAGGCATTGATGATCGATGCCAGGAAAGTGGTCACCTTCAAACCCTCTTCGGTGCTGAGGGATGCCGTGAACTCGCAAGGCTGATGGAAATCGTACGGATGAAAACCGGAGGGATCTGGAGCGCGATGGACCGGAGGAGATAGAAAGATGAAGCCACGATATCTTGATATATTTTCGGACTACATCTGACCCTGGTGCTACTTCAGTACCGTGGGTATTGACAAAGTGCGAGAGAATTTCAAGGTTGAGATCCGCTGGAGGGCTTTTCCGCTTCATCCCGAAACCCCGGAAGAGGGGCTTCCCCTGAAAGAGATCTTCGCCGCCAGGATCGCGGACGTGCCGGCGATGAACGCCCGCCTGCAGCGGGTGGCCGACACGCTGGGACTACCGCTGGCGAAGCGGACGAAGACCTTCAACAGCAGGCTCGCCCAGGAGCTGGGCAAATGGGCCGAGACCCAGGGGAAGGGGCCTGAGTTCCACAGGGCCGTTTTTCATGCCTACTTTGTCGACCGCAAGAACATCGCCAAAATCGGTGTTCTGGCGGGAGTGGCCAAAGCGGCGGGGCTTCCCGAAAAGGAGGCCAGGGAGGTCCTGAAGAAAAGAACCTTCCGGGATGCGGTCGATGACGACTGGGATCTGGCCAATCAGTTGGAGATACGCTCGGTTCCGACCTTCGTGTTCGAGAAGGAGGCGGTGGTCGGCGCGCAGACCTATGAGGCCCTGGAGCAGTTCCTGACCGAAAAAGGGGCGAAACGGATCAAAAAGAAGGGCTGAGCTACCGGACGCATCGTTGCGCCTCAGGAGAGCAGATGGAACGGATCGGTTTTATCGGTCTCGGTGCGATGGGCAAACCGATGGCCCGGAATCTGATGAACGCGGGTTATCCGGTCCACGTGCTGACGCGCACCCGGTCCAAGATAGAGGATCTGCTGGCCGCCGGCGCAGTCTGGTGCAGCACGCCGAAAGAAATCGCGCAGAAGAGCGATGTGGTGATCACGATGCTGCCGGTGACCCGGGATGTGGAGGAGGCCTTCGGCGGCCGGGAGGGCGTTTTCGACGGCGCCGCGGCCGGAACGCTCCTGATCGATATGAGCACGGTGTCGCCGGTTGCGATTCGCCGGCTCACGCGTGAGGCCGAAGCCCGTGGCTGCGATTTCCTGGATGCGCCCGTCAGCGGCGGTGACATCGGCGCGCAGAAGGGGACGCTTTCGATCATGGTGGGCGGCCGGGAGTCGGCTTTCCGGCGGGCGCTGCCCGTCTTCCAGGCGATGGGAAAGACGATCCTGCATATCGGCGATTCGGGGGCGGGTCAGATCACCAAGGCCGCCAACCAGATCCTGACCGCCGTCACCATCGAAGCGATCGCCGAGGCCATGGTGTTCATCAGGAGGGCCGGCGTCGACCCGGCCAAGGCGGTTCAGGCGCTGATGGGCGGCTCGGCTTCGAGTCACCTCCTGGAGAGCCACGGGAAGAGGATGATCGAACGGAACTTCACGCCCGGCTTCCGGATGAGCCTGCACCGGAAGGATCTGGGCATCACGCTGGACGCCGGCCGGGAGTACGGCGCGGCGCTCCCCGTGACGGCGCACGTGCGCGAGCTGATGGACGAGGCGATCGAAAAAGAGGGGCAGGGCGATCTCGACAGTTCCAGTTTCATGCTGCTCCTGGAAAAGCTCTCGAATCTGCAGGGGACGCCTGATCAGCGCGATGAATGATCTCTTCTTCAGTCCTTTCCCCGCCGCAGGCGGGATTCCAGGTATTCGGCAATCAGCCGGACGGTCTTCAGTTTCGGGTAGTCGTCCTCGTCGATGAAGACGCCGTATTCATCCTGAAGAACCAGGGCCACGGTCGCCAGGTCCATGCTGTCCACCCCGAGCTCGTCCACCAGATCCAGATCGGGATCGAAGGTCTCCGGCGTGATCTCTTCCAATTTGAGCTCCTCGATGATGATCGAGGCAACCCGGAGAATCCGCTCCCGGGTCTCCTGGCTCTCCGGCATGATTCAACCCTCCCAGCCATAACAGATGTGTTCGCCCCGATGCCTCGGAGCGGTCGTTTCAACGGGGGTAGTCTTGTTAAAAAGCCTTCGGTTTGTCAAGGAATTTCTGCCGGCGGCGTCCGTGGCGTGCCCTTTTGGGATGACCCGATCGCCGCTGCCCGGCCGGAGCGGGCCCAGGTTCATACCGACTGATGAATCAAGGATGTCTTCTCACGGGCAACTGTGATATGAATCTCGGCGTGGTGGGTCTGCCCTGGACCCGCCGGACTCGGAAAATGCGGCTGAGGGATATGTCTGAAGGAGTGATCGGATGAGTGAGCCCAAAAGAACCCAAGAGGAGATGCTCCGGGAGATATCCGCCCTGAAGCGGAGAAACAGGGAGTTGGCGCAATCGGAGGCGGAGCGGCGGCGGGTGGAGCAGGCGCTGAAGGATTCCGAGTCCAAATACCAGTTTCTGGCGGAGAGGATGGCCGATGTGGTGTTTACGCTGGATCTCGACCTCGCGACCACCTACGTCAGCCCTTCCATTGAGCGGATGCTGGGGTTTACCCCGGATGAGAGAATGGCCCAGCCGGTCGATCAGCAGTTGACGCGCAAATCCCAGATACTGGTTTTCGAAACGCTGGTTGCGGAACTGGACCGGGAAAAGGAGAAGAGCGCGGATCCCGACCGCGCCCTGACCCTGGAGCTGGAGTATTATCACAAGAACGGCTCCATCAGATCTCTTTCGACCCATATCCGGGGCATTCGGGATGGAGAGGGGAATCTGACCGGTTTTTACGGCTCCCATCATGACGTCACCGAACGCCGGAAGGCGGAAGAGGATCTGAGGAAATCGGTGGGGCAGCTGCGGCGGGCCATGCAGACGACGATCCAGGTGCTCGGCCTGGTCGCTGAGACGAAGGATCCTTATACGGCGGGGCATCAGAAGAGGACCACCGACCTCGCCCGGGCCATGGCGACCGAGATGGGCCTCCCCCCGGAGCAGATCGAGGGCATCCGGATGGCCGGCGTGATCCATGATATCGGGAAGATTTCGCTACCCACGGAGATCCTGAGCAAGCCGACGAAATTGTCCACGATCGAATTTTCGCTGATCAAACAGCACGCCCGGCAGGGTTACGAGATCCTGAAGGAGGTGGAGTCTCCCTGGGAGCTCGCGGAGATGGTCTATCAGCACCATGAACGGATCAACGGCTCCGGCTATCCCCGGGGGCTCAAGGGGGACGAAATCCTCATCGAGGCGCGGATACTGGCCGTAGCGGATGTGGTCGAATCCATGGCCTCCCACCGTCCCTACCGTGCCGCTCTGGGCATCGACGCCGCCCTGGAGGAGATTACGAAGAACCGGGGCATTCTGTACGACCCCGCTGTCGTGGATGTCTGTCTCAGGCTCTTTCGTGAGAAGGGTTACCGGCTCGCCGAAGCCTAGCCTTTGAATCCCTCACCCCTCCGGATCAGCCACGCCTCCGCAACGTCGTCGTGCTGCCGGGCAAACTGATTGCGCGGCAATCGGCCGACATCGCACCATTCGAGCGCCGCATACCAGGGAGGTTTGCGCACCTGGACGTCCTCTCCGGCCGAAACATCGAAGAGAAACAGGACATCGTAGTGTTTCTCCCCCGGCGCGATCGCGGGTTCGTAGAGGAAGGTCTTGACGAAGGGTTCCGAATAGACAAGGCCCCGGTCGAGCATGAGGATCTCCTCCCCGATTCGCCGTGCCGTTTCCCTTGGGTCCTCGCCGAACTTCACATGGCTCGCCGGGAGGGTCCAACCGTGGGCGTTGGCCCGGATTCGCGCCGGTTCCATGCCGCAGAGCTCTTTCCAGGCCGGGTGGTCGGCGTACTTCCCCAGCAGGATCTTCCCGCCCTTCATGACGAACAGATAGGCGCAGAGACACATCCCGCCCGGGGGCACGCGGGTCCACCCGCGGGGCGGGGCGAACGGCGCCAGCCACAGAAAGGCACTCTCTTCGCTTCCTGCCGGAACGGATTCCATCGCTCACCCTCCTTTTCATGGAGCCCGGCGGATCGGGGCATCGGGACCGCCCCGCCGGGTCTCCCCTCACGCTGCCATCTCGGTCTTCGGAATGACGAGGGTCCTGCCCTTGCCCTTCCCCTTCAGGAGGAGCTGCATCGCGTCGTCCAACCCGTCCAGGGTGATCGTCCGGACCAGGCGCTCCATCCCGCCGGGCTTCCAGTTGCCGGCGAGCTTCTCCCAGACCTGGAGCCGGAGGTCCATCGGGCACTGCACCGAATCGGTGCCCAGGAGTTTGATTCCGCGGAGGATGAAGGGGAAGACGGAGGTGGAGACCGCCCCGCCCCCGACCATCCCGCAATTCGCGATCACGCCCAGGTACCGCATCGACTTGATGACGTTCTCCAGGGTCCTGCCCCCCACGGTGTCGTAGGCCCCGGCCCACTGTTCCTTGAGCAGCGCCTTGGGCGATTCCGTATTCAGGGTCTCCCAGGAGATCACCTCCGCGGCACCGATCTCCCGGAGGTAGTCGGCCTGGGCGAGGTCGGCGGCCGCCGTGACCCGGAAGCCGAGCTTGGAGAGGACCGCGACCGCCACGCTCCCGACGCCGCCCGCGGCGCCGGTGACGAGAACCGGCCCCTTCTCCGGCGCGAGGCCGTCGTGAAGCATGTGCCGGATCCCGAGCGCGGCGGTGAACCCGGCCGTTCCGAGGATCATCGCCTCCCGCAGGCTCAATCCCGCGGGCAGCGGCACCACCCAGCCGGCCGGAACGCGGCAGTATTCGGCATATCCGCCGTCCGTATCCATCCCCAGGTCATAGCCAGTCACGATCACGGCATCCCCCGGCCTGAACGCCTCGGCGGTGGACGCGGCGACCGTGCCCGCCGCGTCGATCCCGGGGATGTGAGGATATTTGCGGGTCACCCCGGGATTCCCCGTCGCGGAGAGCGCATCCTTGTAGTTGAGCGAGGAGTAGTCCACCTTGATCAACACCTCTCCGGGCGGAAGCGCGCTGATCGGGAGCGTGACGATCCTGCCCCGGAAAGCCTCCCCCTCCCGAACCACCCGCCAGGCGTGAAATGATCCCTCCATATCGGCTCCTTTCATCCTCAAAGAAATGGCTGTTGCGAGACCGTCCAAGACGCTGCGGCGGATATCTTCCGTCGCCGGCGTCGATCCATGGAGATGCGAACTGCGGAAGAAAGATGGCTGTTCCATATACCGGCGGTGCGAATAATGCAATCGCCGGTTCACATCCGCTTCAACTACGGCCGGAGGGGGGGAACGAAGGGCTCGCCTCCGGGCGGTGCCGGGGCTTCGGGAGAAAGGCCGCGCCCCCCATGAATGGGGCAGTACTCGTCCGGCTCGGTCCCCGCCACGTAGAACTCCTCCTGTTTTTTTGGACACCCCGGGGTGGCCAGGTCGCCCGTCGTGGGATCGATCACGACCGACACGACCGAATCGGGCTTCGGGAAGTCGACCGCCGGCCTGTCGGCCAGAGCCGAGCGCATGAACCGGCCCCAGATGGGGGCGCAGATCGCCCCGCCGGTAAAGCCCCTCCCCATGGGGGTGGGTTTGTCGTAGCCAGCCCAGACACCGGTTATCATCCGGGGCGTGTAGCCGATGAACCAGGCGTCCCGGTAGTCGTCCGTGGTTCCGGTCTTGCCGGCGGCCGGGTGTTCCCGGCTGAATTTTGCGAGCGATTTGGCGGTTCCGTAGGTGAGGACGTCCTTCAGCATCGAGGTCGTGATGTAGGCGATGTCCGGGGAGAGAACGGGGTTGACCGCGGGGGGAATCTCCGTCCAGACATCTGCGGCGCGCTCGTAGATGCGGACGATGGTCCTGGGCTCCGGACGGGCGCCGCCGCTCGCCAGTGGGGCATAGGCCAGCATCAGGTCGATCAGGGTCACGTCGTCGGTTCCCAGGGCCAGGGAGAGGTCGTTCGGCGAACGCAGGACGAGCCCCAGCGTTCCCGCGAAACGAACGAAATCGGGGACCCCGACGGCCTCCAGCAGCTTGACCGTGATGATGTTGTCCGAGTGGGCCAGGGCCTGCCGGAGGGGCAGGTTCCCGTAATGTTCATTCCCGTAGTTCCTGGGCTTCCAGGTCTCTTTTTCGTTCCGGACGTAGGTGACCGGCTCGTCGTTCCAGATGCTGCCGGTGGTGTACCCCTTTTCCAGAGCCGCGGCGTAAATCAGGGGTTTGATGGCCGAGCCGGGTTGCCGTTTGGCAAAAAAGGCCCGGTTGTAGGGGCTCTGCGCGAAATCGGTTCCCCCGACCACCGCCAGGACATCCCCCGTGTGGGGATCGAGCGTGATGAGCGCCCCCTGGAGCTTCGGGGAGATCCGCCCGATCCCTTCGCGCAGGACCCGCTCGGCCTGCTGCTGCAGGTTCAGGTCCATCGCGGTGGTGACTTCGAGCCCCCCTCTTTCGAGGATGTCCGCTCCGTACCGATCGGCGAGCTTGGTGCGGATATGGGCCAGGTAGTAAGGGGCTTTTGCCGGCTGCATCACCGCGATGCGCTGGAGCCGGACCTTCTTGGCCCGGGCCGCGGTGATCATCTTCAGCTCCGTCATGCGCTTGAGGACGAAGCTCTTCCGGTCGCGGGTCGTCGCGGGTTTCCCCAGGGGGTTGTAGCGCGCCGGGGCTTTGGGGACCCCGGCCAGGAGCGCGCACTCCGCCTCGGTCAACTCCTGCGGGTATTTGTCGAAATAGAGGCGCGCGGCCTGAACGATGCCCCAGGCGCCGTTCCCGAAGTAGACTTCGTTGAAGTACATCTCCAGGATCTGCTTCTTGTTGAATTTGCGCTCATACTCCAGGGCCATGAGGCCCTCGTCGAACTTCCGCTGCAGCGTCTTCTTGGAGGAGAGGTATTTGTTCTTGATGAGCTGCTGGGTGATCGTCGAGCCCCCCTCGGCCATTTTCCCCTTCACGACATCCTTGACCAGCGCGCGGGTGATCCCGCGCAGGTCGATCCCCCCGTGTTGGTAAAAGCGGGCATCTTCGACCGCGACCAGCGCGTTCTGCAGGAAAACGGGTATCTGGTCGATGGCAGCCCAGTATCTTTTCTCGGGGAGGAGCCGGCCTGCGAACCGCGACTGGTTGTCGAAGACCCTGATGGAGACGTAACCGGGCGGAAAGGGGGGATAGGTGTCCATCTTCTCCTGGGCGTGAACCGCCGCCCCCGGCCACAGCAAAAGTAATAAAAACAAGGCGGCGACCGTCCGCCCGAAAGAACCCCTGGATTTCCCGGCACCCGCACCCGATCGATCTTTGCGTAACATATCTCCCATCATCCACGCCATATCGGCCGGTCGGGATTTCGCCACTTTGCCGCCGGATAGTCAAGGATTTTTTCGGGCGAGCCTCCGCAGCCATTGCGTCCAGGCGTCGATTCCCGCGCCGGTCGTGCAGGAGACTTCGAATATCTTCACGTTCGGGTTGAGTGCCCAGGCGTCGCGGCGCATCTTGCCGATGTCCGCATTCACGTAAGGCAGGAGGTCGGTCTTGTTCAGCACGAGGGCCGACGATTCCTGGAACATGAGCGGATACTTCAGCGGCTTGTCGTCCCCTTCGGTCATGGAGAGGACCATCATCTTCATGTCCTCCCCCACCTTGAACTCCGCGGGGCAGACGAGGTTGCCGACGTTTTCGATCATCAGCAGGTCCAGCTCTCCGAGCGGCAGGTCGCCGAGCACCTCGCTGATCATGTTCGCGTCGAGGTGGCACGCGCCTCCTGTGTTGATCTGGACGACAGGAACATCCAGGGCCGCGATGCGCTCCGCGTCGTCGGAGCCGGCAATGTCGCCTTCGATCACGCCGATCTTCGCACGGGGGGCCAGCGCCCGGATCGTTCGCTCCAGGAGCATGGTCTTGCCCGCACCTGGCGCACCCATGAGGTTCACGACATACACCCCGGCTGCCCGGAACCGCTTCCGGTTCTCTTCCGCGATCCGGTCATTGGCCTCCAGAATTCGGGTTACGACCTTGATCTTCATTCAATCGGCCTCCACTTCAAGAATCTCCATCTCCCGTCCCTGGCGGATCCGGAACGACGCGGACCCGCAGCAGGGGCAGGCCGTCACGAACCGGACATCCTCCGGCACCGTGAATGGGGTGCTGCAGCTGCCGCAGACGCCCGCCACCGGCACCCGCTCGATGTCGAGTGTCGCATCCTTGGCCAGTGTGTCCTCCTTGAACGCGTCGAAGGCAAAGAGAAGCGCCTCCGGCATCACCCCGGCCGCCCTGCCGATCCTGACCCGGATCGACGAAATGGATCCGCAGCCCGCTTCCCTGCAGCTTGCCTCGGCGATCTCCAGGATGCACAGGGCGATGGATGCTTCATGCATGCTCTCTCCGATCGGAATCCCTTTTTCCCCATGGTGACTCATTTTGGTTGCAGAGACGCCTCGCGTAGCGCGATTTAAAGATTTTTCGGGGTACCTCTGCCGGCGAAGCGCAGCGCCCGCAACGGCAATTGTCTGAACGCCGTCAGGCGCGGAATTCGAAGAATCAGCGGAGCGAAGCGCCGCTAATTTTGCCGTTGCAGCTGCGCGAGACGTTCCAGGGTCGAAAAATGTTTCTGAGCGCAAGTCGAGGCTGGTCTTTGCGATCGAAACTGAGTCACCACCCCCTGTCCACTTCTTCCATGATGAGCGCCTTCACCTTCGGGATTGCGGCGCTCACCTCGGGGCTTAGCTCCAGCGACCATACGGCGGCATCTTCCGGCTGGACGCCGATCACCACGGTTTCGGGCTCCGCCCCCGACCATGCCGCCATGCGCAGAACATCGATGAGCCCGATCTGGTGCAGGGAGACCATCTGTCCGGAGTCGAACGCCATCGCCGCGGGCGCAAACCGGAAGATCGAACCGGGGAGATCTCCCGCCTCCACGGCGTCGACGACGATCAGCCGGTCGATCTCGCGGAAAAGGGGGATGAACTGGTGAGAAACCACCCCGGCTTCGCAGATCCGCACGTTCGCGGGGAAGGCGTGATCGGCGAGGGAATGGATCACGTGAACGCCGAATCCGTCATCGCCGCGCAGAAGGTTCCCGACCCCGAGGATCAGCACCTTCGGAGGTGTTGCCGGGGCATCCGCCCGGCGCTCTTCATCGGACCGAATCTTCATGTTTTTTCAGCTTCCACCCCGTGAAGATCGAGGTCAGGGTCCTGTCCCTGTTGATCCAGGTGATCGAAATCGCCATGTACACATGGATCAGGACGAAGATGACGAAGTACCACATGGCGAGGATATGCCCGATCCGGGTGTACGACTCGCCGCCCATCAGACTGCTCACCCAGCGGAAGCTCGCCGGGCAGGGAATGAACCCGAAGAGATGGCCGTGATAGAGGGCCCCGCCGGTCAAGGCCGCAAAGACGATCACGAGCGCCGTGAAAAGATAGGCGAACGCCTGGAGCGGGTTGTATCTGCGGTACTCTTTGTGTGACCCCTTGATGAAAAGGTAGTACCACAGCACGTCGGGCAGGTTCTTCAGGTTCCGGACGATGCCGAAATCCCTCCAGTCGGCGTCGAAGGTGGACTTGAAGGCCATGTAGACCCGGACGATGAGCCCCAGGATGAGAGCGTAGGCGGCGACGAAATGGAAGAACCGCATCGAGGCCATGATGCTGCTCTCCGGCCCGCCGGCGATGAAGGGCGTGTGAATGTAGATGCCCGTGAAGATCAAGACGGCGATGGCCGTGACCCGGGTCCAGTGGTCCAGGATGTAGCCGAGGCTCCACTCCCTGATCCGTTCGTTTTCCATAGCACCCTCCTAGGCGACCTTGAAGTCCATGATCCGGTTCGACGCCGGATGGATCAGATGGACCGTGCAGGCAAGACAGGGGTCGAACGAGTGGACCACGCGCAGCACCTCGAGCGGCTTTTCCGCATCGGCCACGGGCGTGCCCACGAGCGCCTCTTCGATCGGGCCGCGCACCCCGTTGCCGTCGCGGGGGCAGACGTTCCATGTGGTCGGCACCACGCACTGGTAGTTCTTGATCTTCTTGCCCTCCACGTCGATCCAGTGCCCCAGCGCGCCGCGCGGCGCTTCCCAGAGTCCGATTCCCCGGGCCTTGTCGGGGATCTCATAGTCGGTGTAGACCGCGGTATTCCCCTTCTTGATGTTCTCGATGAGGTCGAGACCCCATTGCTGCATGGCATCTGCCACGAGCTTGCACTCGAGCGCGCGCCCGGCGATCCGTCCGATGACCCCGAGCAGGACCTGCGGCTCTCCCGCATGGCCGATCGCTTTCAGCGTGTCGTCGATCAGCTTCTTGGCCGTGGGCTGGCCCGACGCATAGGCGACCAGCATCCGGGAGAGGGCTCCCGCCTCCATCGGCTTGTCCTGGAGCCGGGGCGCCTTGGCCCAGGTGTACTTCTTGCTTTCGTCGTAACCCGTGTAGTCCGGTTCCGTCGCGCCGACCGCCGGGTTGAGCGGCTTTCCGTCCCTGTACCAGCCGTGGGTCGTATCCTCGGTCACATCCTCGGCCTTCGCCTCATGGACCTTCGGAAAATCCTCGGCGAAGAGCGCGCCCCGGGGGAGGAGCCTCTTCTTCGGATCGAAGGAGGCATCCTCGAACACCCCCCAGGAGAGGAAGTTGCCGTGCCCCTTGCCGACGCCCGCATAGCCGAGATAGAAAGGCGCGATCGCCATGACATCGGCGATGAAGACGTCGTCGATCCACCCTTGGAGCTCTTTGACGCGGAAGAGGTAGTTCTTCAGGTCGTCGACGCTTGGGACGTGGGTCACCCCACCGGGGGGGCTCGTCATGGTCATGGGCATCCGACCGCCGAAGAGGGCGCTCACCTGGGCGGCCTTGGCCTGCATTTCGAGCGCCTCCAGGTAGTGGGCCACGGCGAGGAGGTTGACGTCGGGCGGCAGCTTGTAGGCCGGATGGCCCCAGTAGGCGTTGGCGAAGGGGCCAAGCTGGCCCGATTCGACGAAAGCCTTCAGCTTGGCCTGGACCCGCTTCAGCGAGGCCTCCTTGGGCTGGGCCTTGAGCGCGGAGACCACGTCGACGTAGTCCAGGGCGTTCAAATGGTAGAACCAGAGAATGTGCGAGTGGACGAACTGCGCCCCCTCGATGATGTTCCGGATGATGCGCCCGTTGTCGGGCGGTTTCACCTTGAAAGCGTCGTCCATGCTCATGGACGACGCATGACCGTGGGATGTCGGGCAGACGCCGCAGATCCGCTGCGTGATGTGCCAAGCGTCGCGGGGGTCCCTTCCCCGCAGAATGAGCTCGAACCCGCGGAAGAGCGTGCCGGTCGTCCAGGCGTCCTTGACCTTGCCGCCCTCGATCTCGACATCGATCCTGAGATGCCCCTCGATTCTCGTCATCGGGTCTATGGTGATTCGGGTCATTGTTCTTTTCCTCCCTCCTTGCCCCGGGTCCTTCCCGAAGCGGCGGTCGCCACGGCATGGATCGCGATGCCGGCCGCGGTCGCGGCCGCGGCAATCGCACCGATTTTGTCCGCGCCCGCCTCCACGCCGCCGAAGCCCGGGATCTTGACCCCCGGAAGCGGCTCGTAGAATCCGGCGAACCGGTCGGCCCATCCCCGTTCGGCGCACCCGATGCAGGGCCCGCCCGCCTTGATGCACCAACTCGTCCGGTCGTTGTACTGGATCTTCGGACAGGCCGAATAGGTCATCGGCCCCTTGCAGCCCATCTTGTAGAGGCAGTATCCCATCGCCTCTTCGTTAGAACCGAATTTCTCGACGTACCTCCCGGCATCGAAATGAGCCCTGCGCTCGCAGTTGTCGTGAATCGTCTGGCCGTAATACATGAGCGGCCTTCCCTGGCTGTCCAGGTCCGGGATCTTACCGAGAAGCAGATAGTTGACCACGACCCCCACCAGATACTGGGGGTTCACCGGACAGAGGTCGAGGTTGATCAGGGGCTTTTTGATATTCAGCCTCCTCATGGCTTCCCCGGTGCCGATGATCTGTGACGGGTTCGGCTTGGCGGCCGGCACGCCGCCGTCGGTGGCGCAGCTTCCGATGGCGATCACGGCCACGGCCGGGAGCGCGTGCTCCTTGAATACGTCGAGCATCTCCTGGTTTCCGATCATGCCGTGGCCTTTCTTCGTGGGGATGCCCCCCTCGATCACGAGCAGGTAGCCGCCGCTCTTCCTGGCCGCGGTGAGGATCTCTTCGGTCTGCTTCCCGGCGGCGGCCATGATGGTTTCATTGTAGTCGACGCTCAGGATGTCGAGGATGACCTCGGCCGGGGCAGGGTAGGTCGCCTTGATGAATGCCTCGGTGCAGCCGGAATCGGATGCGAAATTGAGCCAGATGACGGGCGGTCTTCTCGCAGCCTTTTCCAGGGCCGCCGCGATTTTGGGGCCGCACAGCTCGGAAAGGCCCAAAAGTGCGGCCGTTGCCCCGCAGTATTTCAGAAAATCCCGCCGGCTGATGCCGCGGAATTCCAGTGCTGCCAGAAATTGTCGACCGACTTCTGCCGTTTTAGACATAAGCACCTCCATGAAACGTTGACCGGCGTCAAATATGTGTACAGAGCAGTGCCACGTGAGGCTGCCCGGTGTAAGTCACCTGGCCGCGGATTTCCCGCTCATCCCGGCATCGGCGCCCGGAGGCGCTCCGGTTCTTCTCCTCATGCCGGGGCGTCGTGGGTCCTCCTCCCCTCGGGGGATGGAGCGGAGAAAGAGAAGGCCCCGCGAGCCCGGCGGCTATGCCAGTGGCCGACGGGTGGCCGGCTGGATCCTGATGGAACTGCGGGCAGTCTGCTCTGGAGCTTGGGCATGCATCGTTCTCTCCTGCCCGACCAAAACCGATTTTAAAAAATGTTGGGGCACCAAGCTTCAAAAGGCAATAGTGATCAAGGGGATGTAAATTGGTAGGCGCATTCTATCGAAATGTTCCGGCCCCGATCGGGGCGTCCATGGAAGGCCACAATTCTTTCTTCATGGGTATGATTTGCCTACCAGTATACGGATGCTCAACTATCGTTGCCAATTGCCATTACGTCATGCATTTGTATAGTTACGGACAAGCGGCAGACTCAATTCGGGACCGGATGGCGTGCCGGCTCTTTTGGGGACGTGTCCGGCGTATCAGCCGGTCAAGAAGTTCTAACGATCGAAAAGGAGTATCCCATGTTGTGGACGATTGCGGTTGTACTGATCATTCTGTGGCTGCTCGGGATGGTGAGCGGTTATACGATGGGCTCGTTTATTCACATCCTGCTGGTCATTGCCATCATCGTCGTGCTGGTCAGAGTCATTCAAGGGCGGAGGCCATTGTAGCTGTCTGGATCCGTGCTAACCATCTCACCACAAACTTACAGAGAGGAGTAGTCTTATGAAAAGGAGAAATATCGTTATCCATTGTTTGGTGCTTCTTATGTTGATTGCCGTCCTTGCAGCCTGTGCCTCGACGCCCACACGGGAAAGCACAGGTGAATACATCGACGATTCGGTCATCACAGCTAAGGTAAAATCTCTGCTGGCTCAGGATGATTTGCTCAAGTCATTTCAGATCAGCGTCGAAACGTATCAGGGCACCGTTCAACTGAGCGGTTTCGTCAATTCTCAACAGGCCGTCGATCGAGCGGGTCAAATCGTCAGGAGCGTCAAAGGTTATAAATGGTTAAAGAATGATCTGATCGTGAAATAGACAACCGTCACCTGTATTCGGGATAGTAAATCGAGGGCGCTCCGTTTCGCCGCGTAGGTTAGGAGGAGCGCCCTCGTTCAACCTCCGCCTGTATACGGAATTCCATATGTTCCGTTCCGTGTGCAACTGAGCCTTTGCCCAAGGAGGCGGCATCTCCGGTTCCGCAAAGGGATCCTCTGACAACCGGGGGACTCAAGGGGTGAGCATCGCGGAAGCGTTGCCGAAGGAAAAGCCCGCACCGCCGGCACAGACCCTGTCCTGGGAGCGCCGGCAAGAGCTACCTCATCCCGGCCCTGGAGATCCCGGCCTTCCTTATTCTCCTCAAATGGAAAAGGCATGAGATACAGAATATTTCAACTTCTTTGTCTGCTTCTAGTGTCCGCCTTATTGTCAGGATGCGCCGTTATCGCTGCGCTCCCCTTTGTATCCTATCTCCCTGTGGTGGGAGCGGGCTACCAGGGTTATGTCGTCTGGAAAAGCGGCGAAGCGACAAAATATTACGCGTTTGACCTCGACACGACTTATCAGGCCGTGATGCGGGCTGCCAAACAGTTGAAACTCGAAGCAGAGGGAACAAAGTCGGTATCCAGGGAAGAATATACCATCGAGACCAAGGGAAACGTCCCCATGCACATCGAAATCTCGCCTTACGAAAAGGGCGTCACTGCGGTCGTCATCACGATCTCCACATTCGGAGACAAGAATTATGTCGAACTGTTTTACAGGCTTGTCGATGAAAATCTTCCCAGGGAAACGGCTGCCGGCGAAAAGAAAGCTCAATGATGGTTGTCATCAATGCGGATGCCGCTTTGATTGGCGTCTGGAGAAAGCAAGTTCCTGTCAAAGGAGGAAACGATGAAGAGAATGACTATCGCGGCAATGGCCCTGGTGATGCTGTTTGTCTCGATCGGAGGATGCTGGCCCTGGTGGTACGAAGATGGCAGGGGACATGACAGGGGACACGACAAGGGGGACAGGGGGCATGAAGAGCATCACGGGCATGAAGGGCGGCGATGAGACAGAAGCGAGGCGACGCCGACCCTCCTGTCCGGAATCGTGAATGAGCGGCAATGCCGATATCCCCGGGAGCGCAACCCGGAAGCCCCGCCCTGTGGGAGCTTCACTTTGTCGGGCCGGATCCCTGAACGCGGCTCGAACGCGGGGATGACCCCGGCGTGACCATGTCGAGCACGACGTTGACGCCCTCGTTCACGAAGGGCGCAGACTGCTCCCGGGCTTTCTTCCTGAGTTCGGCGGCTGTCTCCTTCTTCCCGCCGCCCTCTTTCTCCATATCCTTGCGCAGGTCCGCAAGCCGGACAATACCCTTCTTGGCGGCGGCCTCCTGGTTGTTCTTGATGATCTCGACGAACTTCGGGTCTTTGGCGACCCGCGCCCGGGATTTGGCTGCCAGCTCCGCGAGCATGGGCTGATCCAGCGGCTTCCAGGTCGGCGCTGAGTTTCCGGGCGCGCCCATGAAGGGCGCGATCGCCTGAACCGGGAGCGGATAGTCCAGCTCCACTTCACCGATCTCTTCGAGAGCGAACCAGTTCGGCAGCCGCACGTCGGCTTCAACGCCCATCTTCTGGGTCGACTTGCCGCCGGGGAGGAAGTAGAGCGCCGTGGTGACTTTCATGCCGCCCAGGCCCAGCGGCAGAGGCGTCAGCTCCTGCACCGATCCCTTGCCGAAGGTATGGTCCGACCCGATGATCACGGCGCGACGGTAGTCCTTGAGAGCGCCGGCCACGATTTCGCTGGCAGAGGCACTCATGCGGCTCGTCAGCACGGCGAGGGGGCCCGTGTAGAGCGCGCGGGGATCTTCCGCGCGGAACGGAATCACGTCAGCCTTGTTGACTTCCGCGCCCGACGCGACCGAACCGTTGGCGAGGATCGTCACCTGCCCGCGGCTGTCCTTGGTCGCCACGATACCGCCGTCGCCCAGGAAAAGGCCGGTCAGGCGAACCGCCTCCCCGAGCAGGCCCCCGCCGTTCCGCGACAGGTCCAGGACGATCCCGTCGACGTTCCTCCGCCGGGCATCCGCGAGGAGCTTCTTGACATCTTCGGAGCTGGACTTTTTCGCCTTCTCGTCCCCATAGAACGAGGGGAGATCGATCACGCCGAACTGGTACTGCCTGCCGTTCGCCGTGCGCGTCTGGTAGGTGATTTTGGCCTCCTGCTCCTTGATGTTGATCTTGTCGCGCGTAATGGTCACATCGAAACGTTCCGTCTGTTCCGCCTGCCGCAGGATGGTCAGGGTGACCTGCGTGCCCTTCTTGCCGCGGATCATCTTGATGACGTCGCGCAGGTCCATGTCGATAACGTTGACCGGCTTTTCCCCCTTCTGGGCCACGGCGATGATCTTGTCCTTCGGTTTCAGCAGGCCCGAGCGCTCGGCGCCTCCCCCCGGAATCAACTCCTCGATGACGGCGAATCCGTTGTCGCTGCTGAGGGCGGCCCCGATTCCCTCGAGGGAAAGCTGCATCTGGATCTGGAAATCCTCGACGTTTTCGGGGGAGAGGTAGCCGCTGTGGGGATCCAGGGCCAGGGCAAAGGCCTCAGCCATACCCGTGATGAGTTTGTCCGGCTTGCGTTCGACGAGCCGTTTCGTCTGCAACTCGTAACGGTGAATCTGCTGCTTCTTGGCTTCCTCCCGGTCAATGCCCGCCAGCAGGGCGTTCTGGATCTGGAATTGCACGATCTTTCTCAGAAGTTCATGCTTCTCCGCCGCCGTCTTCACATAGGGGCGCTTGTTCACGTCGATGTTCAGCTCCACCGTCTCGTCGAGCCGGTAGTCCGGCCCCAGGATCTTCTTGACGATGGCCTCGTTCTCCCGCGCCCGCGCGACCAGCATGTCGTAAACCTGCTGGAGGGTCGCACAGTCGCCTGCCTGCATGGTCGCAAACAAGCCCTGCAGAACCGGCTTCAGCCGCTCCAGATCGGACTCGTACAGGAGCGTTCGGGAGGGGTCGAGGCCCTTGATCATCTGGTCGATCGTGTGGGTCTTGATCTCCCCGGTCAAATCCCTCATCGCGTAGTGATTCGCGAGAAATTTTTCCATCAGTACCGGCAGGCGGCCGCAGGTGAGGCTCGCCGCCGTCGAGGAAACGGGCAACAGCAGGATCAGCAGAAGCCCCAGGACATGGGCCCAGTTCCTGGGGCGGCCGATCGCCGTTCTGCGGCTGCGTCGATGATCTTCTCTTCTATCGCACATGGTCATGCTATCCGCTCTTCCGCCGCAGCAGTGCGGCTCTCCATCCTTTTGCTCTGCATGGAAATCAGGCGGTTGTGACGATAGAAGGCCGGAGGGCTTCTGTCAAGGGAAAAGGAATCTCACCATTCCGCCCCCATTCAACACCATAATCCCTCCCATTGACTCCAAAGCTCGATGATGTTTCCATGAACTTCCAGGTAGAGCCCCGCTTCTTCGGTTCTATCTTCTCCTCCGCCCCCTGGGCGCCTTCCGAAGGCGTCCGGGGGGGCTTTTATTCCATAACATGCACATTCTATGGATGAATCAGCCTCGACCCTTCAGAAATGTTCGCAATGTGAAGTGGTAGTTTTTTATTATGGTTATGTTATCAGCCAACCCTCATTGTTTTCTCGGCGGAGGATGAGCTAATTTCTTCCGTAAAAGCGGGAGTCAGCAGAACCCAAACTAAAAACGGAGGAGGAAAGAGTATGAAGAAACTGTGGGTACCAATCATCATCGGAGTGGTTTTCATGATGGCGCCAATGATGGCGACCGCAGCATCCCTTACGGGATCTGTTCAGGGGCTGGCCTGCGTGACGCAGGGGAAAGTGTGCCCCGTTGGGATGGAGGATCCCGTGATCGCGGCGGAAAACGTGTTCGTGCTTCTGGTGGACGCATCGAAGGGCGAGTACTATTTCGTTCCCAACGTCGACCGCGGGATCATGGCGCGGCACATCAATGAGCAGGTCAAGATTGACGGGACCGTGAACGAGAAGATGAAATCCATCAAGGCGAGCGACATCTACGCGATGAACATGCGTAACCAGTGGCAGAAGGTCTGGAGCGTGAACATGCAGGATTCGATCTACAAGGACATCTACGGAAGTTCGGTGTTCGGAAACTAATGTCCCCTGCCACATTTTCGGATGAAAAACCCTCGGATGACAATGACACCGAGGGTTTTTCTATATCCGGGATGGCTCAGCCACGGATCGGTGCAGAAGGAAGGCGATATTTCCGGTAATCTTCGGGCGTGTCCAGGTCGATCAGGATTCCCGGATCATCGCATTCTATATCGACGCAGCGCCCTTCATATCCCGCCAGGAGGGTGCGCAGGCCGCCCGGTTCGTCAAAGGCGAGAATCGCGGGAATCAACTCCGCCGAAATCAGCGGCGGATGGCCCCGCCGGCCCTGGTACCGCGGGCGGCAAGCGATCTTTCCCGTTTCCCGGAAGGCGGAGATCAGTTGTTGCAGAGTCTCCGGCCGGACAAAGGGCATGTCCGCCGGTAGCAGGAAGAAGGCGTCGCAGCCCTCCCCGAGGTTCCTTGCGCCGGCCTGGATCGAGGAAAACATCCCGCTTTTATAGTCCGCATTCAGGACGTGGGTGACCCCCTGCCGGTCGAGAACGGGGATCAGCCTCTCCGCGTCGTGGCCCAGAACGGCCCGGATGTCGGAGATGCCCACCTGCCGGAACAGGCCGATGACCCGTTCGACGACCGTCTGCCCCTCTAGGGGGAGGAGCGGCTTGAGCGCCTTCATCCGGGAGGATTCGCCGGCCGCCAGGATCAGGGCCGCGATGGGCCGGCCCTCCGCCTTCGCACCCGCCCACGGCCCCCCGGTCACCATTCCTGCTCCTGGGCCATGTCCAGGGCGGCCCGGCGCATGGCGTCCACGGAGGGCTCACCTCCGCTGGTGAAGAGCCGGACCGCCGCCGCGCAGGTATAGACCGCCCAGGTCAGGCCGTTGAGGGTCATTGCGCCCGCTTCCCGGGCCATCTTCAGAAAGGGCGTTTCGAGCGGTTTGTAGATCACGTCGTACACCATCTGCCCCTTGCGGATGAGGTTCGGCGCGAGCGGGTTTTCGCCTTCCTGGGGTCCGTATTTGGTGCCGACGGGAGAACAATTGATCACCAGGTCACTTCCGCCGACGGTCTCTTCGATGCAATCCTCTCCACACCTGATGGTCCTGATCTCTACACCAAAGGTCTTCAGCGTGGCAAGAAGGTCTTCGAATCCCGCATGGGTGGGGTCCACAAAGGCGATCGAGCGGATTCCGGCCCTGGCCAGGGCGAATCCGCAGGCGCGGGCTGCACCCCCGGCGCCGAGAATCGTTGCCCTCTTGTTCTTCGGATCGAAACCGCCCTCGCGGGTGAGCGAGGTCATGAACCCGATCACATCGGTGTTGCATCCGGCGAGGCGACCCCCGGCCTTATAGACGGTGTTGACCGCCCCCATCCGCTGGGAATCCTCGTCGAGCGTGTCGAGCAGGGGTATGATGGCGACCTTGTAAGGGATGGTCACCACCGTGCCCAGGACCTCTTCATCGCGCATCCGGCGGACCCTTTCCGGAAGTCCCGCAGGATCCTCCAGCGGCCACTCTTCGGACCTGACCTCCAGGCCCAGGGAATCACAAGCCGCCTGCATGATGACGGGCCCCAGCGTATGTTTGACGGAACTTCCCAGTAAATATAGATGCCTGACCATGGTGCTATGCTCCCTGCCTGATTTTGTCCAGGGCCTCTTTCACCCGGGCGGGTGTCATCGGCACCTGGAAGAGCCGGATGCCCACGGAATCGAACAAGGCGTTTCCGATCACCGCGCCCACGACGGTGATGGCCGGCTCCCCGCCGCCCTGGGGCGGCACGTCGTTGTTCTCGACCAGGATCGTCTCGACCTTCGGCAGCCAGGAGAAGCGGGGGATCTTGTAGGTGTCGAAATTGGCGTTCAGGATTCCGCCGCCCTTGAAATCGACCTCCTCGGTCAGCGCATAGCCGAGCCCCATGGTGAGCCCCCCCTCCATCTGGAGCCTCGCCCCCTCGGGGTTGATGACGATCCCCATCTCCTGGGCGCAGAGAAGCCGCTTCACCCGGATCTCGCCGCTTGTCCGGTTCACCTCCACCTCGGCCATGGCCGCGACGCAGGTCCCCGCGTCGGAGGAGCAGGCCACGCCGAAGCCCCGGCCGCTCGGGGCCTTGGCCGGCTGCCAGCCGAACGCCGCGGCCGCGGCCGTGAGCGTCTTCACCATCCGCGGATCGTCGAGGTTCTTCAGGCGGAAGGCGAGCGGGTCCTCGCCCAGGGCTGCGGCCATGATGTCGATCTGGGATTCCCGGGCGAAGGTGTTCGAATTGTTGCCCGGCGCGCGCCAGGGGCCGGTAGGGAAGGGATGGGCGCCGGATGCCCCCGTGTAGTGGACGAAGGCGGTCTCCTTGTGGTGGGGCACGGCATAGATCTGCTCCGCGCCCCGGGGGCCCGCGTAGTAGACGTCGTACTTCCAGAAGACGATCCGGCCTGCGGCGTCGACGCCCGAGCGGATCTGGACGATGGAGGCGGGCCGGAAGGTGTCGTAGAAGAACTCCTCCTTGCGGCTCCACATCACCTGCACGGGCCGGCCCGTTTCCTTCGCGAGGCGGGCCGCTTCCACGGCCTGGAGGTGGAAGCTCTTGCCGCCGAACCCGCCGCCCACGAAGGGCATGATGACCCGCACGTTCTTCGCCGGGATCCCGAGGGCCCGGGCGATCGACTCCTTGGCGGGAAAGGGGGTCTGCGTGGAGGGCCATACCGTCACCCGCTCCCCCTCGACCCGGGCCGTGGCGGTGTGGGTCTCCATGGCGGCGTGGGCCACATAGTAGTCGACGTACTCGGCGGCGAAGCTCTTTGCGGCCCGCCTCTCCCCCTCCGCGAGATCGCCTCCCTCCGAGACCACCTCTCCCGTTTTCGGCGCCGCGGTGAGGAGGTGTTTGTGGATCGTCCGGCTGTTCAGGCTGTTCGCCGGGAGGTCGAACTCCGCCTTCACGAGGGAGAGGGCCCTGGCGGCGACATCGGGATGTTTGTGGAGGACCGCGACCAGGTCCGGCTCTTCCACGACGAGCAGGTCCGGGTCTCCCCGGAGGGCCGAGGTGTCAACGCGCTTCAGCTCCGCCCCGTGAACCGGGGGCCGGAGCAGCTTCGCGTGGAGCATCCCGGGCAGGCGGATGTCGCCCGCGTAGAGGGCCCGGCCCGTCACCTTCTGCACGCTGTCCGTGCGGCGGTGGGGCTTCCCCATGACCTTGAACTCGGAGACCCTCTTCACGGCCGGCTTGGCGGGAAGGTGCCGCTCGATCAGCTGGCCCCGGGTCAGCTCGGCATAGGTGATCTGCTTTCCGCTGCCGCTCTGGTCCGATACCACGCCGTCCTTCACGGTGAGGCGGCCCATGTCGAGGCCGAGGCGCTCGGCCGCCATCATCATCAGAACGATGCGCGCCTCGGCAGCCGCCTCCCGGAGGGGCGGCCCGAAGAAGCGGGTGCTCCGCGACCCGAAGGTACCCGAATCCCAGGGGCAGAGGTCGGTATCGCCCATGACCATGTCTACGGATTCGACCGCTACGTCCAGCTCGTCGGCCAGCATCTGGGCGAGCGACGTGACCACCCCCTGGCCGAGCTCGACCTTGCCGGTGAAGCAGCTCACCCGGCCGTCCGCGCCGATCCGCAGGAAGGCGTTGAAGTCCGCCGGAATCTCCTGGCCCGCGCGCTGGGCCTGGGCCGGAAGAAGCCCGACGGTGAAGAGGACGACGAGCCCTCCGCCCGTGACCTTCAGGAAGTCGCGGCGGGTGACGGGAAGGTCGAACGTGACGGCGTCGGATTCCGGGGGCCGGAGATCGGCCGCAACCCTGTTCCCGTCGGTATCGGATTCCGGATGGCGTTTTCTCTCTTCCATGATCAGGCCCTCCCCGATTTCATGGCCGCCGCTGCGCTGCGGATCGCCTGAATGACGCGGACGTAGGAGGTGCAGCGGCAGAGGTTGCGGTCCATGCCCCGGACGATCTCGGCGTCGCCCGGCTTCGGATTCTCCCGGAGCAGGCTGTAGGCGTTCAGGATCATGCCCGAGGTGCAGAAGCCGCATTGGAGCGCGTCGTGCTCCACGAAGGCCTGCTGGAGCGGATGGAGCACGCCGTTTTCGGCAAGCCCCTCGATCGTGAGCACCTCCTTTCCCGCGACCGCCTTCACCGGGGTCACGCACGAGCGGACCGCCTTTTCGTTCACGAGGACCGTGCAGGCGCCGCAGTGGGCCTGGCCGCAGCCATACTTCGTTCCGGTGAGTCCCAGGTCGCTGCGCAGGACCCAGAGGAGCATCCGCTCGGGATCGACGCTCAGGCTGACCGGTTTGCGGTTGATCTTCAGATCGATCGTTTCCATGGTTCAGAGTCCCTCCTTTGTACGGGTTCCACAAAGCGGCTCCATTATATCCCCGCTTCCGGACCCCGTCATCCTGTTTTCGAACAGCCTCCCCGAAGGCGGCAGATCGCCGGTGCCGCAAGCCTTGCGGGAATTTCGGCCGCAGCCGTTGATATTTGTCCGGGAGAGTGAGATGATGGCGATCATTTGGCGGAAGCGGAGGTGTGTAAGATGAAAGTATTATTGGTCAATGGCAGTCCGAACCGGGAGGGATGCACCTACACGGCCCTTCGTGAAATCGAAAAGGAGCTGAACAGAGGGGATATCGAAACGGAAATATTCCATCTCGGCAACAAGCCGATCCGGGGATGCACGGCATGCGCAAAATGTTCTGACCTGGGGAAATGCGTGTTCGACGACGATGTTGTGAACGTCGCCCTCGGCAAAGCCGACAAGGCGGACGGGTTCATCTTCGGTTCTCCCGTCCACTATGCCGGGCCTTCCGGTTT
>JAJFTY010000148.1 GCA_021372695.1 Deltaproteobacteria bacterium
ATCTCGGAGACGAGCTGCCTCGCCTGATCCCTGAAGCGGTCGCTCTCGATGAGAACCGCCCGGATGCGGCCGCCGGCGATCATCCGGCGCTTCATGATCCGCCGGTCGCGGGTCACGAGGATCCGGTTTTCGGCCTCCGCGGCTGCGATCATCGCGTCATCGTCGGCACCCGCAAAGAGGCAGGCATCGAAGCCCGCCATGCGCAGCCACTTCGCCACTCTGCCGACGTTCTGGTCGACGATGAATCTGAGTTTTTCGGTATTCATCAGACCTGGGATCCTGCCTCTTCCCCGGAGCCGTTGCCGGCATCTTTGGAGAGCGTCCATCCGCTGTCCACGGGAAGGTC
Organism: Deltaproteobacteria bacterium; assembly: GCA_021372695.1. Next base: position 347 of record JAJFTY010000148.1, read on the forward strand.
CACGTGAAAACGGGTATATCGTCCCGGTTCGCTTTCCGCGGTCAACTCTCCGCCGTGATCCCTGACGATGCCGTAGCTGATGGAAAGCCCCAACCCCGTTCCGGTCTCCTTCGGTTTGGTCGTGAAGAAGGGGTCGAAGATCCGGTCGCGGATCTCGGCGCGGATGCCGATCCCGTTGTCCTCAACGGTGGTCCGGATGAACGTTCGGCCCTGCTTCCGGATGATCTCCGCCGTCACGCGAAGCCGCTTCTCCGGACTGTAACCGGGATAGCGCTCGTTGAGGGCGTCGCGGGCATTGGTCAGGAGGTTCATCAGCACCTGCTGGATCTGCTGGCTCCGGCACTTGGTCCAGGAGGTCAGCCCGGGGATGGTCTTTGCGGATCAGCAGGTGAAACGGCATCGACGAAAGCGTGACGGAGGTGTCCACGACCCTGCCGGCCACCCCCGCTCGCCGGATCTCCGGCCATGCCCCGGCAGGCCATTCGATCACCGTATCCCCGCGCTTCTCCGCGAGCATTTTCCAGACGTTTTCCAGATAGCCGGTCTCATAGGTTTTGATTCCCAGCGGCTCGACAGTTTTCTTGTGCCATCCGTTTCCGCTGTAGGTGATGACGGAGAAACCGCCTTTTTTGAGGTCGGCGATCTTTTGAATCTTCCTGATCTCCGGCCATCGAGGGTGTCCCGCATAGGTAAAAAGATTACGGTCTCCCTCCAGCTCTTTTCTCACCACAAAAAACCGAGGGTCAGGCCCGGCGGCCTCTATCCGATTTCCGATCCAGCGCGTCGCGAACGGCGCGGGCCATTTTGGCCATGAGGATGGGTTTCATGACGATGGCGCGGATGCCAGCATTCCTGACCCTTTCCTCCGGAAGCCTTTCACTGTAGCCGGTGCAGATCACGACAGGGATATCCGGCCGGATTCTGATAGCTTCCACAGCAAGTTTATCGCCGGTCATGTTGGGCATGGTCATGTCGGTCATCACCAGGTCGAACCGGAAGGGGTCGGCGCTGAAGAGCTCCAGAGCGTCCACACTGCTGGTCCTGACCTCCACGCGATAACCCAGGTATTCGAGCATCTCCTTGCCCATATCCACGAGAAACTGCTCATCGTCGATCAGGAGAATGCGTTCGTTTCCGGTGGGCATCTCCTCGACAACACGCGTTTCCGGAGAAGCCTCCTCGGGGATGGCCGGACAGTAAAGATCGAACGTGGAGCCTGCTCCGACCACGCTCTGGACCCTAACCGCGCCGCCGTGCTTCTGGACGATGCCGTGAACCACCGCCAGCCCGAGCCCCGTGCCCATCCCCTTCTTCTTGGTCGTGAAGTAGGGATCGAAGATCTTGGCCATGGTCTTCTCGTCCATCCCGTGACCCGTGTCCTTCACCGTGACCTTGACATGGGGCCCGGGCTTGAGGTCCGGGATCAGGGCGGCGAATTCGGGCTTCAGGTTCACGGACGCCAACTGGACCTCCAGCACCCCTCCCTTCTCCCGCATCGCGTGAAGGGCGTTGGTGCAGAGGTTCATCAGAACCTGCTGAATCTGTACGGGATCGGCCATGACATGGGCGATTTCGTCATCCATCTTCTTCCGGATTTCGATCGTGGCCGGCAGGGATGCCCTCATGAACTTCAGGACTTCCTGCAGCACGTTCGCGATCTGGAGCGGTTTCCGTTCCTCCTCGCTCTGCCGGCTGAAGGCCCGCGGAGCCCTGCTCTCACCTTCCGGCCACGGTCGATTGGACCGGGTGTATGCGGTGGCCTCCCCCGATCGGCCCTTGCAGAGCGAAATTGGCATAAATTCCCGAAAAAATCTATCGGTCAATTCAACGGGCAAAATCCATTTATTTGTTGACAGGCCCCCGAGTCTCCTCTATTTTTTATCTGGCGCCCGTCGCTGCCGCCGCCGTCCATGGAAAGATTCCGGGGGTGGAAAGATGATCTCGAACCGTCGTCCATCGGAAAGAATCCTCCTTGTCGCCGCCGTCATCCTCGGCATTTTCGTCGCAGCCTCGGCCGTTCTCGGCTATCACGCTTCGGGCAATCCAAAATTCTGCATGAGCTGCCACAGCATGAAAGAGATCGGAAAACAGTGGCGGCAATCCACGCACAAACAGTTTGCCTGCGTCGAGTGCCACCTGCCCGACGATTTCCTCGTCGCCCAGGTGGCTTTCAAGACGCGCTCGGGGCTCAACGACCTCTACCATGAAACCTTGAGGAGCTACCCGGCCGCCTTCCGGATTTCGGAGAACGGGAGAAGGGTCGTCCGCGGGAACTGCCTCCGGTGCCACGCCTCAACGATCGAGAACACCCCCATGGCCCGTTCGGGCGGCGATTGCGTCAAATGCCATCGCTACCTGGTCCACGGCCGGGGAGCGGGGGAAGGAGGGATCAGCGTTGAATAAGAAGACCAAGATCACGGTGTGGGTCCTGGGAGCCGCCCTGGTTTTTACGGGCGCCATCATGGCGCAGGCCTTCCTCCGGCAGCCCGCCTCGACGGTCAAACTGGCCCGGATTCCCGCCGGCGAATACGATCCCGCGGTCTGGGGCAAGGCTTATCCGCTGGAGTACGCAAGCTACGAGAAGAACCGGGAGATGGCCGCTTCGCCGACCGGCTTCGGGGGGAGCCTCAAGGTGCAGAAGTCTCTCAAGGAGCCGGAGATCCTCATGAACTTCAAAGGGATGGCCTTTAGCAAGGACTACACCGAAGACCGCGGCCATCCCTATACTCTGGAGGACCTCAAGGAGTCCAAACGGGTCACCCCGGCCACCCTGGGCGCCTGCATGACCTGCAAGACCGCGAACCTGATCGACATCTACAAGGAGATGGGGTGGAAATACGCGAAGACCCCGCTGCCCGAACTCTACCCCCGGATGAAGCACCCCATCGTCTGCGCGAACTGCCACGATCCGGCCACGATGAATCTCCGGGTCATCAACCCCGCCTTCATCGAAGCCCTCGAACGGAAGGGGGTCGATTGGAAGAAGGCCTCCCGCGAGGAGATGCGCAGCTACGTCTGCGGCCAGTGCCATGCCGAATACTATTTCGAACCGGAATCCAAGAAGGTCGTCTTTCCCTGGGACAGGGGGTACCTGCCGGAGCAGATGTACGCCTACTACGCAGGGAAGCCCGCCGGATTCGAACTCGACTGGCAGCATCCCGATTCGCAGGCGAAGATGCTCAAGGCCCAGCATCCGGACTTCGAGACTTGGGCCGGGGGCGTTCACGGGAAATCGGGCGTCTCCTGCGCCGACTGCCACATGCCCTACATGCGCGAGAACGGGGTGAAATACACCTCCCATTGGGTCACAAGCCCCATGAAGCACGCACAAGCTTCCTGCCGGACCTGCCACACCCAGAGCGGGTCCTGGCTTCTGGAGCGCGTCAAGACCACCCAGGAAAACGTCTGGCAACTGCAGCGAACGGCCGGCCAGACCCTCGCCCGGGCGCACGAGGTAATCGGCCGGGCCGGGGCTGCCGCCAAGGCGGACCCCAAACAGCTCGACCAGGCCCGGGAGATGGTGCGAAAGGCGCAGTGGTTCTGGGACATGGTCGCCGCCGAAAACAGCATGGGCTTCCACAATCCCGACCAGGTCCTCAACACCCTGGGCCGTTCCATCGACATGGCCCACCAGGCCATCGCCGCGGCGGGCAAGGCGGCAGGCGCCCCCTACTGACCGGACGGCCGGGAATCGCCGGGCATGGCTCCCAGCGCAAAAGGGACGGTTCTGTTTTTCCCGCCCGGGAAAATGGAACCGTCCCCTTTATCGTCCCGATGATTAAATAGAACCGTGCCTCTTCATTTTTCTTGTTATGACGAGAGCTTCGGATCGATGACGTCCCGGACGCCGTCGCCCAGGAGGTTGAAAGAGAAGATCGCCAGCAGGATCGCCAGGCCCGGGAAGAGGGAGACCCAGGGCGCCGAAAGCAGGTTGTCCACGCCGGAGCCCACCATGGCCCCCCAGGAGGCCATGGGCGGCTGGACGCCGATGCCCAGGAAACTCAGGCTCGCCTCGACGCGGATGGCCACGGCCACCCACAGGGTTGCCATCACCGTGATGTCGCCGAGGATGTTGGGCAGGCAGTGGATGAAGATGATGCGGCTGTCGCTGGCGCCGATGCTTCTGGCCGACAGGATATACCCCTTCTCCTTGATCGCCAGTGTCGCCCCCCGAGCCAGCCGGATGAACCGGGGAATGAAGGCGACGCCGATGGCGATCGCCACCTTGTAGAGGCCCGGACCCAGGGCCGCCACGACCAGGATGCCGATCAGCAGCGTGGGAAAAGACATGATCGTGTCGACGATCCGGGAGATCATCTGATCCATCCAGCGGCCCCGGTACCCGGCCAGGATGCCCACGGGGACGCCGATGAGCGCCGCCAGGAGGATGGAGACGATGCCCACGGTGACCGAGGTCCGCGATCCGTAGAGGATTCGGGAAAGAAGATCCCGGCCGAACTGATCCGTCCCGAGGAGGAACTCTCGGCTCGGTTCTTCGAGTGTCTGCAGCAGGAACTGCTCGTCGGGATCGTAGGGCGCAAGGAAAGGGGCCAGCAGGGTCACGACGATGACCATGACGGTCAGAACAAAGCCGATCAGGGTCGTCTTGTTGCGCTTGATCGCCTCCCAGCGGCGGCGGTGGATGGAGATCCCCTGCGTGACGGCTGCGGTTGCGGTTTCGTTTTCACTCATAGCCATTACTTGTAAACAATCCTCGGGTCGATCCAGCCATAGATCACGTCGGTGATCAGGTTGACGACCATGATGATCAGGCAGTAGACAAAGATGACGGACTGAACCACGTTGTAGTCGTTCTGCTTGATGGCGCTCAGCAGGAGCTTTCCCATCCCAGGCCGGGCGAAGATGATCTCGACCATGATCGACCCGGCGAAGTGGAGGCCGAAATACATGCCCACGATGGTGACGATGGAGATCAGGGCGTTCTTCAGGGCATGCCGCAGGATGACTGTCGATTCCCTGAGCCCCTTGGCGCGCGCCGTGGCAATGTAGTCCTCCCGGATGACATCCAGCATGGAGGAGCGGGTCAGCCGCGTGATGTAGGCCGTCATGATGAGCCCGCCGGTGATGCTCGGCAGGATCAGGTGGCGGATCAGCTCTTTCGGGTTATTGAAATCGCCGGCCCCGACGGCCGGCAGGAGATCCCATTTCACCGCCAAAAGCAGCATCAAAAGCAATCCGAGGTAAAATTCTGGAAAGGAGAGACCGGCCAGGGAAAAGATCCGCCCCAGGTAGTCGATCAGCGTGTTCCTCTTCACCGCGGTCACGACGCCGAAGAGGACGCCCAGAATGATGGCGAAGACCAGCGAACTGACGGCATAGCTCATGGTGTAGGGCAGGGCCGTGGCGATCTCGTTGCTGATGGACGTCCGCGTCACCAGGGAGCGCCCCAGGTCACCCCGGAGGATGCCGCCCACATAGTCGAAGAACTGGACGTAGAGCGGCTGGTCCAGCCCCAGCTCCGCGCGCAGCGCCTGGATGGCCTGCTCCGACGCTTCGCTCCCCAGGGCGGCCATGGCCGGATCGCCTGGGACGACCCGCATCATCAAAAAGAGGATGACCAGGACGACGAAGGCCGTGGGGATCAAAAGCAGCAATTTGCGCGTGATGTAAGCCAGCATCTCAGAACTTCCCTGATGATAACATGCCCGTTTTCCTCCCGCCGGACGCCCGATGGACGCCCGGCCATGACCTCGGCCTGACCGTTCCCCCGCCCGTGCGGGGGAGCGGTCAGGAACCTCATCGATCCCTTAATGGGACAGGATCCTGGTTTTGTACGACAGCAGGGGCGAGTACTCCAGGTTCGACTCGAACTTGTAGCCCAGATCGACCCAGCTCTTCTTCACCCAGCACTGCATATAGATGTAGAGGGGGAAAGCCACCGCGTCCCCCAGGATCTTCTTCTGGGCCTGCTCCCAGTACTCCACTTTCTTGTCCACATCCAGTTCGTTCGTCGCCGCATCGAGCTCCTTGTCCACGCCCGTGTAGTGGGAGAAGTTGGTGATCCCCTTGGGCGTCCCCACGATGGCGCTGGAATGGTAGAAGGGGTTGAGGAGTTGTCCCGCCACAGGCAGACGGGAGGTGCCGTAGACGACCAGCGGGTTGACGTCCTTGCGGGTCAGGGAATGGTAGGCGCTGTGCGTGACCACCTTGAGCTTCAGATCGATCCCCACCTTCTTGACCATCTGCTGGATCACCTGCATGGGCCGGAGGTAGTCGTCCAACTCGCTGATCTGGACCTCCACCTCGAATCCCTTGGGATAGCCCGCCATTTCGAGGAGCTGCCGGGCCTTGTCCAGGTTGAAGTTGTAGAGCTCCACCTCCTTCGTGCTGCCCAGGTAATCGGAGGGGACGACAGAGACCACGGGCTTCGTGACGTCCTTGCCGATGAATTTGCGCAGCCCTTCGCGATCGATGGCGTACATCAGGGCCTGGCGGACCCGGACGTCGGTGAAAGGTTTGCGCGTCGTGTTGACGTGGAGGACCAGAATCAGACCCGGGGCGATGACCATGGGCTCGGCGTCCTTGAGTTCGCCGGCCCGCTCGAACCACTTCTGGCTCATCTGCCCCTGGATCAGGTGCGCCTCGCCCTTCTGGAAGGCCATCTCTCGGCTGCTCAAGTCCTTGATGTAGAGATGTCTGACCGAAGAGAGGCCCGGTTTGCCCCGCCAGTACTCCTCGTTGGCCACCCACTCCGAGAAGGTGTCGGGCGACACCTTGTTGAGTTTCATGAACCCGGTACCCACGGGCTTGAAGGGGTAATCGGGCCCCAGCTGCTCCACGGCCTTTTTGCAGACGATGCGCCCCTCCCGGTAGTTGCTGAGCATCATCTTCACGCTGATGGGGTCCATGGGACGGTCCAGGATGACTTTGAAGGTCCGCTTGTCGAGGGCTTTGCACTCCTTGATCCCCTCCAGGAACTCCTTCCCCTTCCCTGTCATGCCCAATTTGAGGGAAAATTCGCAGTCGTCGGCGGTGAAGGCCCCCCAGTCGGTGCCGTAATTCTTGTGCCACCGGACCTTGTCCCGGAGCTTGAAGGTCCACTCCGTCTTGTCCCTGGACACCTCCCAGGTTTCCGCCAGGCTCGGGGCGATCAGCTTTGGATCGGCCTTGGACTTGTCCCAGCCGAAGAGCCCTTCGAAGCAGGAATCGACGAGCCCCATCTCCTGGGTCTTCATGGAGAGCTTGTGGAAATCCCAGCCTATCGTGTTGCTGGCGCTCCAGGCCACGGCCAGTTCCTGCTTGGGCGCACCGGCGGCGAAGGCGTTCCTGATCACCCAGGGGCCCATGACCGCCGAAACGGCCGCCCCCTTGAGAAAACTTCTCCTGGTGATGCCCGATGATTTTTTCTTCCTGTTTGCCATGCGGAACCTCCTTTTAAAAAGGTAAGGGCATCGGTCACGCCGATGCGCCGGTTATGACGAATGGAGAAAACAACGCACCCAGTGGCCCGCCTGCCTTTCGGTGAGAAGCGGCGTCTCTTCACGGCAAATCTTCATGGCCCGGTTGCAGCGCGGGTGGAAATGGCAGCCCGCAGGCGGCTGGAGCGGGCTCGGCACGTCCCCCTCCAGGCGGATCTGCTGTTTGGCCCGCTGCTTTTTGGGATCGGGAATGGGTACGGCCGAAACGAGGGCCTGGGTGTAGGGGTGCAGCGGGTTGTCGTGGATCGCCTCGCCGGCCCCCCATTCCACAATCCTTCCCAGGTACATGACGGCAATCCGGTCGCTGATGTACTTGACCACGCCCCAGTCGTGGGCGATGAACAGGTAGGTCAGCCGGTGCTTCCGCTGGAGCTCGCCCAGGAGATTGAGGATCTGGGACTGGATGGAGACGTCCAGGGCCGAGACGGGCTCGTCGCAGACGATGAGGCCGGGGTTCAGGGCCAGGGCGCGGGCGATGGCGATCCTCTGCCGCTGCCCCCCGGAAAACTCATGGGGATAGCGGTTGACGTATTCCGGCCGCAACCCGACCTCCTGCATCAGCGCCTGGACCCGCTCGCGCCGTTGGCCGGCGGTCATGGCCTCGTGAATGACGAAGGGCTCCCCGATGATGTGCCCCACCGATTTGCGGGGGTCGAGAGACGAATAGGGGTCCTGGAAGATCATCTGCATCCTGCGCCGCGTCTTGCGGAGGTCTTCCTTCTTGAGGGCCAGCAGGTCCTCGCCCTCGAAGAGGATGCGGCCCGCCGTCGGCTCTTCCAGACGCAGGACCAGCTTCCCCAGGGTGGATTTTCCGCAGCCCGATTCGCCCACGAGTCCCAGGGTCTCCCCCCCGTAGAGATCGAGGTCGACGCCGTCCACGGCCCGCACCTGGTTGACGACGCGGGAAAAGACGCCCGCCGTGATGGGATAGTATTTCTGCACTTTTTCGACGGAGACCAGGGGCTTGTCGTTCATCGTTTTCTCACGCCCCTTCCCGGAGCCAGCAACGCACCCGGTGGCCGGGTGCAACCCGGACCAGCGGCGGCTCGTCAGCGACGCACCGGGCAAAAGCCGAAGCGCACCGGTTGTGAAACTTGCACCCCGCAGGCAGATGGGCCGGGCTCGGGACCATACCGGGGATAACATAGAGTCCCTGTCCGCGCTGGGTCTTCTCGTCGGGATGGGGAATCGCCCTGAGCAGTGCTGTCGTATAGGGGTGGAGCGGATTGGCGAAGATCTCGTCCACGTCCGCCTGCTCCACGATCTTGCCGGCGTACATGACGATCACCCTTTCGGCCGCGTCAGCCACGACCCCGAGGTTGTGGGTGATCAGCAGGATGGAGGTCCCCGTTTTCGCCTTGAGATTGCGCATGATGTCCAGGATTTGGGCCTGGATGGTTACGTCCAGCGCCGTCGTCGGCTCGTCGGCGACGATGAGGGCCGGCTCGCAGGCGATGGCCATGGCGATCATGACCCGCTGGCGCATCCCGCCGGAGAGGTGATGGGGGTAATCGTGGACCCTTTTTTCCGGCGACGGGATCCCCACCATCTTCAGGACCTCGACGGACCGCTCCAGCGCCTCCGCTTTGGAGAGATTCCGGTGGAGCCGCAGGCTCTCGGAAATCTGGAACCCCACGGTGAACAGGGGGTTGAGAGAGGTCATCGGCTCCTGGAAAATCATGGAGATCTTGTTCCCCCGGACTTTCCGCATGGCCACCATGTCCAGCTCCAGGAGGTTTTCCCCCTGGAAGACGACCTTGCCGCCGACGATCCGGCCTGGCGGATCGGGAACCAGCCGCAGGATGGACAGGGCCGTGACGCTCTTCCCGCACCCCGATTCGCCCACGATGCTGACCGTCTCCCCCCTGCCGACGGCCAGATCCACGCCATCCACGGCCCGGCTCACCCCTTCGTAGGTTTGGAAATAGGTCTGCAATCCCCGGATGTCCAGCAATGTCCCGTCGGAACCCATATTTCCCAAGTCACCCTTCCCCACGTTCAAAAGCTGATGGCTCTCCCCTGCCAGGCATCGGGCCAGGCCAGCCCCAGAAAACGGGCCACTGTCGGGGCGATGTCCATGATACCCACCTTCCCCGGAATTTCCAGATTTTTCGGTATGCCCGGTCCCCGCAGGATCAGGGGAACGGTCATGTCTTCTTCCAGATCGGTATGATGCGTATGATCGTGGCCTCCGTGATCGGCGGCGACGATGACCAGGGCATCCTCCGGGAGGCTGCCGCAGATGCTCTCGATGCATCGGTCGGCATTGGAAATGGCCTCGAGATAGGCGGCGGACATCCATCCCGAGGCATGGCCCGCCTTGTCCGTGTTGTGGAGATAGACGAAGGCAAAAGCCCAGTCGTGGGACGAAAGCCAGGAGAAGGCCAGGGAAGACAATTCGCGGTCGGTCCGCCCATCGTCTCCCGGAGCGTCCTTGAGGAAAAGAGAGGCCGCGAGGGAACCGGGCTGCCAGAGATCGCGCAACTGCTCCCAGTTGAAAAACGTGGCGGCCGTCAGGCCCGCTTCCCGAAGGAGCTGAAAAAGACCGTGATTGTCCCTGGCGAAGGGTTTCCAGACATTGTCCAGGATGCCGTGGGTCTCGGGCGGGATGCTGAAAAACAGCGAGGTGTGGCAGGTCAGCGTTGTGGAGGGCATGACGGTTCTTGCCTGATAGGTATGGGCGCCCTGCCCGATCAGACGATCCAGGAAAGGGGTCTCGGCTGCCTGAAGCCCGTCGGGCCGCATCCCGTCGACCAGGAAAAGGACGGCGCGCCGGGCGGGTGGGTTGGAAGAGGTCATCGGTCTGTTGCTCCTCAAGGGTGATGGGGCCCGGTGTGCACGTCGGGCCCCTCAATCTCAACGGGAAGCAATTTCCTCCAAGTTGCCGCCATTGGCAAATTCAAAGTTTCAATAGGATTATTTAAAACAGGACGGTTCAGATCAAAAGGGCTGGTTGCGCAATGCCGCGACGAAGTCCCGGATGACCTTCATGGTTCTTCTTTCCTTGAGGAAAACGATGTCGATGGTCAGGTGCAGCTCCTCGACAATGGCGCTCTTGTGGTATTTCCCTTCCAGCACGTCCTGGGCGATGCCGTAGAGGGGGAAGAAGGCGCCGCCCATGCCCAACTGGACCATGTTGCGAATGGCTTCGGAATTTTCACAGTCCATGCAGATGTTGAGCGGAATTTCCCGGCGTTCAAACTCCCGGATGATGTACTCCCGGGTGGCGGAACCCCGCTCGGGCAGAATGATCGGATAATCGGCCAGATCGGCCAGGCGGATCGTCTCTCCCTTCGGTTTGGCCGAAATGAAATACAGCTTCGGCTCCGCAACGTTCCTGCTGATGACGTTGTCCGGATACTCGATCCGTCCGATCAGGGCGGCGTGGTATTCGAAGTTGATCACCTTGGTCAGCAACTCCCGGGAAAGGCCCGTGTAAATTTCGTATTTCAGTTCGGGATTCCGCCGCTTCATCGCCATGATCACCCCGGGGATGATATAATGGGCCAGGGTGGGTGTCGAACCGATCTTCAACCGGCTGATCTTCAGGTCCTCGATGGCGCTGTTCAGATTGTCCGCCAAGGAGAAGATTTCCCGGGCAAATTCAAAAACGACCCGGCCCTCGTCGGTGAGCTCGAAGGCCCGCTTGTTTCGTTTGATCAGCGAGAGGCTGTGCTTCTTTTCGAGGCTCTGCACCTGGAGGCTCAAGGTGGACTGGGAGATGTTCAGCATCTGGGCAGCCTGGGTAAAGCCGTTGCACACAGCGACGCTATAGAACGCTTTCAAGTGGGTGAAGTTCATCGACCTGCCTGCCGGAGCCACAAATGTTAGATATGGATTCGCTTTTGTGTGGATGACGATACTAAAAAAGCGCTCCGGCCGTCAAGGAGATCCTGGCACAAGAAAACCTTGACAGACCCCGGCGCTTTGCCTATGGTCCCATTCCCAATTTGATCAGGAAAGGAACAAACATGTCGGAACAGATCAGGCAAATTGCCGAACGGATCAGGGAACTCAGGAGCATTGCGGGTCTGACCGTGGAGACCATGGCCGCGGAATTCCACATCCCCGTGGAGACCTACCGGGAGTACGAGAGCGGCAGCGCTGATATCCCCGTCAGTTTCCTCTATGGGGTCGCAAACCGGTTCAAGGTGGAGTTGACGGCAATCCTGACCGGCGAGAATCCCAAGCTCCACACCTACTGCGTCGTGCGCAAGGGCAAGGGGGCCAGCGTCGAGAGAAGAACTCAGTACGATTATCGCAGCCTGGCCCATAACTTCATCCACAAGAAGGCCGAACCTTTCCTGGTGACCGTCGACCCCGAACCCGACGATGCGCCGGTCCATTTCAATTCCCACCCTGGGCAGGAGTTCAACTTCGTGCTGGAGGGAACCCTGAAGGTGATCATCAACGGACATCCCATTGTCCTGGAGGAGGGCGATTCCCTGTTCTTCGATTCGTCCGCCCAGCACGGAATGAAGGCCGTCGGCGGCAAACAGGCCCAATTTCTGGCCATCATCGTTTAGCCTGCGCGATCCGTCTGCCATCCCGAGCCATCCAAAACCAGAGCGAGGTCTGCACCATGCTGGAACAATATATTTCTCGAACAAACTACCAATCCTATGAGGATTTCTTCGATCATTTCCGGATCGATATCCCCGATCGCTTCAACTTCGCCTACGACATCGTCGATGCCCTGGCGGCAAAATCCCCCGGCAGAAGGGCGCTGGTGTGGTGTGATGAAAAGGGCAACGAGGCCGTATTCACCTTCGGTCAGTTGAAGCACTACAGCGACAAGGCCGCCAATTTCTTCCGCAACCTGGGGGTCAAAAAAGGCGATCCGGTCATGCTGATCCTGAAGAGGCGTTACGAGTTCTGGTTCTGCATCCTGGCACTGCACAAACTCGGGGCCATCTGCATCCCCGCCACCCATCTGCTGACCGCCAAGGACATCGCCTACCGCAACCGTGCGGCGGACATCAAGATGATCGTCAGCGTCAATGAACCGGAAGTGGTCGGGCACGTGGAGGAGGCCGAAGAGAAGCATCCATCCTTCCCGCTCAAGACCCTGGTCGGCGGCAACCGGCCGGGCTGGGTTGATTTCGACCGGGAAATGGAAAAGGCCTCTGCCGACTTCACCCGGCCGACAGGGGAAGAGGCGACCCGGAACAGCGATATTTCATTGCTCTACTTCACCTCCGGAACGACCGGCATGCCCAAGATGGTTCAGCACGACTTCGCCTACCCGCTGGGCCATATCCTGACCGCCGGATACTGGCAGAACGTCGAGGACGGCGGACTGCACCTCACCGTGGCCGATACGGGCTGGGCCAAGGCCGCCTGGGGCAAGATCTACGGCCAGTGGATCTGCGGAAGCGCCGTTTTCGTCTACGACTACGGGAAGTTCGTTCCACAGGACCTGCTCTCCGTCATCGCCCGGTACGGGGTCACGACCTTCTGTGCCCCGCCGACCATCTACCGGTTTTTTATCAAGGAGGACCTGAAGGCCCTCGATCTTTCAAAGCTGCGCTACTGCGCCGTGGCGGGGGAACCACTGAATCCCGAGGTGTACAACCGGTTTCTGGAGATGACGGGCATCCGGCTCAGGGAGGGATACGGACAGACCGAAATGACCGTAGCCATCGGAACCTTCCCCTGGATGGAACCCAAGCCGGGTTCCATGGGCAGGCCGTCACCCGGTTACGATATCGGGCTCGTCGACGAGAACGGGAACCCCTGCGAAGTCGGAGAGGAGGGCCAGATCGTCGTCTATACCGACAGGCGGCGTCCGCCGGGAATGTTCGGCGGCTATTACCGCGACGAGGCCCTGACCAGGAGGGTCTGGCACGACGGCGTCTACTACACCGGAGACATGGCCTGGCGTGACGAGGACGGCTACTTCTGGTTCGTCGGCCGCGCCGACGACGTGATCAAAAGCTCCGGCTACCGGATCGGCCCCTTCGAGGTGGAAAGCGCCCTGCTGGAGCACCCGGCTGTCATGGAGTGCGCCATCACCGCGGTCCCCGACCCCGACCGGGGCCAGATCGTCAAGGCCTCGATCATCCTGACGAAGAGGTATTTCCCCAGCGACGAACTCGCCGCCGAACTGCAGGAACATGTCAAACGGGTGACAGCGCCCTACAAGTATCCGCGGATCGTCGAGTTCGTCACCGAGCTGCCCAAGACGATCAGCGGCAAGATCAGGCGGGTGGAAATCCGGGAACAGGGGTAGATTATTTGATGCCGGAGCGCATGAAGCTCTGGACGAACTGGCGCTGGAAGAGGAGAAAGGCGATCAGGAGCGGGGAGACGGCCAGCAGCGTACCGGCGGAGATGACGGAAAAGTTGACCCCCGACTCCGGCGCTCCGAAGATGGAGAGGCCCACCGTGAGCGGACGGGTTTCCGTGGAATTGGTGATGATCACGGGCCAGAGGAAGTTGTTCCAGTGGTAGCTCACCGAAACCAGGCCGTAAGCCAGGTAGGTTGGCTTGGCGAGCGGAATGTAGACCCTCCAGAGCACCGACAGCCACCCGGACCCTTCCACCCGGGCCGCCTCCACCAGTTCCTTGGGCACCTGCTTGAAGGCCTGCCTGAGCAGGAAGATGCCGAAGGCCGAGGCCATGTAGGGCAGGCCTATCCCCAGGATCGTGTCCACGAGCCCGAGCTGGCTGATGGTCTTGTAGTTTTGCACGATCAGAACGTCCGGCATGATCATGATCTGGACAAGCACCAGAAGAAAGACGACCTCCTTGCCCGGGAATTCGAAACGGGCGAAGGCATAGGCGGCCATGGTGCAGAGGATGAACTGCCCCACCAGGGTGATGCTGACCAGGATGAAGGTGTTGAAGAAGTAGCGGGCAAAAGGGGCTACCTTCCAGGCACTGCGGAAATTGTCGAGGGTCAGCGGCGCCGTCAGAACGAAGCGGCTGACAAAGTCCATGGGGTGGAAGGCCGCCCAGACGGCGTAGAGCAGCGGCGCGGCCCAGAGAAAGGCCAGCAGCCAGGCCGCCGCCACCTCCACCTTCTGCATCCAGTCGGAACCACGGATCATCACTGGTAGTGCACCCTCTTTTCCATGTACCGGAACTGCGTAATCGCCGCCAGGCACAGAATGACCAGCAACACCACCGTCAGCGTCGAGGCATAGGCCGTATCCCAGAAGCCGAAGGCCACTTCCCAGATGTAGTACAAGAGCAGCGACGAGGCGTTGTCCGGCCCCCCCTTGGTCAGGATGAAGATGTGATCCACGAGTTTGAAGGAGTTGATCGTCGCGTTGACCATCACGAAGAGCATCGTCGGCATCAAAAGCGGCAGGGTCACCCGGCGGAAGTAGTACCAGCGGCCGGAGCCCTCGATCAGGGCCGCCTCCTCGAGTTCGGGCGGGATGCCCTGCAGGGCGGCCAAAAAGAAGATCATGAAGAACCCTGCATCTTTCCAAACGGCCAGGACCATCATGCATCCCAGGGCGGTGCTCGTGTCTCCCAGCCAGCTGTGGCTCGGGATGTTGAAGAGGCCGCAGATCTGGTCCAGAAGCCCGATCTGAGGGGTGTAGAAGAAGAGCCAGATATTGGCCACGGCGATCATGGGAAGGATCGTGGGGGTGAAGTAGGCCGCCCGAACCATGCTCCGGCCGGGAAGACGTCCGTTGACACACACCGCCATGAACAGGGCAAGGCTCACGCTGATCGGGATCACCCCCAGGGCATAGATGGCGTTGTTCTGGAGAACCTGCCAGAAGACGGGATCGTCGATCATGCTGCTGTAGTTCTCCCAGCCGATGAACTTCGCGGGACGCCCCTCCCGGCCCGTGGAGAAGAAACTGGTGATGAAACTGCCCACGATCGGATAGTGGGTGAAGGCGACCATCAAGACCAACGCGGGCAGGAGGAGGAGCCAGGCGTACACCTGGCCGGCGATCTGGCGCTGCAGTTTCATGCCATCCCTTCAAAACGGATAAAAGGTTGCCGCGTCCTTTGACGACGCGGCAACCGGATGGAGATTGGCTTAACGATAGGCCTTCAGGACCCGCTCGGCCTGTCCCTGGGCGCCCTTCAGGGCATCCTTGGCCGACTTGCCGCCGGTCAGGACATTCTGGATCGCATCGTCGAGAAACTTCTTGTTCCGGGCGTTCTCATGCGTGGCGAACTCGGCAATGGCGTACTTGAACTGATCACGCGCCACGGCGGCGGCCGGGAACTCGGCGACGTACTTCTTGAGCACGTCGGTTTCATAGGCGTCGGCGCGGGTTGCCGTATAGCCCGTGGCGATGGACCATTTGGCCGTCAGTTCCGGCTCGGTCATGAATTTGATGAACTTCAGGGCGGCCTTGCGCTCGTCGGCGGAGGCACTCTTGAAAATGTAGAAGTTGCCGCCGCCGGTGGGGGAGCCCAGGCGCTTGGAGGCCGGGAGCATGCTCACACCGAAGTTGAACTTGGCGCCATCACGAACGGCGGTGAGGTTCCCCGTGGTATGCCACATCATCGCCGTGGCCCCCTCGAGAAACTTCTGCCGCAGCGTTCCCCAGTCTATGGTTCCTTCGGGCATCACCTGGTGCTTGACGGCCAGATCGCGCCAGAACTGCAGGGCATCGACGACCGCCGGCTTGTCGAAATAGGTCCGGTTGCCGTCCTGGTTCATCAGCTCCTCGCCGTTCTGGATGCAGAGCGCCTGGAACATCCAGTAGGCGTATCCCGTGGAGGGAATGTGGAGACCCCAGCGGGTCACGTTGCCCGAGGCATCCTTCTTGGTCAGCTTCTGGGCTACGGCCACCATTTCGTTCCAGGTCGTAGGCGGCTTGTTCGGATCGAGCCCGACTTCCTTGAAGGCGTCTTTATTGTGATACATGACGATGGTGGAGCGCTGGAAGGGGATGCCCCAGGTCTTGCCCTTGGCCTTGGAGTTCGCCATCAGGGCCGGGTAGAAGGAGGCGAGCCACTTCTTGTCCTCTGCGGAGGTGGCGAAATCGTCGAAGGGGACGATGACGCCCTGGTCGATCAGTTCAAAGACATCGATGGAGAAGAGCACGCTGAGTTGGACCGGCTGGTTCGCCTTGAGGGCCGCCAGCGCCTTCACCCGGGTGTCGTCATAGTTGCCGGCATAGACGGCCTTGACCTTGATGTCGGGATTGGCCTTTTCGAAATCGGCGATCATGTCGTCGATGACCTTGGTGATCGGTCCTCCGACAGCCACCGGGTAGTACATGTTGAGGTTGACGGCCGCCCCGGCCGTTGTGGCGCCCACGAGCAGGATCGTCAGGGCGAACAGGAGAAGAAACGCTTTTTTCAAACCCTTTTTCATATGATTCCCTCCTTTTGGGGTGATTTTCATCCGATTGGTACCGCAGATCCCGTGAGCGGCTCCCAGCGCCCACCCGTATCGGCCTCGAAATAATGGGTTTCCGCGGCCGGCCAGGTCACGAAAATCCGGTCTCCCGCGGCCAGCCGCACCTTGCCCTCCTGCCGAACGATGCATTCGGAGCCGCCGATCCTGCATGTGATCAGGCTGTCCGCCCCCAGATATTCAAATCCCATGACCTGGGCCGGAACCCCCGCATCAGCCACGTGCATCACCTCGGGGCGCACACCCAGCGTGAGCCGCGGCGGGGAGCCGGCCAGCGAACCTGTTGCCAGATGGGTCCTGAGCCAATCGGAGTCGCCGGCATCGTCCAGGGAGAGCAGGTTCATGGGAGGCGTTCCGATGAATCCGGCCGTGAAGCGGGTAGCCGGACGGGCGTAGAGCTCCTCGGGGGTGGCGATCTGCTCGACACGGCCGGCGTTGAGCAGGACGATCTTGTCGGCCATGGTCATCGCCTCGATCTGGTCGTGGGTGACGTAGATCATCGTAATGCCCAGCCGCTGCTGGAGGGAACGGATCTCACGGCGCATCTCATGGCGAAGCTTGGCATCGAGGTTGGAGAGGGGCTCGTCCATCAGGCAGACCGGCGCTTCACTGACGATCGCCCGGCCCAGGGCGACACGCTGCCGCTGACCGCCGGAAAGCTCGGCCGGCTTGCGATGCAGCAGCTCCCCCAACCCCAGGAGTTCCGCGACGCGGTTCATCCTGCGCTTGCGCTCGGTCGATTCGAGTTTCCGCACCTTCAGGCCGAAAACGATGTTTTCTTCGACGTTCAGATGGGGGAACAGGGCGTAGGACTGGAAGACCATGGAGATGTTGCGCTTGGCGGGCGGCAGTTGGCTCACGTCCCGGTCACCGATACGGATTTTGCCGCCCGAGAGGGTCTCGAGACCGGCGATCAGGCGCAGGATGGTCGATTTGCCACATCCCGAAGGGCCGAGCATCACCAGCAGTTCGCTCGCATCGGCTGTGCAACTGACGCGATCCACCGCCTTGACCTCACCCCAAGCCTTGGAGATGTCGTCCAGCTCGATCTGCATCGGCTTCTCACCTGCAATGGTTTCTTTTTGGGTACCGAAAGCTATTTGAAGAAGTGTTCTTTATGAGAATGGCAACGCTATCCAGCGGCCCCGTCCCTAACATTCACCCACGCATTTGTCAAGAATGAAACTGGCCATTTTTTTCTTGACAACCCTCGGCCGTTTTGTATAGCATCCGTTTCATATTACGGCTTAATATTCCGTATTACGAAACGCAACCCCGGGTTCACGACCCGAAAGTTTCCAACCCGTCACCGCAGTGCAGTACGGTTCTCCGTGCCGCAAAACGGCCGCATGGATAACCTGCAATGATCCATTGAACAGAAAGGCGTAGGGTGAGTTCCTTTCCGACCAAAAACGTAAGGAGGCTTATATGAAGAGAAAGATCGTATTCATCGTGTCCCTGCTCGCCGTTTTCGCTCTCGCAACCTCGGTATGGGCTCAGAAGAAGCCCGATTTCCCGAAGAAGTCCGTCACCGTCATCTGTCCGTGGGCCGCCGGCGGCGGAACCGATCTCCTCCTGCGCGCCCTCTCCAAGGAGGCGGAGAAGTTCCTCGGGCAGTCGGTCACCGTGGTCAACAACACGGGCGGCGGCGGCGGCATCGGCCACGCGGCCATCATGAACGCCAATCCCGATGGATACACGTTCGGGATGATCACCTTCGAACTCAACTCCCTTCCCCCGCAGGGTCTGATCCCCTTCACCTACAAGGACTTCGATCCCCTGATGCGGATCAATGCGGATCCCCCGGCCCTCACGGTGAAAAAGGACTCCCCCTTCAACAACGTGAAGGACTTTGTCGCTTACGCCAAAGCCCATCCGGACGAGATCACCATCGGGAACTCCGGCCCCGGCTCGGTGTGGCATATCGCGGCAGGACTGATGGCCCAGCAGACCGGCATCAAGGTGAAGTATGTCCCCTTTGACGGGGCCGCGCCGGCGGTCACCTCGCTCGTAGGCGGCCATATCAAGGCCGTTTCCGTCAGTGTTGCCGAGGTGCGCGCGCAGGTCGATGCGGGAAATCTCAAGATCCTCGGCGTCATGGACACGAAACGGGACCCCCTCTATCCGAATGTTCCCACCTTCAAGGAACAGGGACTCGACGTGACCTTCTACACCTGGCGGGGACTCGCGCTTCCCAAGAAGGTGGACCCCGCGATCAAGGCCATCCTCTCCGATGCCTTCAAGAAGGCCTTCGATTCGGCTGATTTCCAGGCATTCGCCAAGAAAGCGGGGCTGAATCTCGCCTATCAGGACAGCGCCAACTTCACCAAGTTCCTGGAGACGAACGCAAAGGACGTCGAGGCGGTCATGAAGAACCTCGGCCTGACGAAGAAATAGGGAATCGCAAAGCCATCGGATGGGGCAGAGGCCAGGGACTTTGCCCCATTTTTTCTGTCCCGCTCCGGTCGACAGCCTGGCAGGAGGGCATCGTGAAGCTCGCCGACATCATCTCCGGCATCATCGGCATCCTGATCGGCGTCTACGTCTGGATCAAGTGCCAGTCCTATCCCGAAGACTTCGTGATGAAGATCGGCCCCGGGTTCTTCCCGGAGT
Source organism: Deltaproteobacteria bacterium (assembly GCA_021372695.1). Next base: position 19,739 of record JAJFTY010000148.1, read on the forward strand.
TCCTCGCGGGAGGATTGATCCTTTTCAGTGCCTTTTTGATCATCCAGGCCCTTCTGGGCAAGAGCATCGGCACAGTGGAAAAGATCAGCATTCGCCAGAAGGGGATCCAGCGCGTTCTGCTCGCGCTGGCCGGCATGATCGTCTACTGCGCGGTTCTCAAGCCGGTGGGGTTCATCATTGCCACGATCCCGTGGATCATGTTCTACATGTACCTTCTGGGAAACCGGAAAAAGCTCCAGTATCTCTGGGTCCCCGCCGCGATCACCCTTGCGGTCTATCTCGTATTCGAGAAGGTGCTGGTCCTCTCTCTTCCCGCGGGTCTTCTCCGCTCCATCCTTTGAAAAGGAGGAAGCCCTCGCCGAAGAGGAGCATATTTCAAGGGGTCCCGTGACAGACAGGATGTGACTCTATGAATGTCGACTTTGGTCTGCTCTGGCACAGCTACAGCAACATCTTTACTCTGAATGTCATGTTCCTGATCGTTGTCGGCGTCACCGCCGGCATCGTGATCGGAGCCCTGCCGGGGCTCACCGCCACGATGGGCGTGGCGCTCCTGATTCCGCTCACCTTCGGGCGGCCGCCCGTGGCCAGCCTTTCGATGCTCATGGGCATCTATACGGGCGCCATGTACGGGGGAGCCATCTCGGCGATCCTGATCCGCACGCCCGGCACGCCGGCCGCGGCCGCGACGATTCTGGAAGGGTATCCGATGTGCCAGAAGGGAATGGCCGGAAGCGCCATGGCGATGTCGCTCTTCTCGTCGTTCGTCGGCGGCATCATCGGCTGCGCCATCATGATCTTCATGTCGCCCCTCATCTCCGGTTTTGCGCTCGAGTTCGGACCGGTGGAGTATTTCGCGCTCGCCATCTTCGGCCTGAGCGTGATCATCTCCATCTCCGGCCGTTCCCTGGTCAAGGGGGTCATGGTCGGTTTTTTCGGACTTCTCCTCGCCTCCATGGGGCTCGACCCCATCTCCGGATTTCCCCGCTTCACCTTCGGCTTCAGCGAGCTGATGGAAGGCCCGAACTTCATCCCGACCCTGATCGGTCTTTTTGCCGTCTCCGAGGTGATCGCCAACATCGAGAAGACGCTGAAGACCGAAAAGGTGAAGGCGAGACTCAACCAGTTCCTGCCGAGTTGGAGCGAAATCAAAAGGTCGACTGCGGCGATGATCAAGGGCAGCCTCATCGGCACGGTCGTCGGCGCCATTCCCGGGGCGGGCGGGGATATCGCGGCGTTCATCGCCTACGCGGAGACCAAGCGCTCATCGAAGACGCCGGAGTTGTTCGGAACGGGCTTGGTGGAAGGGGTGGCGGCGACGGAATCGGCCAACAACTCCTGCCAGGGCGGCGCGATGATCCCACTCCTCTCGCTGGGGGTTCCCGGCGATGCGGTGACGGCCGTCCTCCTAGGGGCTTTCATCATCCAGGGGCTCCAGCCCGGGCCGCTGCTCTACAAGGAGCATATGGACCTCGTCTATGCGATCTTCGCCTCGATGGTGGTCGCGCAGTTCGTGATGCAGTTCGTCGGCATGGCCGGCATGCGATTTTTCGCCAAGGTCATCATGATCGAGAATTCGATCCTGATGCCGATGATTCTCGTGCTTTCGATGATCGGCTCCTTTGCGATGCGGGGAAGCGTATTCGATGTCGGGCTCACGATCATTTTCGGCGTCATCGGCTACATCATGCAGAAGTACGATTACCCCCTCTCCCCCATCCTGCTTGCGCTCATCCTCGGGCCGATGGCGGAGAGCAACCTGCGGCGGGCCCTGGTCATCTCCAGCGGCCACTTCTCGATCCTCTTCAGCCGCCCGATCGCCGTCGTGCTGATGGTCCTGGCCGTCGCCTTCCTCATCCTTTCCTTCTTCACCCACCAGAAGATCGAGCGGCGGCTGGCCGAAATGGCGAAAACCGATATCGCACTGAAGTAAGCGGAAACGGAGGAGGGGAAATGCAATCATCGCCTTCATATGACATCACAAACGATGACGTCGCCCGGTTCGGCCGCGGACCCGCGCTGGTGGCATTCGGCGAGGTCATGGTGCGCGACACCCCCGCCGATCTGGAACGTCCGGAGCGAACCCGCCTGGTCCGCCTTTCGATGGCGGGCAGCGAATACACGCTGGCGATAGGTCTTGCCCGCCTGGGAATCCCGACCGGCTACATCACACGCGTGCCCGACAACCCCTATGGCCGGGCTGTGCGGAACATCGCCCGCGAAAACGGCGTCGACACCGGCCACATCGTGTGGGCAGCCAAGACCGAACCGATCGGGCGGTTCATCTATGAGATCGGGCGCACCCCCAGGCGGGATACGGGCGTCTACCAGCGCCAGTTCTCGGCGGCATCCAGACTGGATGCAGGCATGGTCGACTGGAAGAGCGCGCTTGCGGAGGCCCGGCTGCTTCACACCTCGGGCATCACCTTCGGTCTGGCCGCCCACAGCCGTTACGACCGCAATTACAACTGGGAGGCCTTCAAGGAGGCGGTTGCCACCATGCCGGAAGGATGCCTCGTGGGCCTCGACTTCAATTACCGCGGGACCCTCTGGTCGGTCGAACAGGCCCGCGAGGTGATGACGCCGATCGTGGGCGACCATGTGGATGTGCTGATCACGACGATCGAGGACATGGCCCTCCTGTACGGCATCGGGTGCGGCCGGTATTCCGCCCGTCAGATCGTCGACGGAGAGATGGACCGTCTGGAGGATGACGACATCCGCGCCTTTGCGGAGCAGGTTCATCGAAAGTTCGATACGCGGATCGTCGCGATCACCATCCGCTACCCCGACTCGTTCGAGCAGCACCGCTGGGAATCGGCGGCCGTTCATGCCGACGGCACCTTCTTCCGCTCGCCCACGGTCAGATCGATCACGCTCTGGGACCGGCTGGGCGGCGGCGATACCTGGAACGCCGGCTTCTACTACGGCCTGCTCACGGCAGATTTCGGAGCGGAGAGCATCGCCAAGGGGGTGCTCGTGGGCGACGCCGCCACGCGCCTGAAGCAGACCCTGATGTTCGATCTACCGATCATCGGCAGGGATGAAGTGCAGGCGCTCATGAAGGCCGATCAGTCGGGCGGCGGCAAGCGCACTTCCCGGTGAAGGAAGTTCGAAAACGCGGCGGGTCTTGCGGCACGCTCCGGCCAGGGGAGCGATGGAGGACCAGGAAGCCGGACCCGGCTCACAGGAGGATGGGATGAACAAGACCGACAAGTTGGATTTGATTCGTGAGACGGGCGTGATCGCCATCATGCGCGCCCAAAGCCCCACGCAACTGATCGAGGCAGCCGATGCCATCAAGGGCGGCGGCGTACGCGTGATCGAAGTGACGATGACGACGCCCGGCGCGTTGGACGTGATCGCCGAGGCGGTGCGGCGTTACGGGCAGGAGGTTCTCTTCGGGGCGGGAACCGTGCTCGACCCGGAGACGGCCCGTTCGGCCATCCTGGCCGGCGCGGGGTTCATCGTGGCGCCGACGCTGAGCCTGGGGGTGATCGCGCTCTGCAACCGGTACGGCATCCCTGTGCTGCCCGGCTGTTTTACGCCGACCGAAATGCTGACCGCCTGGGAGGCGGGGGCGGACCTGGTCAAACTCTTCCCCGCCGAAGTGGGCGGACCGGGATTGATCAAGGCGCTCCTGGCGCCGCTTCCCCAGCTGCAGATCGTACCGGTCGGCGGCGTGGACCTGAACACGGCGGCGGCATTCATCCGGAACGGAGCGGTGGCCCTGGGGGTGGGCAGCAGCCTGATCAGTCAGAAGCTTCTGGACGCGGGGGAGATGGATGAGTTGACCCGCCGCGCGGCCGCCTTTATCGGAGAGGTCAAGAAGGGGAGAGGGCAGCTTCCTTGAACGAAGCAGAAATTGCGCGCATGGACCGAGTGATTAAAGTTTCTTGGCAGAAATGCCGATATGAGAAGCAAAAGAACAATCTACGGTGTTCGTTATTCGTTCATGACGGCGGAATCTAACACATAAAAAACGAAGGGCCTATTGGTGATCATCACCCGTTGAAGGCCGACCGTATGTTGATGTGATTCCCACGCAGGACAAAACGGCATTTGTGGATCCCAGAAAGCCCCCCGGAGGAACCCTCCGGGGGGCTTTCTTATCCGTCGACGTGGGATCCTTGATCCTATTTCCCGAAGGCCGGTTCGCCGGCAACGGCCGGGACAGCCTCCCTCTTCTCCCGGAGCCGGGCCGGATGCACCTTTTCGAGCGCGATCGCCGCCGCGTTCTTTTCGCAAAAGGTCTCGGGCTCATAGGTCCAGCCCGCGGCCAGCCGCGCCTCCTCCCGCTTCAGCATCAGGAGCACGAATCGCCCGATCAGCGGTGCTGCGACGCGCGTCGTCCAGCCGAAAGCGGCGTGGATGTCGTTGAGCAGGCGGTCCGCCTTCTCGAAGAGCCGCGGATCGTTCCGATACCACTCTCTCATCGCCCAGACGGCGCCGGCATAGGTCGATCGCAGCGGGAATACCTCCCAGGCAACACGCTTGCGGACCGCCGGGCGGGGATCATCCCCATGCATCTGCCAGCCGTTCAGGAGAACCCGGATCATCCGGAGCAGGCTTGGGCCATTGACCCTGAAGTCCCGCCCGAAGGCCTCCAGAAGATATTTTTCCTCGCGGCCATCCCGGATGTGGGGGTGGCGGTAGTTGAAACGGTACTGCCCATGGGCGTCGGCCACGGGGAACTCCGCCTCCGGCAGGAGGGAGCCGTCCTTTTTGTGCTTTTCGTACAGGGGCGTACCCGGGATCGGCGTGTAAAGCATGAACTGGTGGAAAACCGTGTCGTGGCTTATGGCGTAATCGATGATCGCATCGATGTTTTCCGGCCGGTGCTCTTCGAGGCCGATGATCGATGACCCCAGGACGCGGATGCCGTGATCCTGCAGGAGGGTCACGAGCGCCCGGGTATCCACCCCCTGGAGCTTGTCGTAGGCACTCTCCTTTCCCTCGAGCCCCATCCAGACCCAGCCGATCCCCAGCCTCACCAGCTGATCGATCGTGTAGGATTGCAGCACCCTCGCCGAACTGAAGACATAGATGGCCCAGCTCTTGCCGCTTTCTTCCATCAGCTCCAGAAGCCGGAGGGCCCGCTTCTTGTGGAGGAGGAAATTCTCGTCGAGCGTGAAAAAGGATTTCACCTTGAGTTTCTTCTCCATCTCGCACATGGCGGCAAACAGTTCATCGCCTGTTTCGAAGAAATTGACGAACTTTCCCTTCCCGCCGAAAAGAGCGGAGGTCGAGCAGAAGTTGCAGCCCATCGGGCAGCCGACCGAGGGGATCAGGATCGCGGCCGTGCCGCCGGGCCGGTTGCCGATTCCCATCCCCATGGTCCTGGCGCCGAAGCCCGAGATCGCCAGCGGGTGCCTGATCGGCCCCCGGTCGTTCTGGCCGAGGTAGCGCTGGAACCAGCGGATTCCCTCCCCGCGCACGATATGGTCCGCGTCGATCAGCTCATGGAGCCCCTCCTTGTTGCTGATATGGCCGCCGATGACGATCGTTGCGGACGGCTGATGCCGCCGGATCAGCCGGCACATCTCCCGGACCTTGCCGATATTCGGAAGGATGGCGCCGATCCCGATGACGTCATAGCTGTTCTCGGCGATCTCCGCCGTGAAGCGCTCCAGCGTCGGGAAATCGAGCAGCGTGCACGGGGCCTCCAGGTTGTTCTGGATCATCATCAGCCCGAAGGAGCGGTGGAACATGCGGAGTGAGAATCCTCCCTGGACGCGGGTGACCTGATTCTGGTAGAGTTCCATCGGGTTGATCCGGCGGCTTCCGTACTCGTCGTCCCGGGCGTAGGGGCCGAAGACGCTCGTGAGCAGTACGCGCGCGCGGCTTCCGAGGGGATGGACTGGCTGATTCGTTTCCGTCATGTTATTTGTTCTCCTTGTGAAGGCCGTCATTGGCCTTGGAGAGGCACGTTAGTCGATCTTCGGGTGGTTGTGAAGGGATAAGTTGCTGTTTTACAATACTTTTACAATAGGAGATCTGACCCTTTGGGAATCATGATCCCTCCGCGCGCTGGATCTTTTTCGACCCTGCGTCTCCTCGCTTCGCTGCAAAGACGAAACTCGCGCTTCGCGCTCAAGCAGTCGTCTTTGCGGCCGCTCCGCTGCGGGGGCAGGGTACCCCGAAAAACCTCCAATGCGCGCTTCCGGGATCCGACTCCCTAGGGGATGACCCTTGATACGATAAAGGATTGCCAATGAAGCGGGCGAAATGGTTCATCCATCCGGTTTTCATCTTCGTGCTCTCCACAGCGGCACTGGCGATCTCCCTTTTTCTCTACATCTACTGGTATGTCGGCGTCAGCGAGAACCTCAACGCGGTGATCCGGCGCTACCAGCTCGACGCGAACCAGTTTTTCGAGGCCCGGACCTGGGTGGTGATCCTCATCCTGTCGCTTCTGGTCGGCGCCATCCTGGCGGGCATCATCATCATCTTCGTCTACAACCAGAAGACGCTACAGCTCTACCGCCTCCAGCACAGCTTCATCAACAATTTCACCCATGAACTCAAGACCCCGGTAACCTCGCTGAAACTCTATCTCGAGACCTTCGCGAAACACGACCTGCCCAGGGAGGAGCGGCTCAAATACCTGAGTTTCATGCTCCTGGACGTCGAACGCCTCTCCGCCAACATCAACAGCATTCTGAACCTCGCCCGGATCGAGAGCCGGCTGCAGGAAGGGACGCCCACGTCGGTCGACCTTCCTGAGACGATCCGGCGGTTCATCCACGGAAACCGCCACATTTTCCGCGACAGCGACATCCGCGTCGAACCGCCTCCCGGAGGTCCCCTCTTCTATCCGGTGATCCCCTCCCTGTTCGAGATGCTCCTGATGAACATCCTGACGAATGCCATCAAATACAACACCTCCGGGAAGCCGCGGATCGACGTCACGTTTGAAAACAGAGAAAAATCGCTGCTGATCCACTTCCGGGATAACGGGATCGGCATCGCCCCGGCGGAGCGCAGGCGAATTTTCCGTAAATTCTATCAGGCAAGGCACGATGGTACGGTTCCTGTGGGGGGAAGCGGGATCGGCCTCTACCTCGTTCAGCAGATCGCGAGGCTTCATCACGGGAAGATGGTCGCAGAGAGTGAAGGGGCCGGGAAAGGATCGGTCTTCACGCTGATCCTTCCGGAAAAGGCCACGGAAAGGACAGAAGATGAAACAGACTGAAAAGAGGCGCATCCTCGTTGTCGAGGACGACATGCATATCGCCGAGGGGCTGAAACTGAACCTCACACTGCAAGGATATGAGACGGCCATCGCCGGCAGCGGGACCGAAGGCCTGCGGATGTGGAAGGAGTGGAACCCGGATCTGATCGTGCTGGACATCATGCTTCCCGGTCTGGACGGCCTCTCGGTGCTCCGCCACATCCGGCTGCAGGACGAGAGGCTTCCCGTTCTGATCCTTTCCGCCAAGGGGGCGCCCAACGACCGGATCGAGGGTTTCTCCTGCGGCGTCGACGACTACCTGGCCAAGCCCTTCAACCTCGAGGAATTCCTTCTCCGGGTCGAACGTCTGCTGACCCGCTCCCTCTGGGGCCACGGCCCTTCTCCTGCCGGCGCGTCCGAAGTGCCGGTTGAAACGCAGAGGTATACCTTCGGCGGCAATACGATCGACTTTACAGCCATGACGGCGGAAACGAGGCAGGGAACGATCCGGCTCACCGAACAGGAAGTCCTGTTGCTCAAACTCTTCATCGCCAACCGGGGGAAGCCCCTGTCCCGCAAGACCCTGCTGGAGGTCGGATGGGGCTATACCGGGGTGACGACGACCCGGACCGTGGATATTTTTCTGGTCCGGCTGAGAAAATATTTCGAGGAGGATCCGCAAAACCCGGTCTATTTCCGCAGCCTCCGCTCGGTGGGTTACCTCTTCGACCACCCCTGAAACAAAAAAAGGCCGCACCGGTCAAGCCCGGTGCGGCCTATCCGGAGTTTGAAACTCTTATTACTTCTTGATGATGTATTCGGCAGCGGCTTCCACCCGCCGGTTCTTCTGACGCCCCTCCTTCGTCTTGTTGGAGGCGATCGGCTTGGTCAGCCCGTAACCCTTCGCGTCCAGCCGCGCAGCCGCGATGCCGTATTTGTCGACCAGGTTCTTCTTGACGGCATTGGCCCGCTGCTGGGAGAGCTTCTCGTTGTACTTCGCGTTCCCCACGTTGTCCGTATGACCCTCGATCGTGACATTGAGGTCGGGATATTTCTTCATCACCTCAGCAAGCTGGGCAATGTCCGCCTGCTCGCCCTTCCGGATCGTGGCCTTGCCGAAGTCGAACTCCACGTTCAGGGTCACCCTGCCCTTCTCCGTGATCGCCTTCTCCACCGCGCTCGCCGGGGGTACGGCCTTCTCTATGACCGGCGGAGGGGGCGGGGGCGGCGGGGGCAGAGGCGCCGGAGCCGGAGGAGGAGGGGGCGGCGGGGGCGGGGGCGGAGCCACGACCACGGGCGCGGCCGCGGGCTCTGCGGCCCTCACCGTCTCGACAACCGGCGCGGCCTTCTTTGCGCCGCCGAAGGCGAAGGTAACGCCCACGGAATAGAGAAGCTCGTTGAAGTGGTCATGGAGCGGGAGGATGACGTGGCGGATGTCGGCCCGGAGCGCGACATTCTCCGTCACGAAGTACTTCAGTCCGGCGCCGTAATCGACGGTGAATCTATCCCTGTTCGTACCACCGGAGACACTGTAGCGGCTCCCTCCGAGGCCCACCGCCACGAAGGGGACGAGGCGGCTGTCGGGCATGAAGTGGTAAAGGCCTTCGATCCCGAAGCCGTACAGATTCATATCGGGATTACCGGGCACCGACTCGACTTCCGTCGGTACGTAGTTGAAGAACCCCTCGACGCCCAGGCTTTTCGTGAAATGGTAACCGCCGCGAAGACCGAAAGCCGGAGCATTCTTGAAATCCTCGTTGCCTTCGAAGACGTATCCGCCGATGAAGGGGGTAACGTCGTAAGACCCCTCCCTCACCTGCGCCTGACCTGCGGTGACCGTAACCGCCAGCAGGACCATGATAACGCCGATGATGACCTTTTTCATGATGTGCTCCTCCTGATTCGATATTCCAGTTGAAGAACCCTGCCCGGCCCTCCCGCAGAACAGAAGGGGGAACGATGAACGGTTTAGGGATGGTTCATACCACACCTTTTGGCCTGATAGCAACAACGAATTAGGCTTGAACCGGTCAATATCATGACCATTCACGGACGATGCCGTTTCGGAAGGCGGCGTCGGGCGGTTCACCCACGATCTTCAGAACAGATTGGAGCAGCTGTCGCTTCCCCCGTCACGGGCTTTCGCTTCCGGAAGCGACGCTTCCGCAACCGCCATCTCTTCCGCCGGACAGGGTTTCAGGATCGCCAGAAGCTCCTTCGGATGGCTGTTATTCCCGGGGTCCATCCAGAACTCCTCGGCCCCCTTCTCGACGATGACCGGCATTCGATCATGGATGGGGCGCATGAGGTCATTGGGTGTGGTGGTGATGATCGTGCAGGTATGGACGGGCCCCTGACCGGGCGCCATCCAGGTTTCGTAAAGGCCGGCAAAGCCGAAGGGCCGTCCCGACTTCAGCGTGAACCGGAGGGGCTTCCCGCGCCGTCCATTCCTCTTCCATTCATAGAATCCGTCGGCCACCACCAGGCAGCGGCGTTGCCGGAAGGCTTCCCTGAAGCTCGGCTTTTCCGAAAGGGTTTCCGCGCGGGCATTGAACATCCTGTTGCCGATGGCAGGATCGTTGGCCCATGCTGGGATCAGACCCCAGCGGAACTCGACGAGCCTGTTCACCTCGCTCCGGACCACCGCGGCTATCTGCCGGCCCGGCGCGATGTTGTCGTCCGGCTTATAGTCGCAGGCAACCTCCCCGATGCGGAACTGGTCCACGATGGCGGAGAGATCGGTGATCAGGATAAAGCGTCCGCACATCTTTTTTCCCCTGTTTGGGCCCCTATCCCCCGGCCTCAGTCCGTTCGGCCAGGAGAGCTATGAGTTCGGGCCTTCGATCCCCGGGAATCGTGCAGGCCGCGGAAAAACGGTGGCACGCTTCGGCAAACCCTCCGACCTGCCGCACCGCCCCGGGAACGAGCTGCATCAGATCCGGACTCTCGCCCCCTTCGATGGAGCGCCTGAGCCCGGCCGTCACCCGGAAGGAGACCTTCGCCTCGTGGCCGGCGAACGGGCCCAGATAGGGATTTTCAGTGGGAAAGTCCTGGAAACCGGCCACGTAGAAATCTCCTTCGGCCAGGCCTGCCCGGATGATCTCTTCGCAGAAGAGGCCGATCGCCTTGAGCCCCAGGGGATGGAAGCGCCGGCCGACGTCCCACGAGCAGATCCGCCCCTGCCGCGACAGCCCCTCCCGGCGAATTGTGTCCACTTCCCGGGAGAAGCGCTCTTCCTGAATCGACGCCATCTCGGCGCTGAAGGCGAGCGTCCGTTCATCCGGGCCGTTCACGCAGGCGTCGAGAGCCAGATCGGCGCCGCCCCCATAGTAGCCGTTGACCGAAAGCGAGATAAGCAGCCGGTCCGTCTCGCGCAAGTTCCGGTTCGCGAAGCGGGGAAAGAGGCTTTCAGCGGCATCGTCGCCGCCTTCGGGCTTCAGCAGCTCCCCTCTGTATACCGCCTTTTCGAACAGGATGGCATTGAGCCCGGCAAAGCGCCCCCCGGCCATCTGACGGTCGCCCACGGCTCCCAGCACGGCCAGCGCAGCCAGGTCTTCATTCTCCCGGTCCAGGGCCCAGGCGAAGAAGCAGGCTGCCGCGGCCGCGGCACACTCCCCGTCCCCGTCGATGCCGAAACTCTCGGGATTGACCTGGAGCAGGCGGGGGAACGACCCCGGCGCAGGCAGATGGTGATCGATGACGACGACCCGGGCGCCCTCCTGAATATGGTTGCTGATCACATCCGCCGCCTGGCCTCCGAGGTCGGCGTAGAGGATGAGCCGCCTGCCGGGTGTGTGGATGGCCGGCAGGAAGGCGGGATGGACCCTCTCGATGGGGATGCTCTCCACCGAGAATCCCGCCCTCATCAGGGACTGGCGGAGGATCGCCCCGGAAGCGATCCCGTCGGTGTCGTTGTGGTGGACCACCGTGATGTCCCGGCCCGGCTCTTCAGTCAGCATTGCTGCCGCCGCCTTCATCGCCCCGCGGAATGCGTCGATCCGGCTTTCATCCATGGTCATTCCCGTTCATTCCCCGAGATACTGCCGCAGAGCCCCAGGGAATCAAGATCCCTCCGCGCGCTGGATATTTTCCGACCCGGAAAATCTCCAATGCGCGCTTCCGGGATACGATTCCCAAGCGGCGCAAGGGTTTCGTGGCACAATGACAATCAGTTCCTTTTTTAGATCAGTTCCCCTCCGTCGCGGCGGAAATAGCACATGGATTCGGGAACGAACCTCATGAAAACCTTCTCCCCCACATCGAAGGCGATCTCCCCCATCACACGCACGTTGAAGATCCGGCCCTCCCGGCGAACCTGGAGAATCGTTTCGGAGCCCGACGGAAGGACCGCATAGGCCTCCCCGGCAAAGGTATCGCGCCCCTCTCTGGGTTCGATCCGGATCTCTTCGGGGCGGACCGCCGCCGTCACCTCTTCGTCCGCGTGTGCGGCGAGCTCCGGCGCGGGAAGGCGGAGCGCTTCCCTTTCGAAAAAGATCCCGCCCTCCTTGCAAACGATTCTCCCCGGAATCAGGTTGATCGTGGGACTCCCGATGAAATCGGCCACGAAAAGATTCGCCGGCCTGCGGTAGATCTCCCGGGGCGGGGCGACCTGCATGAGCCTTCCTTTGTCCATGACCGCTACCCGGCTGGAGAGGGTCAGGGCCTCGGTCTGGTCGTGGGTCACGTAGACCGTCGTGGCTGCGGCCTCCCGGTGGAGCCGCTTGATCTCGGCCCTCATCTCGATCCGGAGCTTGGCGTCGAGATTCGAGAGCGGTTCATCCATCAGAAAAACGCCGGGACGGGCCACCAGCATCCGGGCCAGGGCGACGCGCTGCTGCTGGCCGCCGCTCATCTGCTGGGGGTAGCGCTCCTCCATCCCGTCGAGGCGCATGTAGGCGAGCGCCTCGGAGACATCTTTTTGCATCTGCGCTGGTTCGACCTTCCGGATCTCCAGGCCGAAAGCCACGTTCTGCCGGACGGTCATATGGGGCCAGAGGGCGTAGGATTGGAAGACGAGGCCGATTCCCCGCTTTCCCGGCGAAACGGAGAGCCCCTCTTTCGCCGAGAAAACTGTCTTTCCGCCGATCCGGATCTCTCCGGCATCGGGAACCTCGAGGCCGGCGATCATCCTCAGGACCGTGGTCTTCCCGCAGCCCGACGGTCCCAGGAGCGTGAGGAATTCCCCCGCCTCCACCGCGAGGTTCAGGTTGTCGACGGCGGTGACGCCGCCGAAGCGTTTGGTCAAGCCTGCGATTTCGATCATTGCCATATCAAATCGTCTCCCTTTTGCCGATGCGCCTGGACAGAAACTCCCCGCCCACGACGAGGATCACGATCAGCAGGATGATCGCGTCGGCAAACTGTGAATATCCCTGCTCCACGTAGCGGAAGGTCATCGTCGTCAGGGTCCTGGTCTCGGGCGTGATCAGCAGGATGATCAGCGACAGCTCCCGCATCGTCGAGATGAAGGCCAGGATGAAGCCCGAAAGCGACCCGGCCAGCGTCAGCGGCAGGATGATCCTGCGGAAGCGGGTGAGCCAGTTGGCGCCGGCCATCATCGCCGCCTCCTCCAGTTCCCCGGCCACCTGCATCATCGACGAAATCCCCGACCGGGCCGAAAAGGGGAGGTTCTTCGCCACGCAGACCAGAACGAGCAGGAGAAAGGTCCCGTAGAGCGGCGGCAGGGGGCCGATCGATTTCGAGAAGAGCGCGAGATAGATCGCCCCGAAGGCGATGCTGGGAATCAGGTAGGGGAGGAACGACCCCTGTTCGAGAACCGCCGCCAGCCGGGTTTTTCTCCCCTTGACCACCGCGTAGCCGATCAGGATGCCCATCAGCCCCGTGATCAGGGCAACGACCACCGAGAGGCGGATGCTGTTCCAGGCCGCCCTCAGGATCTGGGCGTTCCGGAGGATGCCGCTCTCCCCTTCGGCCAGGGCGGCCTGGCTGCTCCCGATCCAGTAGTGGAGCGTCAGGTTCCCCAGGGAGTAGTCGTTGGGATAGAGCATCAGCGTCTGCCAGGAGAGAAGGAGCAGGGGCACGAAAACGGCCAGGGAGATCAGCGCGGCCATGAGCGAAAAGGCGGGCCAGCGCCAGACTCCCAGGGGCGTCACGTGGCGCCGGAGCCCCTTGCCGGCGATGGTGACGAAGCTCTTCTCGCCGATCACCTTCTGGTTCAGGTAGATGATGACCATGGAGATGACGATGAGCACCAGGGCCCCGATGTAGGCCACGGCCGGGGTTCGGTTGACGATGCTCGTGTAGATCGTCGTGGCGAGGGTGAAATAGCGGACCGGGGCGCCCAGGAAGTAGGGCGTGCCGAAGGTGCCCACGGCCCTGGAGAAGGTCAGGATGAAGGCCGAGATCAGCGCCGGCATCACCAGGGGGAAGGTGATCCGCCTGAGGATCCGGAACCGGCTCGCCCCGAGCACCTCCCCCGACTCTTCGAGGTTCGAATCCAGCGAAGCCAGCGCCCCCGAGACAAGCAGGTAGGTGAAGGGGTAGTAGTGGAGCGAAAGGGTGATCACGATGGGTACGAAGCCGTAGGAGAGCCAGTCCGGCGGGGAGACGCCGAAGAGCCAGGAGCAGATGCCCACGGCCCCGCCGATCCGCTCGTTCTTGAAGAAGTCGAGCCAGGCCAGGGCCAGGGTGTAGGAAGGAAGCACGTAGGGAATGACGGCGAAAACCGCGATCGTCTTTCTGAAGGGCATGTCGGTCCGTACGACGAGCCAGGCCATCAGTCCCCCCAGGAGCATCGCCGTCAGTGAAATGGTCAGCGAAGTGGCCAGGGAGTGGAGCAGGGGCCGGTAGAAGATGTTGACGCTGAGCGCGCTTGCGAAGACGCGCCCGTAGTGGAAGAGGGTCCAGGCCCCCGGCTCCGCGGAGCGGCTGATGCGGCGGTCCGCCTCCTGCCACACGGCTGTGTCGTGGACCAGTTGCAGGAAGGGAACCACGACGAGTCCCGTCAGGATCACCACCAAAAGCAGCCCCAGGATCACCTGGGGCTGCTTCAGCTTCAGGACAAGACGGTTGACGAACAGGCTCGTTCTATCCATGTCTTAACCGCGGATGCATCCCTACTTCAGATTCGCCAACCAGAAGTCCCGGACCTCCTGGCCGTAGTCCCAGACATAGGCGGGATCGGCCATCCAGACGTTCATTTGCGCCAGGGTGCGGGAGCCCTTCGGCGCCTGCTGGTCCGTCCTGACCGGAACATCTCCGAGGACGAAGTAGGGCTGGTAGCCCTGGCCGCCCTTCTCGTCGCCCATCATCCAGCGGGCCATCAGTTTCGCGGCATTTGGATGTTTTGCCTGGTTCACGATGGCGATGACCACCTCCGTGGCAATCCCCAGGACCGGTTTGACGTCATAGGCCACATCGAAGACGAGCTTCGGATTCTTCTCCTTGTCGCGCAGGCGGGAAAAGGCCGTGATCCCCACCGGCGGCTTGGCCTGGCCCGGCTGCCCCACGGCATTGGAGACGTCGTTCGTCGAACCGGCGATGACCGCGTCGTTCCTGAGGATTCTCAGGATCCATTCGTAGCCGGCATTCTTGGACCCTTTGCTCAACTGGATGGGTTTTCCGAAGACGCGCTGGTACTCTTTGGCCATCTCATCCCCGTGCTGGACGATGGTGGCCAGCACCTCGATGAACTCGGGCATCTTCACCGGATCGGAGATGATGACCCTGGACTTCCACTCGGGTTTGGTCAGGTCCCAGAGGCTCTGGAAGGGCGCCGTCTTGTTCGCCTCGGTATTGTACATGAACGCGTCGAGGCTCACATGGTGAACCAGGAAGGGCTTCTGGAATTGGGCGGGCATCACCGTCTTGAGGTCGGGAGGGAGGTAGGTGAAAGCCAGCCCCTTCTGGAGCAGTTCATGGTAGACGGTCGAGGGGTCCTTCAGGAAGATCACATCGGCAGCGAAGTTCCCCGCCTTCTGTTCGGCGAGGACCTTGGTCACGATCTCGGTGGAATCCATGTCGAAACCGTTCACCTTGATCCCCGGGAACTGCTTCTCGAAGGTCTTCCCGAACTGATGGACCCGGGAGGAGTAGGAGTAGACGGAGACCTCCTTCTCGCCCTTGGCCTTTTCGTAGAGCGCCTTCTCGTCGTAGCCGCGGGGCTCGTAAGCGCCGAGCTCCGACTTCTTCAGCCATTCCTCGGTCGGACCGGGTAATTTTCCCTGCCCCCACACGACACCTGCGGCCAGGGTGGAGAAAAAGACGATTGCCAGCGCCAGAATCCCAGCTCTTTTCATGACAGAACCTCCTTGTGATCTGTGATTAAGAAGCATATCCCCACCGGGGAATGTGATCCCGGAAGCGCGCAATGGATCCGGGAACAGATTTGAGATCTGTCCCCTCACTCCCCGCAACGGAGCGTCGAGAGGGCGGCTGCCCTGATCGCACGAGACAGGCGACAAGGGCTATTTTTTCGCGTAGGCATCCCCGGCATAGACGGCCCGGACCTCGGCCGCCGACGAGGCCTTCTTCAGCCGGCGCATGAACCCGGCTTCCTCCTCCTGCAGGGCCTTCACGTTGGAGAGCACCGCGCCGAGCCTGTCCGCGGGGAACTTGACCGCACCGTTTTCGTCCATGTGCACGATCTCCCCGGGGCAGACATCCATTCCCCCGACCGTCACGGGCACGTTCACCGCATGGACGGCCATTTCGCCATGTCCGGCGCAAACGCCGGTCAGCATGTACTGAAACTTCATCGCACGGATCTCGTCCAGGTCCCGCGAAGGGCCGTTGGAGATCACGCCCAGGCACCCCACCGCCTTCATCGCGGTCGTCATCTTGCCGCCCGAAAGCCCCACCCTGCCCGCGATTTCAGGGGAAAATTTCTGTTGCAGGATCAGGATCGTCGGCTTCGGGGAAGCGTCGAGCGCATCGATCACGTCCATGAAGGAGAGCCTGCGGAATCCCGGATCGGGCATGCCGTAGACGCAGGTGACCGCGTAACCGGCGATCCGCCCGAGTTCAGGGTACATGCAGCGGATCGTCTGATCGGTGTACCAGTTCTGGGTCCACGGGTTGTAAAGCCCGAGACAGAAGCGGTTCGCGGGATAGGTGGCCACCACGTTGGTGATGGACGGCGTGTCAAATTTCGTCAGCGCCTGGAGCATCTTTTCAGGGGTCATCTGGGCCATATCGATCAACCTCATTCTGGTGGTTGCGAATTCCGACGGGCATCCCTGCCCTGCCTTCGGCAGTGATGGAGCATATAACATTATGCGAAATGATTGAAAAGTGGTAAAAAGGGCCATGGCAACCCCGTCCGCCGACACCAAGGGAAAGACACCGGTGGATGCCCTGCCGTCCCTCCCTACAAAGCAGGGCATCCTCACGCCCGGCATCCTGTACGGATCGCCCATACCCACGTTTGTCATCGACACCAACCACCGGATCATCGGCTGGAACAAGGCGCTCGAACAGTTGAGCGGGATCTCCGCGGCATCGGTGATGGGAACGCGGCAGCAGTGGCGGGCCTTCTACGCGGAAAAACGGCCCTGCATGGCCGATCTGCTGGTGGCCGAAGCCTTCGAGGGTATCGAACGGTGGTACTCGGGGAAATACCGCAAATCCCAGCTCATCGATGAGGCCTATGAGGCGGTCGACTTCTTTCCCGCCCTGGGCCGGGAAGGCCGCTGGCTTCGCTTCACGGCGGCGGCCGTCCGGAACGCCGACGGGACGCTTGCGGGAGCGGTCGAAACACTCGAAGACATCACGGAACGCAGAAACGCCGAAGAGGAGCGGATCGAAAGCGAACGCAAGCTTCAGACCCTGATCCGCAGGTTTCCCATTCCGGCGTTCATGATCAATCAGAATCACGAGGTAATCCACTGGAACAGGGCGCTGGAGGAGTTGAGCGGCATCAAGGAGCAGTCGATGCTCGGCACGAATCGCCACTGGCAGGCCTTCTACAAGGCGGAGAGGCCCTGCCTGGCCGACATCATCGTCGACCAGACCCCGCGCGTGGTCGAACGGTGGTACGGGCCGAAGGCCGGGAAATCGCCCCTGATCGACGAGGCCTACGAGGCCATTGATTTCTTCCCCGACCTCGGGGATGCGGGCCGCTGGCTCCACTTTACCGCCGCCGCCGTCCGCAACTCCCAGGGAGAGATGATCGGCGCCATCACCACCCTGGAGAACATCACGGAGCGCAAGGATGCCGAGCAGGCCCTGCGGAAGGCCCACGACGAACTGGAGGTCCGCGTCCAGGAGAGAACGCGGGCGCTGACCGAATCCTCCCGGGCGCTCAGGGCTGAGGTGATCGAGCGGCGCATCACGGAGGAAAAGCTCGGCAAACGGGAAGAGGAGCTCAAGATCAAGTCCGCAAACCTCGAAGAAATGAATACGGCACTCAAGGTGCTGCTCAAGCAGCGCGACGAGGACAAGCGGGAGCTGGAAGAGAAGATTCTGGCGAATGTCCGGGAGGTCCTCCTGCCCTACATCGAGAAGCTCAAGAAAACGAACCTGGACGAGGACCAGCGGACGACCATGGAGGTCGTCGAGACCCACCTCAACGACATCATCTCCCCTTTCATCCGCAGCCTCACGGACAAGTACCTGAACATGACGTCCCGGGAGGTTCAGGTGGCCACGCTCGTCAAGGCGGGGAAGACGACCAAGGAGATCGCCCAGCTGCTCCACACCTCCACGGCGGCCGTCGATTTCCACAGGAACAACCTCCGCATCAAACTGGGCCTCAAGAACAAGAAGACGGGCCTCCGCATCCACCTGCTCTCCAATCTGTAGGGCAAAGGGAGGCCATTTCAATATTGACGACTTCATAAGAAGTCGTCACCCCGGCGAAAGCCGGGGTCCAGTGTTTTGTGTTCCTGGTTCCCGGCTTTCGCCGGGACGACGTCTGGATACCGGCTTTCGCCGGGGTGACGGTCGGGTGTATTTTGGACTTATTGCGAGTTCATCAATATTAGGGATGACCTAATATTTCCCCGATAATCTGTTCCTATTGCCTTCCTCAGACCAATCGATCATCTTGGACTCGAATCAAACCATTGCGCAGGGCACAGCTTTCGGCCCGGTACCGGGAAAGGCCAGTTCAGTATGAGGTCCGGCTGATGCAGCCATTCCACGGCTCGGGCAGGCAATCCAAACCGGAGAAAGGAGGCCGCCATGACCGCAGGATACGGAACAAAGCTGATCGAGCTGATCGAAAAGAATCCGAACGAAATCGCCAGGCAGTGGTGCCGGGACGTGAAGACGAATGCGCGCACACCCGCTTTTCATGGCCTCGCCGACGAGGTCCTGATCCCCATGGCGACCGAATTCTATGGAAATTTCCGGGAGATGTTCGCCACGGAACACCCCTTTGAAACGGCGAAGAAGATCTTCGGCAAGTATGCCGAAGAGCGGTACGAGCAGGGCATCCCCGTCCAGGAGGCCATCTATGCCCTGGTCCTGATGAGGAGGCACATCTGGCTCTATGCCGAGTTTCAGGCCATCTTCGTCTCCGCCATCGAGCATCAGCAGGCGGCCGAAAGCCTCAATCGGACCATCCTGATGTTCGACTACGCCCTCTACGTCATCACGGAACGGTACCAGTCTCTGATCCGGAGCGGCATCCGGGGAAAGGTCGGCGCCATCCGGATGCTGATCCCGGGCGGACAGACCCGGGTGTACCACCATCTGACCCTCGGTGCGCTGCTGATCGGGGTGGCGGCGCTGATCCTCTTCTCTCCCGCGGCGGTGGAAAAGGGCACGCTCCAGCTCTTCTACGTCCCCATCGTCCTGGCCGGCCTCTGGTTCCGGAACGGGGGGATCATCGTCGCCGTCGCCGTCGCAGCCTGGCTGATTCTGGGCCACGCCCTCTTCCCGCTGCATCATGAGCCCTTCGTCGGCGACCTCGTCCGGTCCGTGATGTTCTGCTTTGTCGGCATCGTCGTCACCAAACTCAAAAGGTGCCTCGTCGAAACGGATTCCGTCCTGAGGCTCCGGGAGAAAACGAGCGGGCAGGCCTGACCGGAACCCGCCTCGGCCCGTTTCCGGATGAAAGAGGGGTGAACGCCTTGAACACTGAGACCAATCAGGGAAGCGTCGTATCCATCCGGGGGAGCGTCATCGACATCCGCTTTCCCTCCGGAAAGGTCCCGGCCATCCAGAATCTTCTCCGGACAGGGGAAAACGGGAATATACGTATCGAGGTCATGACCCAGCTCAACAGCGAAGTTGTCCGGGGAATTTCGCTGCGGCCGACCCAGGGTTTGGCCAGAGGGGCGGTCGTCATCGATACGGGCGCCCCCTTGATGGTGCCCGTCGGGAAACAACTCCTCGGCAGGGTCTACAACGTGTTCGGTGAAACCATCGACGAAGGGCCTCCGGCGGACACCTCCACATTGAGGCCGGTCCATGGCACGCGGACGCCCCTCTCCCGGCAATCCACGGTCTCCGAGATATTCGAGACGGGAATCAAGGCGGTCGATGTGCTCTGCCCGCTGGAGCGGGGCGGCAAGGCGGGACTCTTCGGCGGGGCGGGCGTCGGCAAGACGGTTCTCTTGATGGAGATGATCCACAACATGGTCGGTCAGCACGAAGGCGTCAGCCTCTTTTGCGGCATCGGAGAGCGGTGCCGCGAGGGGGAGGAGCTGTACCGCGAAATGCAGGAAGCGGGCGTTCTTGGCAACACGGTCATGATCTTCGGCCAGATGAACGAGCCCCCGGGAGCCCGCTTCCGGGTGGGACACACGGGACTCACCATGGCCGAGTATTTCCGTGACGACGCGAGGCAGGACGTGCTCCTGCTCATCGACAACATCTTCAGCTTCATCCAGGCCGGCCAGGAGGTCTCGGGCCTCATGGGGCTTCTTCCCTCCCGCCTCGGCTATCAGCCCACCCTGGCATCGGACCTGGCAAAACTCGAAGAACGGATCTGCAACACCACCACGGGAGCCATCACCTCAATCCAGGCCGTTTACGTACCCGCCGACGATTTCACCGACCCTTCGGCATCCCACACCTTCAGCCATCTGACAGCCACCATCGTCCTCTCCCGCAAGAGGACGAGCGAGGGTTTCTACCCCGCGGTCGATATCCTGCAGTCCAACTCGAAGATGCTCATGCCCACCATTGCCGGGGAGAGGCATTATCGGATTGCCCAGGAAATCAGGCGGAATCTGACCATATACGAGGAGCTCAAGGACATCATCGCCATGCTGGGCATCAACGAGCTCTCCCGCGAAGACCAGAAAACGGTCTTCCGCGCCCGCCGGCTCGAACGGTTCTTCACGCAACCCTTCCACGTGACGGAACAGTTCATCGGGAAAGCGGGACGGGTGGTTCCCCTCGAGGCGGCACTCGCCGGATGCGAGAGAATCCTGAACGACGAGTTTGCCGACTATCCGGAAAGCGCTCTCTACATGATCGGAACCGTCGACGAGGCTCAGAAGGGAGGGGAATCGTGAACCTCAAGATCATGCTGCCGGCGGAAATCTTTCTCGCGGAAGAGGTCGAAAAGGTCGTGGCCGAGGCCGAAAATGGGTTCTTCTGTCTCCTGCCGCAGCACACCGATTTCGCCGCCGCGCTCTTGCCCGGGATACTCTCCTTTACGGCCGGTGAGAAAGAGACCTACCTCGCAATCGACGGAGGCACCCTCCTGAAACGGGGTTTTGAGGTCTTCGTCTCCACGCGAAATGCGGTCGGCAGCCCCGAGATCGGAACCCTCAGGGACGTGGTGGTCAAACAGTTCGAAGAAACCGATGAACGGGAGAAGAAGGCCCGTTCCGCCGCGGCGAAGCTTGAAGTGGACATCCTCCGCCGCTTCATGGAGCTCAAAGACCATGGATGACCCGAAATTGACGCCGAGCCAGCGGCGCCGGAAGCTTGCCGATGCGTTTGCCGGAAAGGTCGCGGCAAAGGGGGCCAGAAGGATCAAGGGCCAGGGGCAGAAGGACGATGGCCTGTGGTTCGGCCTGGGCGTCTTCGGGGTCGTGGGCTGGTCCGTGGCCATTCCGACCCTGGTCGGCACGGCCATCGGACTCTGGATAGACCGCACCTGGCCCAGCCGCTTTTCCTGGGCGCTGATGCTGCTCATTCTGGGTGTCGGGCTCGGATGCCTCAACGCCTGGTACTGGATGAAAAAGGCGCGCGACAACATCATTGAAAAGTAGCGGCAAGGCCCTGAAACGACGGGAGACGCCACGCCAGAACGATTCCTGTCGGTCTTTCGAAAGGATGAGCCATGCAGACCCTTCGGTATCTCCTCATATTCATGCTGGGGACGGCTCTCGGGACCGTCTACTTTGCCGGGCTCTGGTACACCGTTCGAAGGCTCCCGGACACTGGAGCGCCCCTGATGTCGCTGCTCTGGAGCTATCTGTTGCGAGCGTCCATGGCCGTCGCGGGATTCGGCCTGGCGATGCAGGGCGGATGGGAAGAGTTGATTGCCGCATTGGCTGGATTCATTCTGACCCGGGAGATCCTCCTCCGCCGCCTTGGGCGGAACACCTCATAAGACGGGGGCATTCATGGAAATCGTCGCCATCAGCCAGATCAGTCCGGACCAGGTCATCCTTTTCCGGTG
>JAJFTY010000154.1 GCA_021372695.1 Deltaproteobacteria bacterium
TCCATCGGGTTTTTGTAATGGAACTCCTTGGTGAGAGCCGGTACGACTTCCTTGGTATAGTAATCTCTTAGTCTTGCCATTTTCCCCAGCCTATGCGTCGAGTATCTCGTGACATTTTGCGCAGACACGCACCTTTTTCCCGTCTTCGAGGATCTTGTAGCCGATCCGGACGCCCGTACCGCACTTGCTGCAGAGGTACATCACATTGGAAACGTGAATCGGCCCTTCCTTCTCGACGATACCGCCCTTGCCTTTGGCATCCGGCTTCTTGTGCCTCTTGATCAGGTTCACCTTTTCGATGGTGACCCGCCCCTTGTCGGCCATCGTGCTCTGGATCTTGCCGGTCTTCCCCTTCTCTTTGCCGGCAATGACCTTTACCGTGTCCCCTTTTTTCAGTCGCTTTTCCTGCATCTCTATTTTCCTCTGTCGCCCTCAACGGGGACCGACTTCAATCCATCCCCCGGCTCATCGCCCTGACTTACAATACCTCGGGAGCCAGGGAGACGATCTTCATGAACTGCTTTGCGCGCAGCTCTCTGGCAACCGGCCCGAAGATTCTCGTCCCCACCGGCTCGAGCTGATTCGTGATGAGAACGGCGGAGTTGTCATCGAACTTCAGGTAGGAGCCATCCGCTCTCCTCACCTCTTTCACCGTTCTGACGACGACCGCCTTCATGACGTCGCCCTTTTTCACCTTCGAATTCGGCAAGGCTTCCTTGACGGCAATGACGATCACATCGCCCAAGCTCGCATATCGTCTCCTCGAGCCTCCCAGCACCTTGATGCAAGCCACTTTCTTGGCGCCCGAATTATCCGCTACGTTCAACACCGTCTGCATCTGAATCATAACACCACTCCATCGCGCTGATGGTTTGAAGCCGGCGGCTGCGGACGTCGAAAGTCATAGCCCCGTAAACCCCGCGCCTTACTTGAAAGCTACCGTGCCCGCTCCAGGATCTCCAGCATCCGCCACCGTTTTTCTCTGCTGAGCGGCCGGGATTCTACGATGAGAACCTTGTCACCCACCTTGCAGGCGTTCTGCTCGTCGTGGGCCTTGTATTTGACGTACCGCTTGATGTACTTGTGAAAGACTGAATGCTTTACCAGCCTTTCCGCCCGGACGACGACCGTCTTGTCCATCTTGCTGCTGACCACAACGCCCTTGATGGTGATCTTGTTGCCCCGTTGTTCCACTACTTGACCTCCTTTTCGACCAGAACCGTCCTGACCCGGGCGATATCCCTGCGGAGATTGCCGAGCGAAGCCGGAGAATCCAATTGACCGGAGGCATGGCGCATGCGCAGCTTGAACAACTCCTCGACAAGCTCGCGATCCTTCTGACGCAACTCATCAAGGCTCAGATCTCTGATCTCTTTAATTTTCATCAGATATCTCCCTTGAAAGAAACTTGGTTCCGATGGGCAGCTTGTGGGCCGCCAGCAGGAACGCCTCTTTGGCGACTTCTTTCGAAACGCCTTCGATCTCATAGAGCACGATGCCCGGCTTGATCACCGCCACCCACTCTTCCGGGGCGCCTTTTCCCTTCCCCATGCGGGTTTCGGCAGGCTTCTTGGTCACCGACTTGTGCGGGAAAATGCGGATCCAGATCTTCCCGCCACGCTTGACGTGCCGGGTCATGGCGACGCGTGCCGCCTCGATCTGGCGGGCCGTAATCCAGCCGCACTCGGTCGCTTGAAGGGCGTACTCGCCAAAGGCGACGGTATTGCCGCGCGTCGCCTTCCCGCTCATCCGGCCCCTCTGTAATTTCCTGAATTTAACCCTCTTCGGCATCAACATCGTTCTAAACCCCTGTTCTGCACGCTATCTGCGTCCCGGCTTCCGGCCTCCCGGCCGATCCTACTTTGCCGCCTCTTTCTTGCCGGGCAGTACCTCTCCGTGAAAGATCAAAACCTTGACCCCGATCAAACCGTAGGCGGTATGCGCCTCGATGAAGCCGCAATCAATATCCGCCCTCAAGGTGTGGAGGGGCACACGGCCCTCCCGGTACCATTCGGCTCTCGCCATCTCGGCCCCGCCCAGACGGCCGCCGCAGTTGACGCGGATACCCTTCGCCCCGAACTTCATGGCCGTGGTCACGCATTTCTTCATCGCCCTGCGGAATGCGACCCGCCGCTCCAGTTGCTGCGCCACATTCTCGGCAACGAGTTGCGCGTCGATCTCCGGCTTGCGGACTTCAAGGATGTTGATGATCACCTCGCTCTTGGTGATGGCCTCGAGATCCTTCTTCAGCTTCTCGATCTCCGATCCCTTTTTCCCGATGATGATCCCGGGGCGGGCGGCGTGGATATTCACCTTGGCCTTGTTGGAAGCTCTTTCGATTTCAATCCGGGAGATACCCGCATGGTACAGCTTTTCCTTGAGGAATTGCCGGATCTTGAGATCCTCATGGAGCAACTCGGAATAGTTCTTCTCCGAAAACCACTGAGACCGCCATGTCTTGATACCACCCAACCGCAACCCGATCGGGTTAACCTTTTGCCCCAACCTCTCACCTCCTCAGCTGTTACTGTTCGTCCAGGACCACGGTGATGTGACTCATCCGCTTCTTGATCGAAGCTGCCCTTCCCTGAGCTCTCGCTCTCCAACGTTTGAGCGATGGCCCCTGATCGACAAAGATTTCCTTCACGTACAGGATGGTCTCATCGATGTTCGGGTTTTGCTTGGCATTCGCGAGCGCCGACAATAAGACCTTTTTCACGGGATCGGCGGCATACTTTCTGGCAAAAGTGAGGATATTCTTGGCTTCCTCGACCTTCTTCCCTCTGACCAGATCGACGACCAGCCGCACCTTCTGCGGGGACATCCGTATATACTTGGCAACTGCTTTTGCTTCCATAGCTGACTCCAAACTGCCGAGAGTAACCATCCCGGTCAGGAACAGATTTCGGATCCGTCCCTTCTATTCTACTTCCGCAGTTTCGTTTTGCGGTCTCCGGCGTGGCTGTAAAAGGTCTTGGTCGGCGCAAACTCACCCAGTTTATGTCCGACCATATTTTCGGTCACAAAGACCGGGATGAATTTCTTTCCGTTGTGCACCGCAAAGGTCTGGCCGATCAATTCCGGGGTCACTGTGGAACGGCGCGACCAGGTCTTGATGACCGTTTTGCTCCCCGCGGATTCCTGCCTCCTGACCTTTTCCAGAAGACTCTCCTCGATGTATGCACCCTTCTTTATTGAACGTGCCACCTTTTAACCTCGCCTCTTAACGATATATTTATCCGTACTCTTATTGGTCCGCGTCTTGTGGCCCTTGGTGGGAACGCCCCAGGGGGTGACGGGATGACGACCGCCGGAGGATTTGCCCTCGCCTCCTCCCATCGGATGATCGACCGGGTTCATGACCACGCCCCTGACCTTCGGCCGACGGCCGAGCCATCGTTTGCGCCCCGCTTTGCCGAGGCTGAGGTTTTCAGAGTCGATATTGCCGATCTGGCCGATCGTGGCCCGGCACTCCATGAACACCTTCCGGACCTCTCCCGAGGGCAGCCGGACCTGGGCATAGTCCCCTTCCTTGGCCATCAACTGCCCATAGGCGCCGGCCGACCGGATTAACTGCCCGCCCTTCCCCACCTTGAGCTCCAGATTGTGAATCAGGGTTCCCAGGGGAATGTTTTTCAGGGGGACGCTGTTGCCCGGTTTGATATCGGCCTTGTCGCCGCTGACCACGGGATCGCCGACGGTCATCTTGGCAGGGGCGATGATGTACCTTTTCTCCCCGTCGATGTAGTTCAAAAGCGCGATGCGCGACGACCGGTTGGGGTCATATTCGATGGAGGCGACCTTTGCCTGAATGTCGTCCTTGTCCCTCCGGAAGTCGATCAGCCGATAGCGCCGCTTGTGCCCGCCGCCGATGTGCCGGCTCGTCAGCCTTCCGTAAGAGTTACGTCCACCCGTCTTCTTCAGGGGGCGCAGGAGGCTCCGCTCCGGTGTCGACTTCGTCAGCTCTTCAAAATCGGAACAGGTCTGAAACCTTCTTCCCGGTGACGTCGGTTTGTACTTTTTGATTCCCATCCGCTCTCTTCCTCATCCTTGCTGTCTTCAACCCTTGCGGGCAGACAGGTTAAGCGCCTTCCCCGATCTCAATGCGGTTTCCCGGAGCCAGGGTCACGATTGCCTTCTTCCAGGAGCTTCTCTCGCCCATGACCCTGCCCGATCTTTTCTTCTTGCCGCGGACATTCATGACCCGTACGTCGAGCACCTTAACCTTGAAGATCTTCTCAACGGCGCGCCCCACCTCGATGCGGTTGGCCTTGACATGGACCTCAAAGTTGTATTGATTCGCAGCGTCTCGTGCAATCGTGCTCTTTTCCGTGACCAACGTCTTTTTGATGACCTGATACAGTTCCATTATGATATCAATGCCCCTTCGATTTTTTGGACAGAGGGTTCGAGCAGGACCAGATGATCGTACTTCAGCAGGTCGAAGACATTGACGCCCTCTGAGCGGACCATTTTGATGTCCTTGATGTTTCGAGAGGATTTCTCCAGAACGGGCCTCGGCTGATCGATCACAAAGAGGGTCTTCTTGAATCCGAAGCGGTCGATGACCTCCTGGAACCGCTTCGTTTTGATCTCCTCCATCGGAAAATCCCGGAGGATGGTCATCCGTTCTTCCTTGAACTTCATGCTGAGAGCGGAGATGAGGGCCAGCCTCCGGACCTTCTTGGGAATCCTGAAGGCAAAACTGTGCGGTACAGGTCCGAAGACGATTCCGCCGCCCCTCCAGATCGGAGAGCGCGAGTGGCCCGCCCTGGCCCGGCCCGTCCCCTTCTGACGCCACGGCTTCTTACCGCCGCCGCTGACGTCGCTCCTCCCCTTGGTCGAGGCCGTTCCGCTCCGCCTGGCAGTCAACTGCATCCGGACCATTTCGTAAATGGCGTGCTCATTGACCGCTGCGCCGAAAACGGTGTCGCTGAGCTCGATCTCGGCGATCCTGTTATTTTCAATGTCGTACACACCTGCTACTGGCATCTTTTCACCTTTAGAACCTGGTTATTCGCCCTTCTTGGTCGCCGGCTTGATCAGCACGAATCCGTTTTTGCTGCCCGGAACGGCGCCCCGGACCATAATCACATTGATGTCCGGCCTGACGCCCCACACCAGCAGGTTCTGCGTCGTCTTTCGCTCGCACCCCATATGACCTGGTAGCCTTGTCCCCTTGAAAACACGGGAGGGATCCGCGCTGGCACCGATGGAACCGGGAGCCCTGTGGAACATGGAACCATGGGTCGCCCGTCCGCCACCGAAGCCATGGCGCTTGATGACACCGGCAAACCCCTTTCCCTTGGTCGTTCCCACAACGTCCACATAATCCCCGGGGGCAAAGAGCTCCGCCGTCAGTTCTTGACCCAGCTCAAAGCTGGCCGGATCCATTTTGAATTCGCGGAGGACCCGGAAGAGCCCCTTGTCCGCCTTCTTGAAGTGTCCCTGGAGGGGCTTGCTCACGTTGCGCTGCTTGATCCGGCCATACCCCAGTTGGAGTGCATCGTAGCCATCGGTCTCCGCGGTCTTTTTCTGAATGACCACAGATGGCTCCACTTCGATCACCGTCACGGGAACGGAAACCCCTTCATCCGAGAAGATCTGGGTCATTCCCAATTTTTTGCCGATCAATCCTTTTGTCATCATCTTTCTCTTTTTCCAAACCTAAGAACCGTCGCAAGGATGGCGAAACGACCCGTTGGCCCTTCCGGAGATCGCCCCTTCTACAGTTTGATCTCCACATCCACACCCGCCGACAGATCGAGTTTCATCAGGGCGTCCACGGTTGCCTGCGTCGGCTCGACTATGTCGATCAATCGTTTGTGGGTCCGGATCTCGAACTGCTCCCGGGATTTCTTGTCCACGTGCGGCGACCGGTTGACGCAGTACTTGTTGATCTCGGTCGGCAGCGGAATGGGACCCGCGACGCGGGCGCCCGTCCGCTTTGCAGTCTCCACGATATCATCCACGGAACGGTCGAGCAGCTTGTAGTCGTACGCCTTCAGACGAATTCTTATCTTTTGATCTTTCATGGTTTCATTCAACCCAATTGAGGACGATCCTATTCGATAATCTTGCTGACCACGCCGGCGCCGACCGTTCTGCCACCCTCGCGGATGGCGAACCGAAGCTGCTCTTCCATGGCGATCGGGGTGATCAGAGTCACTTCCATCTCGACATTCTCGCCGGGCATGACCATCTCCACCCCTTCGGGAAGGTTGGCGACGCCGGTCACATAGGTTGTCCGGAAATAGAACTGCGGACGGTATCCGTTGAAGAACGGGGTATGCCGGCCGCCTTCCTCCTTCGTCAGGACGTAGACCTGGGCCTTGAATTTCGTGTGCGGCGTGATCGAACCCGGCTTGGCAACGACCTGCCCGCGCTCCACCTCCTCGCGCTTCGTGCCGCGGAGTAGAACGCCGATATCGTCGCCCGCCCGCCCTTCGTCGAGCGTCTTGCGGAACATCTCGACGCCGGTGCACACGGTCTTGAAGGTCGGCCGGATCCCGATGATCTCGACTTCGTCCCCCGTCCGCACGATGCCGCGGTCCACACGGCCCGTGACCACGGTGCCGCGGCCCGAGATCGTGAAGACGTCGCCGACCGGCATCAGGAACGGCTTTTCCGTATCGCGGACCGGCAGCGGGATATAGGTATCGACGGCATCCATCAGCTCCCAGATCGATTTGGCGTCCGGATGGTTCGGGTCGTCCGCCTCCAGGGCCTTCAGTGCGGAACCGCGGATGATGGGAAGATCGTCACCGGGGAATTCGTAAGCCGTGAGGAGTTCCCGGAGTTCGAGCTCGACCAGATCCAGCAGTTCGGGATCGTCCACAAGATCCACCTTGTTCATGTAGACGACGACGTAGGGGACCTGAACCTGACGGGCAAGGAGGATGTGCTCCCGGGTCTGAGGCATGGGGCCGTCGGAGGCCGCAACGACGAGGATCGTCCCGTCCATGTGCGCGGCGCCGGAGATCATGTTCTTGATGTAGTCGGCGTGGCCCGGGCAGTCCACATGGGCGTAATGGCGTGTTGCCGTCTCATACTCCACGTGGGAGATATTGATCGTGACCCCTCTCTCCTTCTCTTCCGGTGCATTGTCGATGGAGTCAAAGGGCCTGAATTCGGCGAATCCCTTGGAGGCCAAGTGTTTTGTGATCGCGGCCGTCAACGTGGTCTTCCCATGATCAACGTGACCGATCGTGCCGATATTGAGATGCGGCTTCGTCCTCTCGAATTTCTTCTTAGCCATCTTAAACCTCCTTAAGCTTTGAATGGTTCATTCTTCTTCACCACCGTCTGATATGATCCGATTCCCGTTTCCGTTCCACTTCATCCCTGGCAGGGTTGAAAATGCTCTTCTCAAGGAATCGGACTTTTATTGCCTTGCCCCTCCGGAATCACTTCCCGCTTGGACCCGGCGCCGCTGCCGGAAAGGATCGTCCTCCCTGCGGCGCAATACCTATTGAGAGTCGCGTTAGAACCGATAGTGGGCAAACGCCTTGTTGGCCTCGGCCATCTTGTGAACGGCCTCTTTCTTCTTGATCGCGCCGCCCCGATTGTTCGCCGCATCGATCAGTTCCGCGGCGAGTTTCTCGTGCATGGTCTTCTCGGACCGTTCCCGCGCATGGGTGATCAGCCAGCGGATCCCCAGGGCAACCCGGCGTGAGGGAATCACCTCCGTCGGCACCTGATAGGTCGAGCCTCCGACGCGCCGCGACTTGACTTCGATCACCGGCTTGACATTGTTCACGGCCTTTTCAAAAACATCGACCGGCGTCTCCTTGACCCGATCCTGTATGATATCGAATGCCCCGTACAGGATGGACTCCGCAATGCTCTTCTTTCCCCTCTTCAAGAGGCTGTTGATGAACCTTGCCACCAGCCGGTTATTGTATTTCGGATCCGGCAGGATCTCCCTTTTTGCTACGACTCTTCTCCTCGGCATGATCTATCCCCGCTTAGCTCGGTCTCTTGGCCCCGTACTTCGACCTACCCTTTTTCCTGTCCTGCACTCCGACGGCGTCCAGCGTTCCCCGGATGATGTGGTAACGGACGCCGGGAAGGTCCTTGACACGACCGCCGCGAACCAGAACGACGGAATGCTCCTGAAGATTATGTCCCACACCCGGAATATAGGAGGTCACCTCGTAACCGCTGGTCAGTCTAACCCTGGCCACCTTTCTCAGAGCGGAATTCGGTTTCTTGGGGGTGGATGTGTAAACCCGGACGCATACCCCCCGCCGCTGCGGTGAACTGGACAGCGCGGGTGTCGCCGCTTTTTTGGCGATCTTGGCTCTTCCCTTCCTAACCAACTGATTTATTGTAGGCATTATCCCTCCCAGCCGTTTCCGGGCTGTCGAATATCTGGTCCAACAAAAGACGGTTTAATTATCAATTCGGCGTTTCTATGTCAAGAACTTTCTCGCTAATATTTTCGTCGGCCGTCGGCGCCTCTGGCAGGGCCGCCTCTTCACCGGATGTTGCGATCCCGAGCTTCTTGTACATCGGGAGCCCCGTGCCCGCAGGGATGAGTCTTCCCATGATGACATTCTCTTTGAGACCGCGGAGATAATCGGTCTTCCCCGCAAGGGAAGCCTCGGTGAGCACCCTCGTGGTCTCCTGGAAAGAGGCCGCGGAGATGAAGCTCTGCGTCGAAAGGGAAGCCTTCGTGATCCCCATCAGGATGGGCTCGCCCTGGGCCGGCCGCCCGCCCTCGGCCACAACCCGCTCGTTCTCCTCCTGGAAACGGAACCGCTCGACCTGCTCGTCCGCCATGAAGGTGGTGTCTCCCGGATCCTTCACCATGACCCTCCGGAGCATCTGCCGGACGATGACCTCCATATGCTTGTCGTTGATCTTGACCCCCTGGAGCCGGTAGACCTCCTGGACCTCATCCACAAGGTACCGGGAGAGCTCCTTTTCGCCCTTGATCATCAGGAGGTCATGCGGATTGTTGACGCCGTCCATCAGCGCCTCGCCGGCCATCACGCGGTCGCCTTCCTGGACGCTGACGTGCTTCCCCTTGGGGATCAGGTACTCCTTCTCGTCCTCGGCGTCGGGGGTGATGACGACCTTCCTCTTCCCCTTGGAATCCTTGCCGTAGGAGACCACGCCGTCGATCTCGCTGATCACGGCATACTCCTTCGGCTTCCGCGCCTCGAAGAGCTCGGCCACCCTGGGAAGCCCCCCCGTGATGTCTTTCGTCTTGGTGGTCTCCCGGGGGATCTTGGCGAGAATGTCACCGGCGCTCACGGTGTCGCCTTCCGAAACCACGATGTTGGCCCCGACGGAAAGCAGATGCCGTGCAACCGTGGTGGTGCCCGGAACCTTGGCCGTCTTCCCTTTCTTGTCCTTGATGGAGACGCGCGGACGCATGTCCGTCCCCTTGGACTCGACGATCACCTTCCGGGAGAGACCTGTCACCTCATCGACCAGTTCCTGCATGGTCTTCCCTTCGATGATATCGCCGAAT
This sequence comes from Deltaproteobacteria bacterium, assembly GCA_021372695.1. The sequence continues at coordinate 9,482 of JAJFTY010000154.1, forward strand.
TTGACGGTTCCGTCCACTTCGGCGAGGATCGGGATGGAGAAGGGATCCCATTCCGCGATGAGATCGCCACGCTTCTGGTCGCTCGGCCCCTTCACCCGGCTGCCGTCTTCGACCTTGATGTGCGCCCCGTAGGGCAGCGGGTACTTGCCGCGGCTTCTTCCCTGTTCGTCGAGAACGTGGACCTCACCGTTGCGGTTCATGACGACGCGTCCGCCGGCCTTGCTCTTGACGGTGTTGAGATTGACGAACTTGATGATCCCGTCGTGCCTCGACTCCAGCGTGGAGTGCTCTTCGAACTTCGCCGTACCGCCGATGTGGAAGGTTCTCATCGTCAGCTGGGTCCCCGGTTCGCCGATGGACTGGGCCGCGATGATCCCGACCGCTTCGCCGATGTTGACCAGCCGCCCGCGCGAAAGATCGCGGCCATAGCACATGGCGCAGACCCCGTGCCGCGACTTGCAGGTGAGCACCGACCGGATGTTGACTTTTTCGATCCCGGCATCATCGATCTTCTTGACCAAGTTCTCATCGACCTCCTGGTTGGCCTTCACGAGCACCTCCCCGGTAAAGGGGTCCCGGATCTCCTCCAGGGCGACCCTTCCCAGGATGCGCTCGCCCGCCGTCTCGATGATCTCGCCGCCTTCCATCAGCGCGGAGACGAAGATCCCGTCGATCGTGCCGCAGTCGTCTTCCGTGATGATGCAGTCCTGCGCCACATCCACGAGCCGCCGGGTGAGATATCCGGAGTTGGCCGTCTTCAGTGCCGTGTCGGCGAGGCCCTTCCGGGCGCCGTGCGTGGAGATGAAGTACTCGAGCACCGTCAGCCCCTCCCGGAAGTTCGCCCGGATCGGGGTTTCGATGATCTCGCCGGAGGGCTTGGCCATCAGCCCTCTCATCCCGGCGAGCTGCCGGATCTGGACGGCGCTGCCCCTCGCTCCGGAATCGGCCATCATGTAGATGGGGTTGAAGCTCTCCCCCCGTGTCACGCTCCCATCGGCACTGACACGCTCCTCCATGGTGATTCCGCCGAGCATCTCGGTCGCGATCTTCTCGGTCGACTGAGCCCAGATGTCGATGACCTTGTTGTACCGCTCGCCGTAGGTGATCAGCCCCTCCATGTACTGTTTCTGGATCCCGAGCACGTCCTTGTCGGCGCGCGCCACGATCTCCTTCTTGTTTTCCGGGATGACCATGTTGTGAATCGCGATGGAAACACCGGCCCTCGTGGCGTACTTGAACCCGATGTCCTTCAGCCGGTCCGCCAGCAGAACGGTGGTCTTGTCCCCACGGGTCCGGTAGCAGTGGTTGATCAGATTGGCCAGCTCCTTTTTGTTCATCACCCTGTTGATCGCGTCGAAGGAGATCGTCTCGGGAACGACCTCATGGAGCACGACCCGGCCGACCGTCGTCTCTTTCAACTCCCCGTCGATGCGGACCTTGATCTTCGCATGCAGATCCACGGCCTGGGAATCGAGCGCCGAACGGACCTCCCCGGGGTCGGCAAAGATCATCCCCTCCCCCTTGGCACCGTTCTTGGCCCGGGTGAGATAATAGATCCCCAGCACGATATCCTGGCTGGGGATGATGATCGGCATCCCGTTGGCCGGCGAGAGGATGTTGTTGGTGGACATCATCAGAACCCGGGCTTCGGTCTGGGCCTCGATCGACAGGGGCACGTGAACGGCCATCTGATCGCCGTCGAAATCGGCGTTGAAGGCCGTGCAGACCAGCGGATGGAGCTGGATGGCCTTCCCCTCGATCAGGATGGGTTCGAAGGCCTGCATGCCGAGGCGATGCAGAGTCGGCGCGCGGTTCAGCATGACGGGGTATTCCCGGACCACCTCGTCGAGGGCGTCCCACACCTCGGAGGTCTCCTTCTCCACCATCTTCTTGGCGCTCTTGACCGTCGTGACGTATCCCTTTTCCTGGAGGCGCCGGTAGATGAACGGTTTGAACAGCTCCAGGGCCATCTTCTTGGGAAGGCCGCACTGATGGAGCCTCAGATCCGGACCGACCGTGATGACCGACCGCCCCGAGTAGTCCACGCGCTTTCCCAAGAGGTTCTGGCGGAACCGGCCCTGCTTCCCCTTGAGCATATCCGAAAGCGAGCGGAGCGGACGCTTGTTCGTCCCGGTGATGGCCCTTCCCCGCCGGCCGTTGTCGAAGAGAACGTCCACGGCCTCCTGGAGCATCCTCTTTTCGTTCCGGATGATGATCTCGGGCGCATTGAGCTCCTGCAGACGTTTCAGGCGGTTGTTCCGGTTGATGACCCTCCGGTAGAGATCGTTGAGGTCGGAGGTGGCGAACCGGCCTCCGTCCAGGGGCACCAGAGGCCGCAGGTCCGGCGGGATCACGGGAAGGACCGTCAGGACCATCCACTCCGGCTTGTTGCCAGACTTTCGCAAGGCCTCGACCACCTTCAGCCGCTTCACATACTTTTTCCGCTTGGTCTCGGAAACGGAGATCTTGAGCTCCGCGCGGAGTTCCTCATCCAGTTTGTCGAGTTCCACCTCCTCGAGAAGGGTGCGAACGGCCTCCGCACCGATGCCGGCCTCGAAGGCATCCATTCCGTACTGATCCCGGAGATCGTTGAACTCCTCATCGGAGAGTAGATCCTTCCTCTTCAGCGGGGTGTTCTTGGGGTCGAGGACGATCCATGATTCGAAGTAGAGGACCTTCTCCAACTCCTTCAAGGTCAGGTCGAGAACATTCCCGATCCGGCTCGGAAGGCTCTTGAGGAACCAGATGTGGGCGACCGGCGTGGCCAGGGTGATATGGCCCATCCTCTCCCGGCGGACTTTCGACTGGATGACCTCGACGCCGCATTTCTCGCACACGACGCCCCGGTGCTTCATCCTCTTGTAGCGGCCACAGAGGCATTCATAATCCTTGACGGGACCGAAGATCTTGGCACAGAAGAGCCCATCGCGCTCCGGCTTGAAGGTCCTGTAGTTGATCGTCTCAGGTTTCTTGACCTCCCCGTGCGACCAGGAGAGAATCTTTTCGGGAGAGGCAATCGATATCTTGATCGCATTGAACCTGATGGGATCTTTCGGTTTTTCGAAATAACTGAAAACGTCTTCCACGGATGATATCTCCTAATATTGTGACACAAGAAGCAGGTCGGATAACCCCTCCGCCCCGGACTCCTATTCTTCTTCGTTCAGCTCCACGTCGAGGCAGAGGCTCTGCAACTCCTTCACCAGGACGTTGAAGGATTCGGGTAAACCCGGCTCGGACGTGTGCTCGCCCTTGACAATCGCCTCATAGATCCGCGTCCTGCCGGCCACGTCGTCGGACTTGACCGTCAGGAACTCCTGAAGAGCGTAGGCGGCGCCATAGGCCTCCATAGCCCAGACTTCCATCTCGCCCAGTCTCTGTCCCCCGAACTGCGCCTTGCCGCCCAGGGGCTGCTGGGTCACCAAGGAGTAGGGACCGATCGAACGGGCGTGGATCTTGTTGTCGACCAGATGGTGGAGCTTCAACATATAGATGATGCCCACGGTGATCTCCTGGTCGAAAGGTTCCCCGGTCCGCCCGTCGTAGAGGACGGTCTGGCCGGTTTCGGGAAGGCCGCCGGCCTTGAGCATGTTCTTGATCTCTTTTTCATCGGCGCCGTCGAACACCGGCGTGGATACCAGAATCCCCTTCTTCAGACGGTCCGCAATTTCCCGGATCTCCCCCTCGCTCGCTTTGCTGAGGTATCGGTCGATCTCGGGAGAGGCGTAGGCGGCCTTCAGCTCCTTCCTGAGGAGGTCCGGGCCGCAGTTCTTCTCCAGGAGGGCATTGATCTTTTCGCCCATGCCCCTGGCCGCCCAGCCCAGATGGGTCTCCAGGATCTGTCCCACATTCATCCGGGAGGGAACGCCCAGCGGATTGAGCACGATGTCGACCGGCGTGCCGTCCTTGAAATAGGGCATATCCTCCTCCGGAAGGATCCGGGAGAGAACGCCCTTGTTTCCGTGACGACCCGCCATCTTGTCACCCACGGAAAGCTTCCGCTTGATGGCCACGTACACCTTGACCAGTTTGATCACTCCCGGCGGGAGTTCGTCGCCCGCCTTGAGTTTCTCGATCTTCTCGGCAAAGTGGGCTTCCACGAATTCCGTCTTCCGGGAGAGGTTCTCGAACAGGAGGCCGATGCGGCTCTCCGTCTCTTCCTCGCCCTCCAGTGAGATCTCCCGCCAGAGTTCGAAGGGAGCCCTCTCCAGGATCTCTTCGGTGATCACCTCTCCCTTCTTCAGAAGAATCCGCTTTTTCTTCGGATCGGAAACCTTCACACCTGAGGTCTTTCCGATCAGCATCTCGGCGATCTGCTTTTTGACCCCGTCGACGATGATGCGAATCTCGTCATCCCGGTCCTTGTTCAGAAGTGAAACGGCCTCCTCCTCGATATGCTGGGAACGGCTGTCCCTCTCCGTCCCTTTCCGCGCGAAGATCTTGGCATCGATCACAGTACCCTCGACGCCGGGAGGAACGCGCAGAGAGGTGTCCCGGACGTCGCTTGCCTTCTCCCCGAAAATCGCCCGCAGGAGCTTTTCTTCAGAGGAGAGCTGTGTCTCGCCCTTGGGGGTTATCTTTCCGACCAGGATGTCGCCGGGCTTCACCGCCACACCCATGCGGACGATGCCGCTGTCGTCGAGGTTTCGCAGCGCCTCTTCCCCAAGGTTGGGGATGTCTCGGGTAATCTCTTCCTTACCGAGCTTGGTATCGCGTGCCATCGTCTCGAACTCCTCGATGTGGATCGAGGTGTAGATGTCGTCCTTGACGATCCGTTCGCTGATCAGGATGGAGTCTTCGTAGTTGTACCCGCCCCAGGACATGAAGGCGACCATCACGTTCCGTCCCAGAGCCAGTTCGCCCTTGTCCGTGGCGGGGCCGTCCGCGATGATCTCCCCCTTGTTGACCCTCTGCCCCTTGTGGACGATGGGCTTCTGGTTGAAGCAGGTATCCTGATTGGAGCGCTGGTACTTGATCAGGTTGTAGATATCTACCCCCGTGTCGAGCCCTTCCTTCGCAGGGGAGTCGGACTTGATGACGATCCGCGCCGCATCGACGCTCTCGACCACGCCCGACCTCCGGGCCGCCATCACCGCGCCGGAATCGCGCGCCACCACCGATTCCATACCGGTTCCGACCAGAGGAACCTCGGGTTTCATCAGGGGCACCGCCTGCCGCTGCATGTTGGACCCCATCAGGGCACGGTTGGCATCGTCGTGTTCCAGAAACGGGATGAGCGTCGCCGCCACGCTGACCAACTGGTTCGGGGAGACATCCATCATGTTGACATCGGTCGGCACGACGGAGAGGAAATCGCCTCCCTTCCTCGCGGAAATCAGCGCCCCGATGAATTTCCCGTCCTTGTCGAGGGGCCGGTCGGCCTGGGCAATGATCTGGTTCTCTTCTTCGATGGCTGTCAGATAACGGACCTCGTCGAGCACGCGTCCCTCTTTCACCACGCGGTACGGCGTCTCGATGAATCCGAACGCATTCACCCGGGCGAAGGTGCTCAGCGAGACGATCAGACCGATGTTCGGACCTTCCGGGGTCTCCACCGGGCAGATGCGGCCGTAGTGGGTGGGATGGACGTCGCGGACCTCGAATCCCGCCCGCTCCCTCGTCAGACCTCCGGGGCCCAGGGCCGACAGTCTCCGTTTGTGCGTGATCTCGGACAGCGGGTTCGTCTGATCCATGAACTGAGAAAGCTGGCTGCTGCCGAAGAACTCATTCACGACGGCTGAAACCGGCTTGGCGTTGATCAGGTCGTGGGGCATCATCGTTTCGATGTCCTGCAGGCTCATCTTCTCCTTGATGGCGCGCTCCATCCGGACCAGGCCGATGCGGTACTGGTTTTCGATCAACTCCCCGACCGAACGGACCCGGCGGTTGCCCAGATGGTCGATATCGTCCACCGTGCACTCGGGCACGCCGTTCTTGAGGTCGATCAGGTACTTGACCGCAGCCAAGATGTCCTCGTTGCGCAAAACCGTGACGCTCGTCGGGACATCCAGCCGGAGCTTGTAATTCATCTTCGCCCGCCCCACATCGGAGAGGTCGTAGCTGTCCGGCTCAAAAAAGAGGCTGTTGAAAAATTTATTGGCGGTCTCCGGGGTCGGTGGATTGCTCGGCCGGAGTCTCCGGTAGATCTCGATGATCGCGTCTTCCGCCGTCTCGATCCGGTCCATCAGGAGCGTATCGCGAATCGATGCATTCTCACGATCTTCCGTGATGTGGATGAATTGGAACGCAGGAATTTTCTTCTCCCTGAGGAGCGCGATCCCTTCCGCCGTCAACTCTTCGTTGCAGCGCATCAGAATCTCGCCCGACTCGGGATCGACGATGTCGGAAGAGAGAACCTTGCCGATGACGTCCTCCTCGCCGGCCGGAATCTGCTTGATCCCGGAGTCGACCATCTTCTTCAGGAGCGGTTTGGATATCTTCCGGCCCTTCTTGACGATAATATCCCCGGCCTTCGTTCCCACGTCTTCCGGGGCCTTTTCTCCGACCAGGGAATCGTTCACGGCCATGTAACAACGGTCGTCCTTCAGAAGGACCTGCCCGATGTTGTAGAAGTAATTCAGGATGAACTGGGTGGAATTTCCCATCGCCTTCAGGAGGATGGTCACCGGCATCTTCCGCCGGCGATCGATTCTCACATAAAGAAGATCCTTGGAATCGAACTCGAGATCCAGCCATGAGCCGCGAATCGGGATGACCCGCGATGAGTAGATCAGCTTTCCACTGGCGAGGGTCTTGCCCTTGTCATGATCGAAGAAGATTCCCGGCGAGCGATGAAGCTGGCTGACGATGACCCGTTCCGTACCGTTCACGATGAAGGTGCCGTTTTCGGTCATGAGCGGGATCTCGCCGAAGTAGATCTCCTGCTCCTTGATGTCCCGAATGGGTTTCGGTTCCGTATTTCTTTCCGTATCGAAAACGACCAGCCGGACCACGATCTTGAGCGGGGCCGCAAAGGTCATGCCCTTCTGAACACACTCCTGCTGGTCATACCGGACATCACCGATCCTGTAGCTCACGAACTCGAGGGAACACTTCCCGCTGAAATCGGAAATAGGAAAGACGCTGTTGAAAGCGCCCTGCAGCCCGAAATTTCCCCTCTTGTCCTGATCGGCCTCCTGCTGAAGAAACTTTCGGTAGGAATCGGTCTGGATATCGATCAGGTTCGGTATATCCAGTATCCTTCGTATACGTCCAAAATTCTTTCTAAATTCGCCCATAGCATCCTTTCGCCTTGAGCCGATAGCGATCTTCGTTTTTCATCCGCAAAAATTAGAGAAAAGAACCCCACTCAACCTGTCTTTCTGCAATTTCAGTGCAGGCAACCTGTTGCATCGCGGGGTTCTATCCCTTGCCGTACCTTTTCCGGCGCAGCTATTTACTTGACTTCAACTGTGCCGCCAACCTCTTCGATCTTCTTCTTGATGTCAGCCGCCTCATCCTTGGAGACAGCCTCCTTGATCGGCTTGGGAACACCGTCCACCAGATCCTTGGCCTCTTTGAGTCCCAGACCGGTGACGGCCCGGACGACCTTGATCACCTGGATCTTCTGATCGCCGAATCCCGTCAGAATCGCGTCAAACTCCGTCTTTTCTTCAACCGGGGCCGCCTGGGCGGGCCCTGCGGCAGCGACCATGGCCACCGGTGCGGCTGCGCTCACCCCGAACTTCTGCTCCAGTTCCTTCACCAGTTCCGAAAGCTCAAGAACCGTCATCCCCTCGATGAATTTTACGACATCCTCTTTGGTAATCTCGTTTGCCATTGTTCCATTCCTTCCTGTATGTTATTAGTTTGCTGACGCCTTCTTTTCCCGATAGGCATCGAGAACCTGTACGAAATTCCTCGGAACCCCACTCAGGACATTGACCAGGGAGGTCTGCACCCCGACCATCAGGGAAAGCAGCTTCCCGAGCAGCACCTCGCGGCTGGGCAGTTCGGCGAGGGTCGCAATCTGCTCCCGGCCCAAAGCCCTCCCGCTCATCACGCCCGCTTTGATCTCAAGATTGGCATTCTTCTTGGCAAAGTCAACGAGCGCCTTGGTCGTTTCGACCACGTCTCCGCGGGCGATCGCAACGGCGAGAGGCCCTTTGAAGTGCTCCTCCAGCAGGCCCATATCGGTTTCGCGGGACGCAATCGAAAGCAGCGAGTTCTTCACGACCCGGAGCTCCGCGTTGGATTTGCGCAGAATAACCCTGAGCGCCGTCATCTTCGCGACATCCATTCCGCTATAGCCCGTCAGAACGGCCAACTTGAAATCTTTCAGTCTTTCGTGGAGTTCAGCAGCAACCTGCTCCTTCGTTCTCCGATCCAAATTAAACCTCCTTTCCATCTGATCCGCTCCCTCCCGCCTCGGAGGGGGCTCGGCTAAAATAGTCAGAGAACAGAGCAACTACAGGACGATTACCGTGGCCTGAAAGGCCGCACATCCGTCTCGGCAGGCCGATTGCGTTTAAACTTCCTGTACCTGCTGTCTCAGACACGTGTTTTCAAATTGCCCACGGCCCGATGGGGGCCATGGTTCTTTACATATTCCGGATGGCAAGGGGATCGACCTTGATCCCGGGACCCATGACGGTCGAAAGGGCGACGCTCCGGATGTAGAGGCCCTTGCTCGATGCCGGCTTTAATTTGGTGATCATCTCCAGCAGGGCGATGAAATTCTCCCGCAGTTTATCCGCCCCGAAAGAGACCTTGCCGACGGGACAATGGACGATACCCGCTTTTTCCACGCGGAATTCAACCATGCCCGCTTTCAATTCCCGAACGGCCTTTGCCACATCGAACGTCACCGTTCCCACCTTCGGATTCGGCATGAGCCCCCGGGGGCCGAGAACCTTCCCCAGCTTGCCCACGCTGCCCATCATATCGGGTGTCGCAACAACCCTGTCGAAATCGAGCCAGCCGCCCCTGATCTTTTCGACCACATCGTCCGCCCCGACGACATCGGCGCCGGCCTCCAGGGCCTCCTTCTCTTTCTCTCCCTTGGCGAATACCAGCACCCGGACCGTTTTACCGAGCCCATGCGGGAGAACCACGGAACCCCGGACCATCTGGTCGGCATGCGCCGGATTCACCCCAAGTCGGATCGCGGTGTCGACGGTCTCGTCGAATTTCGCCGTGGCGGTAGCGACGACCAGTTCAACCGCCTCCTCGATCGGATACCGCTTGCCCGCTTCAATCTTCTGCTTCGCCTCGATATACTTTTTTCCTCTGTTGGACATGATCAAACCTCGAATGTCTACCCACCACCGGGGACGTGGTTTCTCAGAACCGATCCATTGATTGACGCCCGCCGGCATATCGCCCGGTGTTCCGCCGGAAGCGCCCGGATCATCAGCCGGCGATTTCAATCCCCATGGATCTTGCCGTTCCCGCAACAATCCGGATCGCACCTTCAATATCCACGGCATTCAAGTCATTGTACTTCAGCTCGGCAATCTCCTTGACCTGTTTGGCCGTCACCACCCCAACCTTGTCCCGCTTGGGGTCGCCTGCACCCTTGGCGATCTTTGCCGCCTGCTTCAACAGCACCGAGGCCGGCGGCGTCTTGGTCACGAAGGTAAAGGACCGGTCGGCATAGACCGTGATCACGACCGGGATGACCATTCCCTCCTGGCTCTGCGTCATGGCGTTGTAAGCCTTGCAGAATTCCATGATGTTGACGCCGTGCTGACCGAGAGCCGGACCGATCGGAGGCGAAGGCGTTGCCTTGCCTGCCTTGATCTGAAGTTTTATGTTCGCGATAACCTTCTTTGCCATTCTGATCACCCTGTTTCAGTCTGAAATTTGGATCAACTGTCCGGGAGAACCGAGACCGTTCTCCGCCCGTCCGGCCCTCCGGCTACGTCTGCGAGACCTGAATGAAGTCGAGTTCCACCGGCGTCGATCGGCCAAAGATACTGACGATCACCCGCAGTTTTCCCTTCTCCGGTTTGACCTCATCGACGATCCCGTCAAAATTGGTGAAGGGACCATCGATGATCCGCACATGGTCCCCGATATCGAACTTGAACTTCGGCTTCGGTTTGAGCGTCCCCTCGTCGATTCGGGTCCTAAGGGTCTCCACATCCTTGTCGGATATCGGCGAAGGCTTGTCCTTGCTGCCGATGAAGCCGGTCACCTTGGGCGTGTCCTTCACCACATGCCAGGTGTCATCGTTCATCTCCATCCGGACAAGGATGTAGCCGGGGAAAAACTTCCGCTTCGAGGTCTTCTTCTCACCCGATACGAGTTCGACGATATCCTCCTCGGGAATCAGGATATCCGAGAAGAAAGCCTGTTTCCCGGCCGCTTCGATCCTCTCCTGCAGAGAAAGCTTCACGCGGTTTTCAAAGCCGGAATAGGTATGAACGACGTACCATCGAAAAGCCATAGTCTTAACCCAGCACCAACTTGATGACCTTGGTCAGCCCGAAATCGACGATCCCCAGGAAAGTGGACACGATGATCACCACAATGATGACGACTGCCGTGGAGGCAAGGGTCTGTTTCGGCGTCGGCCACGTCACCTTCTTCAGCTCAACCTTCGAGCCGGCCAGGAACTGCTTCACCTTCTCTGCGATAACCTTTATCCTGTCCATCCGGAACCCCTGATTCCCCCGCTGTCAACCCTAAATAAAAAAAATGGCAGGCCAGGAGGGACTTGAACCCCCAGCATCCGGATTTGGAGTCCGGCGCTCTATCCATTAGAGCTACTGGCCTGTCCGGCCGATCAAAGCGCTGCGCTTCTTGCCTCTATTTCGTTTCCCGGTGCAACTTATGGGACCGGCAGAACTTGCAGTATTTTTTCATCTCCAGCCGATTCTGCATGGTCCGTTTGTTCTTGGTCGTCGTGTAATTGCGCTGTTTGCAGTCCGTACAGGCCAAGGTAATGATATTTCGCATGATATAACCATCCTGCCTCAAATGGAGCCCACGACCAGGATCGAACTGGTGACCTCATCCTTACCAAGGATGTGCTCTACCGACTGAGCTACGTGGGCTGGTTCCCCGTTTCAAAAACGCCGTTTTTTCCAGCATCCGATCAAATCAACTTCGCGATCGGTTTCACATCCTTCATGGGGCATGCAGCCCCTTCCCAGACAAATGGAGCGGGAAACGGGATTCGAACCCGCGACCCTCAGCTTGGAAGGCTGACGCTCTAGCCCCTGAGCTACTCCCGCTTATCACCCGCCGGAATGACCCAACGGAAATGACCGCTTCAAAAATGGTGGAGGGGGGAGGGTTCGAACCTCCGTAGGCTTCGCCGGCAGATTTACAGTCTGCTCCCTTTGACCGCTCGGGAACCCCTCCAGGATAATCCCATCCAAATGTTGGAGCTGGCGATGGGACTTGAACCCGCAACCTGCTGATTACAAATCAGCTGCTCTACCGATTGAGCTACGCCAGCAACTATAACTGCTCAATACAGAAAACAATTTCCGCTCAAGCCGTCAGAGCAGCGTTCGGGCGGAATGATCGCGTCCTGCGTGAAACAATGGACACTAATTTTTATACCGCTGTTTGTCAAGATTTTTTTTATTTTTTTTGCACCCCGTCGCCATCCCGGGAACGACATCGGCGTGTCGGTGAGAACAACCGGCTCCTAGCCGTCGTACTTCGGCAGGGGTATTTTGATGAACTGGACCCCCTCTTCCTTGAGTGTCTCTTCCTCGCTCCCCGTGGTGGTCCCCCGGATACTTCTGCTGTCTTCCTCTCCATGATGAATTCGAAGGGCAACCTCGGCGAACTTATCGCCCACGTCATCGAAATTTTTCCTGATATATTCCTGAAATTCCCTGATCATCTTCTGTGGCGACGGCACCGCCTCCGGTTTGGCCGCAGCAGGTCGGCTCTCGCGACCCATGATCGCGACCGAGGAGGGGATCAGCACCGCTTCGGTATCGCCGCACACGGGGCAGGCGATGATTTTTCCTGCCGCCTGCTCTTCGAAGGTGCCCCGGTCCTTGAACCACCCCTCGAATTTATGGCCGTTTTGGCACTTGAGATCATAGATGATCACATCTCTTCTCCCGGGGAAATTTGAACGGTTCTTCTATCATGTCAATTCGGAAAATACAAACGGATCTTCGCCCCCGGAGCCTCCGGATAACGACCGCTGAAACCTGCTGCCGCCACCCGCCGCAATCCATCGGGGGTTTCAGTCTTTTTCCCACAGTCCAAAAAAAAGGGTGGACAATTCCTCTCAAATTGGTTATTGACGTCCGGTGTCGGGATGTGGCCCAGCTTGGTAGGGCACTGCGTTCGGGACGCAGGAGTCGCGCGTTCAAATCGCGCCATCCCGACCATTTTTTTGTTCCTTTACCGCGGCAATCCTGCGGACCATTCTTTCAGTATCGTCGAGACCTTGGCGTGACTCGAGGTGTGCGGGGAGGGATCCGGTTCCAAGAGTCCCCCCTGCCGTCGGCTCATCCTATCCCGCGGCGGCGGCCATCTGGAAGATGGGCAGGTACATGGCGATGATCATTCCCCCGCACACCCCTCCCAGAAACACCATCATGAAGGGCTCCAGGAGCGCCGTCATGGCACTCACGGCCGCATCCACTTCGTCATCGTAGAAATCGGCAATCTTGGTCAGCATGGTGTCCAGGGCGCCGGTGGCTTCGCCGACGGCGATCATCTGAACGACCATCGGAGGGAAGATGTCCGTTTCCATCAGCGGCTCGGCAATTGTCTTCCCCTCGCTGATGCTCTGTCGCGTCCTGATGAGCGCATTCTCGATGATCTTGTTTCCCGCCGTCTTGCTGACGATGCCGAGCCCCTCCATGATCGGCACGCCGCTCGACATCATGGTGGAGAGGGTTCTGGAGAACTTGGAGACGGCCACTTTCTTCAGCAGCGGACCGAAAACCGGGGATTTTAGGATCAGGTCGTCGATGAGCAGCGTGCCGCGCTCGGTTGCATAGAACCTTTTGAACGCGAAGACGAGCGCCACGAAGAATGCCACCATGTAGAAGAAGTAGTTCTGCGTGAACTGGCTTGCGTCCACGAGGAACTGGGTCGGCCCGGGCAGGGAGGAGCCCATCCCTTCGAACATCTTCTGGAAAACCGGGATCACTTTCAGCAGGAGAACCGCCACGACGCCGATCGCGATGACCAGAACGCTGAGCGGATAGGTCATCGCCCCCTTGACCTTGCTCTTGAGCTTCATGGCCTTTTCCATGTAACCCGACAGGCGCTGGAGAATCACGTCCAGGATGCCGCCGCTCTCCCCGGCCGCGACGAGGTTGACGAACAGTTCATCGAAGACCTTCGGATACTTCCGGAGCGCATCGGTCAGCGTGGAGCCGCCTTCGATCTCCGACTTGATGCTGCCGATCACTTTGGCAAAGGTCTTGTTCTGCTCCTGTTTTTCGAGGAGATCCAGGCACTGGATCAGGGGGAGGCCGGCATTGATCATGGTGGCGAAGATCCGCGCAAAAACGACCACATCCTTCTCCGAAACCGACTGTTTGAGGAAGGGAATGTTCTCAAAGAGATCTTTTGGTTTTTTCTTGACGTTGATGGATTTGTACCCCTGTCTGCGCAACAGACTACGGGCCGCTGCCTCATCCGCAACATCCAACTCGCCCTTTTTCGACTCACCCTTTTTCGTTTCCGCCTGCCACACGAAGATCGGCATGACTAATTCCCCCATTTTCTGAGAATTCCAAAGAGGATCACCCCGGCCGCAACCGAAACGTTCAAAGAAGCCACCTTGCCGCGCATCGGAATCGAGATCAGGAAATCGCAATTCTTCCGGATCAGAGGTCGGATCCCCCGCCCTTCACTTCCCATGACCAGGGCCACATTCCCCTGATAATCCGGCGCATCGGCCTCCATCTGCGCCTCCGCGTCGGCCCCATAGATCCAGAAATTCTTCTCTTTCAGGTATTCGATGGTTCTGGCCAGATTGACCACCATCGCGGTCGGCAGGTGCTGAACCGCCCCTGCGGAAGCCTTCGCAACGGATGCGGTGACAGAAGCCGCGCGGTTCTCCGGAATGATGACACCGTTCGCGCCGCAACAGTGGGCGGTTCGGATGATGGACCCGAGATTCTGGGGATCAGTCACACTATCGAGCAGAACCACCAGGTCATATTTGGACTTCTCGTGCCGGTTGGCGATCACTTCGTCCACGGTTGCATAGACCTGCGGCCGGCAAAGGCCCGCGACCCCCTGATGGACCTGGTGCGGCGCGAGTTTTTCCAGCCGGTCGCGCCCGCAGAATTCATGGGGGATTCCGTGCTCCGCGGCAAGATCCAGAATCCTGCGGACCTCGCCCCCGCCCCGCCCCTCCGCGACAACGATCCTCTCCAGCATCGCCGGATGGGAAAGCAATACCTCCAGGAGTGGGTTGATGCCATAGATCACCTGCACGACATCCCTCCGCGGCCAGGTTCCTTGAAGTATATTCGGCTCTATCCCCCCTGGACTTGAGCAAGCCCCCGAAAAATTTCTTCGACCATCCGGTCCGCCGCAGCGGCGGGATCCGCCGCCCGGCTGATCGGCCTGCCGACGACGAGGTAGTCGGCCCCGGCGGAGATGGCGACGGCGGGCGTCACGATGCGCTTCTGATCATCGCCCGCGACCTCAACGGCCGCTCGAATCCCGGGGGTCACGATCAGGAAATCACCACCGCAGGCTTTCCGGATGGCGGCGGCATCCTCAGCCGAGGCCACCACCCCCGATGCCCCGGCATCCTGGGCAAGCCGGGCAAGATGCAAAGCCGTCTCGCGGGTTCCCCTACTAAATCCCAGAAGCTCCAGATCGCCGTCGTTCAGGCTGGTGAGCACCGTGACCGCCAGGAGCACCGGCGGTCTGTTCCCGGATCTTTCGGCATATTTCCTGACTGCATCGGCCGTCTCCGCCATCATTTTCCTGCCGCCGAGGGCATGAAGGTTGAACATCGCCACACCTAGTTCACAGGCGGCCTCCGCCGCGCGCGCAACGGTGTTGGGGATGTCATGGAACTTGAGATCCAGGAAAACCTTGCCGCCGCGCGCCTGGATCTGACGGACGATATCCGTGCCGTACCGGACAAAGGACTCCTTGCCAACCTTGAATAGACCGACATGGTCCCACAGCCGGTCCACCCAGATGAGGGCTTCTGCCAGTTCACCGCCGACGTCCAGGGCAAAGATCAGTCGATCCCGGGGCGAGCTAATCGATGTATTCATCATCGCCGACAAACTCAGTCTCGTGGGGGATCGATTTGAAACTCTCCTTCACCCTTTCCAGATAATCGGGATGGGCGTAATAGACCTTTCCCGCCGCGATCTCCCGGAGGGCGGTCACAATCTCCCGGTTGTTTCGCGTATCTGTCAGAGGCTGGGACCCTCTGAGGAGCTGTTTGGTCCGCTGGGCGGTCAGCAGGACAAGGGCAAATCGATTCTTTGCCGTCAGCAAAGAATCCTCGACGGTGATTCTGGCCATAATGTATAAACCTCCAAGGAATTAGGACAATTTCTCTTTCAGGAACGACTCTATTCTATCGGTCACGCGCTCCCGCCGCGACCTTTCGGCGATGTACACCGCCCGAAACTGGTCCACGGCCTCTTCCAACTTTTCGTTGAAGATGATGTATTCATACCACAGTGCCTCTCGGATTTCATCCAGAGAAGTCTTGAGACGGCGCTCCATGACATCGTGACTCTCCCCCCGGCGTGAGAGCCTGGATTTCAATTCCGAAATCGAGGGGGGCAGGATGAAGATGAAAATGGCCTGGGGATAGTGCTGCCGGATCGCCTTCGCCCCCCGCGGTTCGATGTCCAGGATCAGGTCGAAACCCTGGTCGAGAAAAGCGTCCATGGTCTTCCGGGACGTCCCGTAGAGCTGACCGAAGTTCTCCACCCATTCGATGAACTCACCGCGGGCGAGCCGTTCACGGAACTCCGCCTCCGATATGAACTCATAGTCCCTTCCATTGACCTCGCCGGGGCGGGGCGGCCGGGTGGTGCAGGAGACGGAGAATCGGACATTGGGAAACATCCGCAGGATCTGGCGGCAGATCGACGTCTTCCCCGCTCCGGAAGGAGCGGAAATGACCATCAGCAGGCCCGGTTGTCTCTTTGACGGGGCGTCATTCAATGTTCTGCACCTGCTCCCGCAATTTTGCCAGTTCGCTCTTGATCTCGATGACACTCCGCGAGATCGCCGCGTCCCCACTCTTGGAGCCGATCGTGTTGATCTCCCGGCCCATCTCCTGGATCAGGAAATCGATCTTCCTCCCGGCGGCATCGCCCCCCTTCAGCAGCTCGGTGAACTGTTCGATATGGCTGCGGAAGCGGACGATCTCTTCCGTGATGTCGCTCTTCTCTGCCATGATCGCGACCTCCTGCAGCAGACGTGCCTCATCGACCGCCATACCCTCCGTCAGCTCCCGGACCCGGTCCGTCAGCCGCTTCTGATAGTCCAGAACGACCTGCGGCGCCCGCCCGGCAATTCCTTCCAGGGATTCGGCGATCAGGCTGAGGCGCCCCGCCAGGTCGCGCTCCAGACTCTCCCCTTCCCTCTCCCGCATCTCCGACAGCGCCCGGATCGCCTCCGCGAGAATCGCCGAAAGCCCCTCCCACAGGGCCGCCACATCCTGGACCGCTTCAGCGGAAACGAAGGCGTCCCGGAAGCCGGCCATCATGGCGAGCGTGATCTCATCGTTGAGATGGAATTCCTCTTTCAGCTGACAAAGCAGGGCATGATAATTGCGGACCAGCGGCAGGTTCAGCGTGAAGCGCTCAGCAGTCTCCGCAACCCCCTCTCCGTCCATCCGGATGTTCGCCTCGATCCTCCCGCGGGAGAACCCTTCCCCGATTCGCTTCTTGATCTCGGCTTCGAGAGGGAGAAGCTGCCCGGGCATTCGCAAGGAGATCTCCAGAAATCGATGGTTGACGGACTTCATCTCGACGAGAAATTTTCTACCCGCAAGGACGGCCTCGGCCTTTCCATAACCGGTCATGCTCTTGATCATTCAAACTCCTCACTCGGTAACGGGGATGAATCCGGAATGCCGTCTGCCGCCGGAGCAGACCCCGCCGCTCTCCCCTTCAGTTGCAGCAGATACTTCTCCCGGATCCGGTTCAGCATGCCCATGATCTCTTCCCCGGCGTAATCGGGATAGGTCCATGGGAGGGGATGAAAGGCTTTCTCCCGATAGATCAGCGTCAGATCGGCGTAAATCCCCTCCCTGAGACAGGGCCGATGGGTATAGCCCTTGCCCGTGGCCAGTATGAGATGGGCCTTGGCCAGGTAACCGGGATCGATGTTCACCCTTCGGCGCCCATCGACCGAGAGTCTCTTCTCCAGGGCATTGGTCCACAGCTTGACGTCCGGCATGGTTTCCGGCCGGATCGGCCGTTCGAAGGCCATAAAACGCCGGATCAGGTCGGAGCCGAGTTCCGCCGCATAGTAGTCGGTGTAGGTGAAAGGCATCGGAGCGCTGATAAAATCCGCCTTTCCATACTTTTCCGAGAGGGCGCGCACGGCATCACCCAGCAGGGAGTCATCACCGGAAAGGAGGCTCGCGATGAGCTTCACGGCCTCCGGCGGTTGGGGATCGCTCATAAGGCCCTTTTCAGCTCCTCCGGGGTCACAGTCGCTGTGCCCGACTTCCCCACCACGATTCCCGCGGCATGGTTGGCCAGATACGCCGCCTCCCGGAAGGTCGCGCCCGCGGCCAGCGAAAGGGCAAACACGCCGATCACCGTATCCCCGGCGCCGGTCACATCGAAGACCTCCCGGGCCTCTGCCGGGAAAGAGGTATGCCTCATCCGGCTGTTCCGCTCGAAGAGGCTCATCCCCTCCTCCCCCCGCGTCATCAGAAGGGCCTTGAAACCGTACTGCTGCAGGAGCTTCATGCCGACACGGATGTGATCCGGGCCGCTTTGCATCTCCTCTCCCGCCGCATGACCGGCCTCGTGGTGGTTGGGGGTGACGATGTCGAACCCCCGGTAGACGGAGAAGTCGCGCTGCTTCGGGTCCACACAGGTGAAGATCGGGCGTCCTTCGATCACCTTGCGGATCCCGGTCAAGAGGGGAGCAGTGACCACCCCCTTGTTGTAGTCCGAAATAACGATGGCTCCCAGGTCATCCCGCAGGGATTCGATATAGGAGAGGATCTTTCGGATGCTTTTCGCCTGGATGGATTTGCGTTCCTCCCGGTCGAACCGGACCACCTGCTGGCCATGCGCCACAATGCGGGTCTTGAGCGTGGTGGGACGACCCGCCTCGACCACGATGCCGCCCGTATCCAGACCCCGGCTGCGGAACTCTGCAAGCAGACGTTTCCCCGTTTCGTCGGACCCGATCACACCGGCCAGATGAACCCGCCCCCCCATGGCGAAGATATTGTTCAGCACATTGGCGCAGCCGCCCAGCATGAACCTGTCCTTCGTCACCTCCACGACCGGAACGGGCGCCTCGGGAGAGATCCGGGAGACGCCTCCCCAGATGAAATGGTCCGCCATGATGTCTCCGACGACCAGGACCCGGCACCGGGGAAAGTGATCGAGGATCGCAAACGCCCGCCGGTTGCTCATGATCCGCTTCATGGACATCCTGTGATACCCGTCTGGGAGAAAAAGTCATATTTCATGGCGTGTTATCTATTATCACCCGAAGGGTTTGTCAATCCTTTTCTTGGGAAACCTCCCCGCGTCCCAGGTACATTCCTTATTGACTTCACGGGGATATTCGAGTAGAACCAGTGCCACCGTGGGAGGTTCACTCCGGAACGTCCATTCGCCGGGAGAGGGCGGCAGGCCGAAAAAGGGCAGGGACAGCAAAGGTGCATGGGCCATTTTCATCAGCGTTAGGAGACGATCATGATCCGTTCCGGCCTGTTGGTCGTGCTTGCGGTTGTCATCACCGCCTTCATGTCGGTGTGTGCGCTCCTCTTCCCGCGCATCTCACCCGGCGAGAACAAGGCACATAAAATCGCAAACATATGGGCGAAGATGCTCCTCAGAATCACCAGCATCCGGGTGACGGTGATCGGCCGCGAGAACGTGCTGCTGGACCGGCCGCAGATCTTCATGGCCAACCACCAGAGCGATTTCGACATCCTGATCGTCCTGGCGCACATCCCGGGCCAGTTCCGCTGGATCGTCAAGAAAGAGCTGTTCAAGATTCCCGTCTTCGGCAAGGCCATGAAAAGCGCCGGATATATCGAGATCGACCGGCAGAATCACGACAAGGCGATGAAAAGCGTCGAGGAGGCAGCGCAGAAGATCCGGGAGGGAAAATCGGTCATGACTTTTCCCGAAGGGACCCGAAGCAAGGATGGAACCATCCAGCCCTTCAAACAGGGCATGTTCCATCTCGCCCTCCGGGCGGGTGTGCCCATCGTGCCGATCTCGATCATCGGTGCCCACAAGATCCTGCCGAAACGGAGCCTCATGATCAAACCCGGACGGGTCACGATGGTCATCGGCAAGCCGGTGGAGGTGTCCGGATACACCGTTGAGACACGGGCCGAACTGATCGGAAGGATCCGCGACATCATCATCCGGAACTTCGAGAGCGGCAGGGTCCGGGACGAAGCGCCTGCAATGTCCGACCCGGGGAAGGAACTTCCGTGACCCTGCTCGAAGCCATCATCCTGGGGATCGTGCAAGGTCTCACGGAACCCCTCCCGGTCAGCAGTTCGGCACACCTGGTTCTCCTTCCCGCGCTGATCCCGGGATTTCATCATCCCAGCGTCGCTTTCGACGTTCTCCTCCACCTCGGGACGCTTCTGGCCGTGGTCTTCTTTCTGAGGCGTGAGATCGGCGAACTCATCGTTTCGCTGTTGCCGGCCGGAACGGAGGGCGGGCCGGTTCGGGGGATGGACGCCGGGACAAGGACCGCCAACCGCAGGATGATCCTGTGGCTCCTGATCGCCACCATGCTCACCGGCAGCATCGGGCTCCTGTTCAAGGAGCGGATCGAGAGCCTTTTCGAATCGGCGGTGACCACGGCCTGCATGCTTTTCGTGACCGGGATTCTGCTCTTTCTTTCGGACCGGGTCAAAACGAACCGGAGAGGGAAAGCGGAGATGAACCTGACGGACGGGATCGTCCTCGGCCTCGTTCAGTCCGTCGCCCTCATCCCGGGGATCTCCCGTTCGGGCTCAACGATCACCTTCGGGATCTTCCGCGGGCTCGACCGGCAGACGTCGGCAAGGTTCTCCTTTCTGCTCTCCATCCCCGCCATCGGCGGGGCAGCCGTCCTGAAATCGGCCGACCTGATGCGGCTCGGGACGGCCGACTGGCCCCTGATGGCCGCGGGTTTCATCACCGCTGCCATAACGGGGTTTCTCTCACTGAAACTCCTCTTCTCCATGATCAACAAGACCGGCCTCGCCCCGTTTTCGTACTACTGTTGGCTCCTCGGAGCGGCCGCCCTGATCGTGAAGGGAATCGGATAGGGCTCGACACCGGGCATGATGAGAAATGATTGAGAAATCGTCCTCCCAGAAAAGAATCGCTGAAATCATCGGGCTGATCTGCCTGGCCCTCTCCCTGTTTCTGACGCTCGCCCTGCTCTCCTACCACCCCCTCGACCCCTCCTTCACCCGTTACGTGCCGGAGTCCCAGTCCCTACACAACTGGACCGGCGCGGTGGGATCGTACACCGCCGACACCCTGATCCGGCTGTTCGGTGCGGGGATCCTCTGGCTTCCTGCGATGCTGCTCATCGCCGCCTTCCGCTATTTCCGCGATCCCCTGTTCCGGATGGGAGCGGCCGCATCGGCGGGTTTGGCGGGCCTCGTCCTGTCCGCCTCGGGAACCTTTGCCCTGCTCGTCGGAAAGATCGATATCTACGCCGTTCCCCTGGACGCGGGAGGCTGGCTGGGAAGGGTGACGGCCGCTCTCCTCGAAGCCTACCTGCGTCTGGCCGGATCCTTGATCGTTCTGGCCCTGATTCTGATCGTCTCGCTGATGATCCTGTTCGATTTCTCCGTCGTCTCCTTTGCGGAAAGGGCGGCACAAACGGGCAGATCCTGGCGCGAC
This sequence comes from Deltaproteobacteria bacterium, assembly GCA_021372695.1. Next base: position 30,466 of record JAJFTY010000154.1, read on the forward strand.
CGCCTGCGGGAGAGGTTCGCCAAAAGAGAAGCAGCGGCCGGCGGGAACAGACCCACCGTCGCCGCACCCGCCCCGATCATCGGGGAGCCGAGGCCAGAGACGCTCAAGGAAAAGCTGGCCAAGGCGGAGCAGACCCATTTCGATTTCACCAGCCGGCTGAACGGAAAGTTCAAGCTGCCGCCCCTGACCCTCCTTGACCGTATGGAGAGGAAGGATACCCGGGTGAAGCGGGAGACCCTGATCGCCAACTCCCGCACGCTGGAGAAGAAACTTTCCGATTTCGGCGTCGACGGCAAGGTGGTCGAGGTGAAGCCCGGCCCGGTCATCACCATGTACGAACTGGAGCCGGCCCCGGGCGTCAAAATCAACAAGATCACGAACCTTTCCGATGACCTGGCGCTGGCGCTCCGCGCCCCGAGCATCCGGATCATCGCCCCCATCCCTGGAAGGGGGGCCATCGGCATCGAGATCCCCAACCAGGAGCGGGATCCGGTCAGCCTGCGGGACGTACTCGACCATGCCGCCTTCCGCGAATCGTCTTCCCGTCTCCCCATCGCCCTCGGCGAAGACATCGTGGGCGCCCCGGTGATCGCCGATCTGATCCGGATGCCGCATCTCCTGATCGCCGGAACGACAGGCTCGGGGAAGAGCGTCTCCCTGAACGCCATGATCTGCAGCATCCTCTTCAAGGCCCCGCCGGACGAGGTCAAGTTCATCCTGATCGACCCCAAACGGCTGGAGCTCTCGGGCTATGAGGGGATACCCCATCTCCTCCACGAGGTGGTGGTCGATCCGAAGAAGGCCTCCCTGGTCCTCCGCTGGGCCGTCGAGGAGATGGAGCGCCGCTACCGGATCATCAGCGGCGTCGGGGTGAAGAGCATCGATGCCTACAACCAGCTCAAGGCCGGGAAGGCGCCCCTGCCGGCTGATCTCCCGCCCCTTCCCGAAACGGGAGAAGCGGCCCCGGAAGCGGACGAAGAGACTCCGGCGGATGCCTCCGAAGCGGGGCCCGCGGGTGCGGCCGCCCGTCCGTCGCGAGGGAACGAGCCGCTTCCCGATCACCTCCCCTACATCGTGATCATCATCGACGAACTCGCGGATCTGATGATGGTTGCCCAGCGGAATGTGGAAGAATCGCTGACCCGGCTCGCCCAGATGGCCAGGGCCGCGGGGATCCACTTGATCCTGGCCACCCAGCGGCCCTCGGTGGACGTCATCACCGGCATCATCAAGGCCAACTTCCCGACCCGGATCTCGTTCAAGGTCTCCTCCAAGGTCGATTCGCGGACCATCCTCGATCAGATGGGGGCGGAAAAGCTGCTCGGGGCGGGGGACATGCTCTTCATCCCGCCCGGCAGCTCACGCCTGACGAGGATCCACGGCGCCTACGTTTCGGACCGGGAGATCGAGCGGATCGTCGATTTCGTGAAGAAACAGGGGAAGCCCGCCTATGACGAGTCGATCACGGAATATGAACCCGAGGCGGCCGAGGGGGAGAAGCCGGATCCGGACTTCGACGAGAAGTACGACCAAGCCGTCGCTCTGGTGACCGACTTGGGGCAGGCGTCGATCTCCCTCGTGCAGCGCTACATGAAGATCGGTTACAACCGCGCCGCCCGGATCATCGAACGGATGGAGGCGGAGGGGGTCGTCGGCCCCACGGACGGGGCCAAGCCGCGGAAAGTGCTCGCGCGGAAGATCCCGCACTGATGCCGAAGGGGGCCTTTGAATTGCTCTCCAAGTCTGATAAATCATCATCATGCTGCGAGGGCAGGAATCGGGTCGTTTGAACGGTTTCATCGATTCCCGCCCGGGTTTCACCCTCGCGAAAAGGGAACAGGGAAAGAGTATCTCACGCATGCTGCGTAAAAAGGTTCACATCGTCAGCCTCGGCTGCCCCAAGAATCTGGTCGATTCCGAGGTCATGGCGGGCATCCTGGCCGAGGCCGGCTATCTCATGACCGACCGGCCCGATGAGGCCGACATCCTGCTCGTCAATACCTGCGCCTTCATCCTCCCCGCCCGGGAAGAGGCAATCGCCGAAATCCTCCGGCTGGCCGCCTGGAAGCAGGCGGCCGGCGGCACCTCCAAGCGGCTGGTCGTCACCGGCTGCCTCCCCCAGCGCTATGGTCGGGAACTGGCAGAGGCGCTGCCGGAGGTCGATCTCTTCCTCGGCACGGCGGAAGTCCCGAACATCGGCCGTCGCCTGGACGGGCTTCTTTCGGCCCCGAAGACCGGAATCCGGCGGCGCAGCGTGGTCAGCCGGCCGACCTTCCTGATGAACGCCGGCCACAAACGGCTCATCTCCACGAAGACCGGGAGCGCCTACGTCAAGATCGCCGACGGCTGCTCCAACCGGTGCTCCTACTGCATGATTCCCGCGATCCGGGGCAGCGCGCGGAGCCGGGCGGTCGACGACATCGTCCAGGAGGCGGAACTCCTGGCCGGCCGAGGCATCCGCGAACTGATCGTCACCGCCCAGGACACCACCGCCTACGGTCTCGACCGCAAGGATAAGCCGGAGCTGAGCCTCCTGCTCCGCGAGTTGGCCACCGTCGAGGGGATTTCCTGGATCCGGCTCCTCTATACCTACCCTTCCCGCCTGACGCCAGAGCTTCTCCGCACCATCGCGGATGAAGAGAAAATCTGTCCTTACCTGGACATTCCCATCCAGCACAGCGATGACACGGTCCTCGCCGCGATGCACCGGCGGGGGGACAATGCCCTGATCCGGCGGGCGATCGCCGAAGCTCGGGACATCGTCCCCGGCGTGGCCCTCCGGACCTCGCTCATCGTCGGCTTCCCCGGGGAGACCCCACGCAGATTCGAGGGTCTCCTCGCCTTCGTCCGCGAGATCCGCTTCGACCACCTCGGGGTCTTTCCCTACTCGCGAGAGGAGGGGACCGCGGCAGCCACCCTTCCCGCCCGGATCTCCGAACGGGAAAAGGAGCGACGCCGGGATATCGTCATGGAGGAGCAGGCGCAGATTTCGCGTGAGATCAACGCCACCCTCATCGGCACACGGCAGGCCGTCCTTGTCGAAGGAGAAGGCGAACTCCCCGGCTACGGCCGCATCGGCAGGTGCCGGCGCCAGGCTCCGGAAATCGATGGCGTGACCCACATCCGGGGAGGAAGTCCGGAGACGGGCACGATCGTCGCCTGCCGGATCGTCGACGCCGACGACTACGACCTGTTCGCCGAGATCATCTGACAAGACATCCCTCCGCCCTGCCCCCCTCCTTCTTTCCGGGCCGACCCTTCCGGCGCCATGAGTGGCGCGCTCCTCCCAAATGAATCATTGTTATCGATTATATGATTATTATTAGTTTGACTAATATGATCAAAAGTATAGATCTAGATCCACAATTATGAGCCATGGAATTTCATTGAAACTTTACTGAGAATCAGCCGATTCAAAAGGAGGTTCATATGGACATCAAGAATCTGCCAGACAATCCCTATCTGCTGCTGACGCCCGGTCCCCTCTCCACGACGAAGAGCGTGAAGGCTGCGATGCTCAGAGACTGGTGCACCTGGGATGACGACTACAAAACTCTGGTGCAGGAGGTCCGGGGAAAGCTGGTCCGGCTGGGAACGGACCAGACTGACCGATATACCTGCGTCCTCATGCAGGGGAGCGGCACCTTTGCCGTGGAATCGATCATCACGACGGCCGTCCCCGATAACGGGAAGCTGCTGGTCCTTCCCAACGGCGCGTACGGCGACCGGATCGTGCAGATCGCCAAGACCCTGAAGATCGATTGCATCTTCAACGACAGCGGGGAGATGGATCCGCCCGACCTGGAGAAGCTGGAAGCGACCCTGAAGGCCGACCCGGCGATCACCCATGTCGCGGTCGTCCATTCCGAGACGACCACGGGCATGCTGAATCCGATCGACAAGATCGGCAAGATCGTCAAGAAATACAAAAAGATCTTCATCGTCGACGCGATGAGCAGCTTCGGCGGCATCCCGATCGACATCGCGGCGCTCGACGTCGACTTCATCGTCAGCAGCGCGAACAAGTGCATCCAGGGGGTCCCCGGATTCGGCTTCATCATCGCCAAGAGGGAGGAACTCATGAAGTGCAAGGGGCGCGCCCGCTCCCTTTCGCTCGACCTCTACGACCAGTGGAACACCATGGAAAACGACAAGGGAAAGTGGCGCTATACCTCCCCGACGCATGTGGTCCGCGCCTTTGACCAGGCCCTCAAGGAGCTCGAAGAGGAGGGCGGCATCGCCAAGCGGACGGAGCGCTACCGCGCCAACCACCGGACCCTGGTGGACGGCATGAGAAAGCTCGGGTTCCGGACGCTGCTGCCGGATGCCCTTCAGGGCCACTTCATCACCGGCTTCTTCAGCCCGGAGGAAAAGAAGTACGATTTCAAAACCTTTTATAACCTGCTGAAGGGCAAGGGCTTCGTGATCTACCCGGGCAAGGTTTCCAAGGCCAGCGCATTCCGGATCGGGAATATCGGGGACGTCTATCCGGCCGACATGGAGAGGCTCGTCAAGGCGATCGGGGAGTCCATGTTCTGGAAGGATTGAGGCGAGCGGCCAGACTGAGAGAATCGACCATCAGAGAGGAGGAGGAAATGATTGTAGGAATTCTCAAAGAGATCAAGGTGGAGGAGAACCGCGTCTCCATGACGCCGGCCGGGGTCGAGGTGATGAAGGGCCATGGCCATACGGTCCTCGTGGAGAAGAACGCAGGCGCCGGCAGCGGGTTCGAAGACAGGGCCTATGCCGCGGCCGGGGCCGAGATCGTCAAAACGGCCCAAGAGATCTATGACCGCTCCGACATGGTCATGCACGTCAAGGAGCCGATGCCCCCGGAGTACAAGCTGATCCGCAAGGATCAGATCGTCTTCACCTATCTCCACCTCGCCGCGGACGAGAAGCTCACCCGGGCGATGGTCAAGTCCAAATCGATCGACATCGCCTACGAGACGATCCAGAAGGCGGACGGATCGCTGCCGCTTCTCATCCCGATGAGCGAGGTCGCGGGCCGGATGGCGATCCAGGAAGGGGCCAAGTATCTGGAGATGGAGTACGGCGGAGCAGGCGTCCTCCTCGGGGGCGTCCCCGGCGTGGATCCGGCGACGGTGCTCGTCATCGGCGCAGGAACGGTCGGCACCCAGGCCGCCAGGATGGCCTGCGGACTCGGAGCCAAGGTTTACGTCGTCGACTCCTGGCTGCCGAGACTGCGCTACCTCAGCGACGTGATGCCCCCCAACTGCTATACGCTGATGTCATCGCCGGCAACGATCCGCAGGCTGATCGCCGAGGCGGATCTGGTCATCGGCTCCGTACTCATCCCGGGGGCGAAGGCCCCGAAACTGGTCACGCGCGACATGCTCAAGATCATGAAAAAAGGGACCGTGATGGTGGACGTGGCCATCGATCAGGGCGGCTGCTTCGAAACCTCCAAGGCAACCACGCACGAGGACCCGATCTTCGCGATCGACGGCATCATCCATTACTGCGTGGGCAACATGCCGGGCGCCGTCGCCAAGACCTCGACGCTCGCCCTCACCAACGCCACCCTCCCCTATGCGGTCGAGATCGCCAACAAGGGATGGCAGAAGGCGATGAAGGAAAATCCAGAAATCAGGAAAGGGGCCAACGTGATCCGGGGCCAGATCACCTTCAAAGGGGTGGCCGATGCCTTCCATATGAATCTCACACCCATCGACTCGCTTCTCTAGCTTTCGGCAGAGCCCCCCTTGCGGACCGGCTCCGGATTCGGAGCCGGTCCGCCTTTTTTTGAAGCCCGTCTGTCGCCGGGAATCATCACTCTGAGCCGATTCCATCCTGGGAAAAGAAACAACATCCCCTTGACAAGAGCGACCCGCATCCGTAATGTTCCGCGCCATGACGACAGAATCCCAGCGACATCCGTTTTTTGAGGGACACCGGAACAGGTCCGGGCCCGTCAGACCAGGGACCCGGCAAATCCGAAGACGCCATTCACGGAATCCTGATTGAATCGGAATCTCAAATCACACCTGGCCATCGTCGGGGCCAATACGATCTACGGCCTCAATTTCGTCGTTGCCAAAGGGATCATGCCGGATTTCCTCCTGCCCCGGGCCATCGTCTTTCTCCGGATCAGCGGCACCCTGGCTCTTTTCTGGGTGATCAATTTTCTTCTTCCGTCGGAAAAAGTCGAAAAAAAGGATCTCTTCAAGATGGCCGTCTGCTCCATCTTCGGGGTGGTGACCAACCAGATCATCTTTTTTGAAGGACTGAACCTGTCTGCTCCGATCGGCGCGTCGATCATCTCGACGGTCACCCCGATCGTGATCCTGGTCTTTTCCCATTTCATCCTCAAAGAGAGGATCACCGGCATGAAGGTCCTGGGAATCATGCTCGGTGCGGCCGGTGCGCTGATGGTCATCCTGTCCGCGGGATTTGGGGACTTCCGGTCGAATTCGCTCCTCGGCAACCTCCTGCTCCTCACGAGCGCCGCATCCTGGTCTCTCTACCTGGTGCTCGTCAAGCCGCTGATGGAGAAGTACGACTCCCTGACCATCATGAAGTGGACCTACCTGTCCGGGTTCGTCATCGCCTTCCCATTCACGTTCCCGCAGATCGCTTCGTCAAACTTCGCACAGATCCCGTTTGGGATCTGGATATCGGTTTCATACGTCGTCTTTGCGACCACCGCCTTCGCGAGTTTCCTGATCAACTATTCGCTCCGGACGGCCAGCCCCAATCTGAACGGCATCTACACCTATCTCCAGCCCCTGGTGGCATCGCTGGCGGCCATCCTGCTGGGGAAAGACCGTCTGACCGTGACCGATCTCATTGCCGCGGCCCTGGTCACGGCCGGCGTCTATCTGGTCACCCGGCAGTCGGCCATGAAGATCCGCCCTGACCTGTAACCCGCTATTTTCCGGTCAGGGGTGGAGAGATCCATCATGGAGATCATTCGATCCGCGTTGCGGCCTGTTCCGCGATCACCGCCAGTTCCGCCGCTTTGAAGAAGATCTCCTGGGAATAGGCCTTCGATGTGCGGTTCAGGCAGTCCAGGATCAGCGCCCCGAAGAAGGGAAAGCCGACCTGGCCGGCCACGGAGAAGTGGTGTTCGCCCCGGTGATCGACGAGGAACACATGGTCTCCCTCCTTGCTGCGGGCGACGTCGATGTACTTTCTCATCTCGATGTATCCCTCGGTGCCCAGGACGAAGGTCCGTCCGTCGCCCCAGACCCCCAGGCCGTCGGGCGTGAACCAGTCGACGCGGAGATAGTTCGTCGCGCCGTTGTCGGCGACCAGGGTCGCATCGCCGAAATCTTCCAACCCGGGATACTGCTTGAATTTGTAGTTCGCCACCTTGCTCGATGCCACCCGCGCGTCCTTCGCCCCGGAATAGAAGAGGAACTGCTCGATCTGATGGCATCCAAGATCCACCAGGATGCCGCCGGTCCTCTCCTTCCGGAAGAACCACTCCGGCCGCTGGGTGAGGCTGATCCGGTGGGGGCCCATCCCGATCACCTGGACGACGCGGCCGATCGCCCCGTCGGCGATCAGGGTCCCGGTGAAGATGGCGGCCTCGACATGGAGCCGCTCGCTGTAATAGATGGCGTATTTCCGGCCGGTCTCCCCGACCTTCTTGCGGGCCGACGCGATCTGCTCCAGCGTGGTGAAGGCGGGTTTGTCGGAAAAAAAATCCTTCCCACGGTCCATCGCCCGGAGACCGAGGTCGCAACGGTCCGCAGGAACGGCCGCGCTCGCGACCATGTGGATGGAGGGATCGCCCAGAATACCCTCTTCCGAAAGGACGGCGCTCACATCGGGAAACGTTTTCCGGAAATTCGCCACCTTGGCCGGATCGGGGTCGTACACCCCCGCAAGCTCGGCCCCCGCCTCGACAAGCCCGTTGCACATCCCGAAGATATGGCCGTGATCCAGCCCGACCACCCCGACCCGGAAATCCCCTTTCCGGCATACCGGCGCGGATTTGCCCTTGGGGGCGTAATTCATTCCGTCGGTTTTCTGCATCCGGCCCTCCTTCATCTCCCCATGTCGCGGCCCAGTGTAATGGTCGACGTCTTGAAATTCTCGATATTCCGGTACTTCTGGTGGAACCGGGGCATCAGGGCGAGCATCGACTCCTTCCGGTACACCGGATCGTCTTTCCTGAGCGGGAATTTGACGGGAGTCCGGGTCACGGCGGCCTTGTAGATCCCCATGATCAGTTCGAGGGTCGCCCTGCCCTCCCTCCCGTCCACGAGCAGGGGAGCCTTCCCCTCGATCGCCTGGAGCACATTGTCGATCTGGCCCGGATGACCCTCGTGAGGGATTGCGGGAAGGGAATCGTAGAGCCCCTGCAGTTCGCGTTCGGTTTCGGGGTCCCCTTCGGGAAATCCGTTTTCCAGGGGGCGGCAGGCCATCGCCCGCCAGGGAACCGATATCCGGGCCCGTTCCGTCTGGAAGACCAGTTCCTGCTCTTCTCCATGGTCTACGATCGAGGCCGTGATCTGCGCCAGGCCCCCGTTGGGATACTTCAAGATGGCGATGGAGAGGTCCTCGGTTTCCGAATTGTCGTGATTGGCGTTCGTGAAAACGGCGGTGACCTCCTCCGGCATGCCGAGCGCCCAGCGGAGCAGATCGATATGATGCACCGCATGGTTGAGGGTGCACCCTCCCGCCTCGGCCTTCCAGGTGCCTCTCGACCAGAGATCGTAGTAGCTCTGCCCCCGCCACCACGAGGAGTTGGCGGTTGCGTGCAGCACCCTCCCCGCGGTTCCCGATTCCAGGATCTTCTTGACCTTCATCATCGGTATCTTGTACCGGTTCTGGGAGATCGACGCGAGAACGCGGCCGCTTTTCCCGGCCGCTTCGATCATGGCATCGCACTCCTCCAGTGAAGAGGCCATGGGTTTCTCCACGATCACATGCTTTCCCGCTTCGAGGGCGGCAACGACCGCTTCCGCATGTGCCGAAGGCGGCAGGCAGACCGATACCAGATCGATGTCGCCGCGGCACACGACTTCCCGGAAATCCTTGCACACAAAAACGGAGATCCCATGTTTTTTTGCGAGTTTTTCCGCCTTTTCCGGATACAGATCCGCGAGCGCCCTGACCTCGCAGCGGTCCGGAAAGGCCCTGAAGGCCTGCATATGGATTTCGGCGACAGCGCCGGAGCCGATGATCGCTATTCTTATCACACCTTCCTCCTTCACAATGGCTTGATGAACTTGCAACAGAGATGATGGCCGGAAAAAGGCCTGCCGGAATCGTATAGTACAACGGGTCCACGTTGTCAACGAAGGGGGCGGTCCGCTGGTGTCTCAATTTGAGGTGCCGAGGCCTCACTGCACCAGACTGATACAAACTGATGCACTACCGGCAGTCTGGGAACGACTCCCGCAAACGACCCATTGCCAAAGGACGAATGATGGTTACATTGCATCCGTTGCATCGGACGCGATCGCAGGGGATCCCGAAAGATCTTCAGGCATGAGCGTCCTCGGGAAAGGAAGGGAAAGATGACCGGAAGAACAGGCATTCAAAAATTCATCGGCGCGGGAAGAAGACTTTCCCTTCTCGCGCTGCTCGCGATGGTTTTCGCGGCACCGATGGCGGCCGTGCAGGCGGAGGGGAGCGCCCAGTGCCCCATCCCGCAGAAGAGGAGCAATACCATGAACGAATTCAAACCGAGCGTGGACACCCGTGCCGCCCGGCCGCCGATCGACGTCGCCGGCCCGGTCCGGACGGAGACGGCCACCTTTGCGATGGGGTGATTCTGGGGTCCGGACGCCCGGTTCGGGATCGTCAAAGGTGTCATCCGCACCCAGGTGGGCTATACAGGCGGAGCCGCGAAGGATCCGACTTACACCCGACTCGGGGACCACAGCGAATCGATCCGGATCGAATTCGATCCGATGCGGGTCTCCTATGAAACCCTCCTGGACATCTTCTGGGAGAACCACTCGCCCGGGACGCGCTCCTTTTCCCGGCAGTACGCCGCTTTCATCTTCTACCATGACGAAGCGCAGAGGAAGGCGGCCATCGCCTCCCGCGACAGGATCGCGGCCAGGATCAAAGGACCCGTCTACACGGAGATTGTCCCCGCGGCCCGATTCTATCCGGCCGAAGCCTACCATCAGAAGTACGGGCTGCGGTCCGAAAGGGAGCTCCTGGCCGAGTTCCGCGCCTTTTATCCCGATGATGACCGGCTCGCGGCATCGACCGCCGCCGCAAGGGTCAACGGCTACGTCAGCGGGGAGGGGAGCGCGGCGGAGCTGGAGGCAGAGATCGCCTCTTTCGGTCTTTCCGAGGCGGGGCAAAGGAGACTTCGCAAGACTGTAAAAACCAATTAGGAGCGGGAAGGGCCATGAAATCTTTTCTCACAGACGCTACGCGGCATCTTCGGTTCTCGCTGAAACGACATGGCTGGGCCATCGGACGGTACAGGATACCCACCTTTGTCGACGGCGAGCGGCGGTATCTCCTGAAGGAGGATGTGAAAGGGGAATCGGTTGCCCTCATCGCCTCGATTCTCCCGGCGCCCGAATCGCTCTTCGACCTTCTGGCGCTCCACCGGCTGCTTCTGGAAAACGGCGCCGCCCGGATCGACCTGATCGTTCCCTACCTCGGGTACGCGCGGCAGGACCGGGGCGACGGGAGGGAAACGGCCGCAATCGGCGTCATGGTCGCCGAACATCTCCGGCAGGCGAAGTCATCGCGGCTGGTCGTTTTCGACATTCACAGCGACCGGATCCGCGCAGCCCTCGGTCCTGCCGTCATCGAATTGTCGGCGCTGCCGCTGATCGCCGCGGCCGTCGCCAAACAGCCGCCCGGGACGATCGTGGCACCCGATGCAGGCTCCGTCCCGCGGGCGGAGCGCCTGGCAGGATTGCTCTCGCCGCGGCCGGAGATTGCCGTGATCGACAAATTCCGCCCACGCCCGAACATCGCCGTGGCGAGGCGTCTTCAGGGGGATGTCCGGGGGAGGGATGTGCTCGTCATCGATGACATGATCGATACGGGAGGGACGCTTGCCGAAGCGGTCAAGCTTGTTTGCGAACACGGCGCCGGGACCATTCGCATCGCCGCGACGCACGGCATCTTTTCCGGCGGGGCCGCCGAGCGCCTCGCGCGACTGCCTGTCGGCGGGATCCTCATCACGAACACCCTTCCGCAGCTCCGACACGCGAAAATCCGCTGCCTCGACATCGTCCCCGCCCTGGCTGCGCTCGGGGGATGAGGATCAGCGGGCGATCAGTTTCCGGGCCAGCGCGTTGAGCGCGTCGAGCAGCTCCTGCTCCTTCCCGACACCGGCACGGATGGAGCCCCGGGAGAGAATCACCATGGTCTGCAGATCCGTCCGTTTGGTCTGCAGGATCAAGGCGTCGCCGAGAATTCCGAGATTCCCCGTGATGGTCTGGTTGGCCGCCAGCCATTTCCCGATCTGCAGAGCCTGACTGTCGTCGATGAGTCCAGACTGCTGAAGCTTCATCTCCTGGATTGCCTGACCCATGTCCTCCCGGTTGATCAGTTCGAATCCGCCCAAGGCGAAGAGCTCTTCCCGGAGCGCCTCGGAGAGAATCAGAGCCACGACATTCAGTTGAGCGGTCGTCTGGAGGTCATAGACAATCAGCCGTTCTTTTGCGGGAAGCCCCCCGCCTGCCTTGGCCGCGACCGCCAAATTCGCTTCTGGATTTCCGGACCGGACCGTCCTTTGTTCCCCCGATTCTCCGGGTCTTGCAGCCCGGATTCGCGGCGGATCCGTGGCTTTTGGGGGCGGTTCGGCCTTCATGCCCGCCGGCGCAGGGGGGGGTTCTCCCGGCCCAGGCCCAACCGGGAGAGCAGGTCTGAACGTGGGTTGATCCGCCCCTGCCGGCTTCGGGGGTTCGGGCGGTTCGGGCGGTTCGGGCTTCGCACGCGTCGGCGCTGCGGGCGTTTCCATGGGAGGTTTCTCCAGCGCGGCCAGCCGGGTCCCGCCGGGCGCCTCGCTTTCCGCAGCTGTGGACGCAGGTTCCGAATCCTTCTCCACGGCTTCCGGCCCCGTCTGTCCGGAAGCCGCAGGCGCCATTCTTCCCTTGCGGATGGCCGTGGCCAGCATATCCCCCTTGGCCCGGCGGAAGATCTCCTGGTAGCATTCGCGGAAGATCCTGGCCTGTTCTCGGCTTTGCTCCTCCGGGGTGCGCATGTTCGGCGAATGGTCGAGTTTTTCAAACAGCGCACCGGTCTCCAGGTTGATCATCACCAGCTTCACGTACAGGAATCCGGAGTGGCCGCGCATGGGAATAAACAGATAATCGGCATGAAGGGCACGGCCCGCCTTCCGGGCCAGCTCCCAATCGTTCCTTTCCCACTGCCATCCTGGGATCTCCTGCCCGCCGGTGACCCTTTGGACCGCCGCCGGAGGGACGACCGTGTAGATCCCCTTTTCGTTCAGCATCCTCGCAGTCGCACGGTATGAACTCTGAGCGAATTCGGCTTGGGGCGTCAGCCAGTTCCCCCGGGGCAGGGTTCCCGAGACGGGCAGGACGAACACCCGCAGCTTGGCCGTGGGGGAGGGATTGGGGAGGGTGTTCAGCCGGATGTCCGCACAGCCGGCCGTAAAAAGCAGTGCGAGCGAGACCGTCATCCGGAAAATGAACTTTCGATCCATCCCCATCGTTTTCATATTTCTTTCCTCTCCGAAATGGCTGGCGGATGTTCAGACGCTTTTGGGCTCATGATCATCAAAAAGGGCATACCTGTCAAGATACATTCGACAAAAGGTCAGCGGCATCTTTCCCGACCACGTGTAGCCGGGGGCGCCGGTCAGAGGAACCAGCCGAACAGGTTGATCACCCTCTCGAGGAGCCGCGCGATCACGCCCCGCCGCTCATGGTTTTCAATCGTGACGGACCGGGAAGCGGCCAAATCCTTCCGGAGCACCCGCCTGATCTGTTTGCCGAACCGCACGTCGTCGATGATGCCGTTCAGCTCATAATTGCGATGAAAGCTGCGCTGATCGAGATTGGCCGATCCGATGATCGTCCGCTCTCCGTCGATCAGCATTACCTTGGCATGAAGGATCTCCTGCTCCAACTCGCGGATCTCGATTCCCCCCCGGAGCAGCGCTCCGTAATAGCTCCGCCCCAGGAGCCTGACCAGCGGGATGTCGCTGATTGCCGGAAGCAGCAGACGAACCTTCACCCCCCGGCGAGCGGCCCGCAGCAGCGAACGGATCATCCGGAGGCCGGGAACGAAGTACGGAGTCGCGACGAGGATCTCCTCCGAGGCGGAGGCGATGTGGAAAAGATATGCGCCACGGATGTACGAACGGCGCTCGTGGGGGCCGCCGCGGACGATCACCACATCGGCGCCACCGCTGCGTCTGGGGTCGAGGTCCTTGCGGCCGACGGGGCGAAGCCGGGGAGCCTCTCCCCTCTCCATCTGCCAGGTTTCGGAGAAGCTCAGCACCAGTTCGGCCACCGCGCTGCCCGCGATGCTGAAACCCATGTCGCGGAAACGCCGCGACCTTTCCCCGACACTGGCGTATTCATCGCCGATGTTGAAGCCCCCGAGATAGGCAAGGTTGCCGTCGATGATGGCCATCTTGCGATGGTCACGCCTGTCGAACCAGTGCACGCCGCGCTTGAACGAGGGAACATTGAACGGTACCAGTTCGATGCCCTGCGCCGCCATGCCCCGGAAGAAGGAGGTCGGGGTATCGATGGAGCCCACATAGTCATAGATCATCCGGACCTGTACGCCCCGCCGGACCGCTGCGGCGAGCTCGGCGGCAAACGCGGCGCCGGTACCGTCAGCGCGGATCATATAGTATTCGGCGAGGATGAAACGTTCCGCCGAACGGCAGGCCGCGTGCAGCGAACGGAAAAAGCTGCGCCCCCCGGGAAACAGGAGGACCCGGTTGCCGCGGTAAGTCGCCGGCTGATCGGGATGCAATCGCCGGAGCAGCCGCATGATCCGGAGCAGCCGGCTCTTCTGTCCGAAACGGTCTTCCGTGGCCATCGCCTTCAAAAGAATATTTCTAATTTGCGATATGGAACCTTTGTGCGACCTGAAAATCGGATCCGGGAGCGCGCATTGGAGATCTCCTGGGGCACCCTGCCCCCGCAGCGGAGCGCCCGCAAAGACGATTGTCTGAGCGCGAAGCGCGAGTTTCGTCTTTGCAGCGAAGCGAGGAGGTGCAGGGTCAGAAGATATCCAGCGCGCGTAGGGATCACGATTTCAAAGGCTCCGGATATCTGCTGCAGGGTCATCGTCACGATCTTCCCGCCTTCCTGCTGTGTCAGTGCATTCTTGTTCGAAAACCCGGATGCTGTCAAGCAACAGCCCACGGTGAATTTCGCGGCATTGGACTCTCGATCCAATGTCCCTGCGGGAAAAAGGAGAGGAGGGTTCCAGAAGAGAGCTGCGGGGTGAATGATGGGGAGACTGGCCACGATGATGGCCGGAAAAAGAATCCCCACCCCGGAATCTCTATCCGGGGCGGAGGTGGAAGGGATCCTGACACGCAGAGCGCGATCGGCTGCATCAAGGTTGAGGACGAACTTCCCTTCGAGGCGTGAATGATCGCCGGACGGGGAGGGAGGCTTCCGAGCCGACCTCTCCGGCGCTATTTCTTCTTTTTCAGCAGGTGGACGGTTCGGGGGATCTCAACCTCGACCTTGGCCGCATGGAGGAAGTGCTCGGCATCGCGCGGGTTGTACTGGTCGACGATCATCTTCCTCTCCCCGATTTTGACCGTACATTTCGCGATGGACCCCGCATACATATAGGACACCAGGGTCCCGCAGATCCCGTTGGGTTTTCTCTCTCCGCAGTCCAGCGTGAGGGAGATGCTCTCCGGTCGGATGACCATCAGAACGTCGTCTCCAGTCTGGATGTCTTTTTGTTGGAGCGTGATCGAAAGCTTGCCGTACTCCGTGGCGATCGTGGTGTTGGCCGTGGCCGCGTCGATCGATTCGACCCGTCCGTCCATGAGATTGACGTAGCCGACGAACCCCGCGATGAATTCGTTGGCCGGCCGTTCGTAGATCTCGATCGGGCTCCCGACCTGTTCGATCAGGCCGTCTTTCATGACCACCAGGCGGTCCGAGATCGCCATCGCCTCGAACTGATCGTGCGTCACAAACACGGTCGTGATGTGCAGCCGCTCCTGGAGCTTGCGGATCTCCTCGCGCATGACCAGCCGCAGGTTGGCGTCGAGGTTGGAGAGGGGTTCATCCAGAAGCAGGACCTTCGGCTCGAGGCTGAGCGCGCGGGCAAAGGCCACCCGCTGCTGCTGACCGCCGGAGAGCTTGTCGATCATCCGGTCGCCGAACGCCTCCAGTTCGACCATCTCCAGGAGGTCATGGACCCGCGCGGCTATCTTATCCTTGGGCCATTTGTTGATCTTCAGTCCGTAACCGACATTCTCCGCGACCGTCATGTGCGGGAAAAGGGCATAATTCTGGAAGCAGATCCGGGTGTCGCGGAGGTTCGGGGGGAGGTCGTTGACCCTCTGCCCGTCAAGGATGATGTCCCCCGAGCTGATATCGGTGAAGCCGCCGATCAGGCGCAGCAGCGTCGTCTTTCCGCAGCCGCTCGGGCCGACGAAGGTGACCAGTTCGCCTCTTTTGACCTCCAGCGATACCCCCTTGAGAACCTCGTTGTTTCCATAGAACTTGTGGATGTCCTTGAGAATCAGCATCGGTTTTTCGTTGGCGTTCATACTCATGGATCAGAGAGCCCCTTTCTTTTTCATGCCGGCTTTGTTGTTGCCATGCTGCTGCCCAGCCGGGTCTTCTTGCTGATGTAATTCAAGACCATCATGCAGCCCATGACGATCAGCATCAATTTGATCGTTGTCGCTGAGGCGATACCGATCTCCCCATAGACGGCCTTGTCGAAGATGATCACCGCGGCCAGGTCGA
Source organism: Deltaproteobacteria bacterium (assembly GCA_021372695.1). The sequence continues at coordinate 46,350 of JAJFTY010000154.1, forward strand.
ACCCTGGGCTAACGAGGAAGACCACCGCGCTCAGGGAGACGATCGCGGTCATGAACGTGTAGATGAACCCGGCAATGAAGGCCGGAAACATGATCGGCAGAACGATCTTGTAGAAGGTGGTCAGGAAGCTGGCGCCCAGGTCCGCGGAGGCCTCCTCGATTTCGATGTGGATCTGGTGGAGCTTGCTGATCCCCGCTTCAACCCCGACGGCCAGGAAGCGGAAGACGCAGTTCAGCGCCAGGATCATGATCCCGCCGGTCAGCTTGAGCGGGGGGGCGCTGAAGGCCAGCAGATAACCGATGCCCAGCACCGTTCCGGGAAGGGCGAAGCCGGAGAGCGAAACCATCTCGATGAACGTGCGGCCGAAGAAATTTCCCCGCACGATCACGTAGGCCAGAAGCACGCCGATCATGGCGCCGATCACGGCCGCCACGAAGCTTACGCGGATGCTGTTGTATATTGCCTGATTGGAAGTGAAATCGAGATAATTCGCCAGGGTGATGTTGTGCGTCACCCCGAGGATCTTGTAGAAGGAGGCGACGAACACCACGGCGAAGCAGATGAAGATCGCCCCGGCCGCGACGGTCGTGATGAGCACGAACGGGACCTTGATCAGAGGGGTGATCTTTCTCGGTTCCGAGGCGACCGGCTTGCCCCCGATCGTGGTGAACTTCTTCCCCTCGAGCAGATAGTTGTGGATGAAGAAGATCAGGATGCAGGGGGCGATCAGCACCACGGAGAGCACGCTTCCCATGTAGAAGTCGGACTCCCCGGTGATCATCGTGTAGGTGTCGGGCGCCAGGAAGGGGGTCCGGCCGCCCAGGATGGCGGCGTTGCCGAACTCGGCGATGGTCATGACGAAGATCAGGAGCCCCGCCTTGAGCAGCCCCGGCGCGAGTAGCGGGATGGTGATCGTCCGAAGGATGGTCGCTTCCGACGCCCCCATGTCGTAGGCGCTCTCCTCGAGATTGGGGTTGAGCGACATCAACGTGTTTTCGATCATCATGTAGGCGAGCGGGATGAAGGCGAGGGTCTGGGAGATGACGACGCCGCTGAAGCCGTAGAGCTGCCAATGGAGGTCGAGCGCCTTGGTGACCAGGCCGTTTCGTCCGAAAAGGATGATCAGCGAAAGGGCAAAGAGGTACGGGGGGGCGATCAACGGGATCAGGGAGATGATCTTGAGCGGCTTTCTGAGGGCCCATGGTCCCCGAGTCGTCATGTAGGCCAGGCAGAAGCCAATGACGAGGCAGACCGCGGTGTTGATCACCCCCAGGAGAAGCGTGTTGTACAGCGATTGAAAGTAATATTGCTTGCTGAAAAAGGCCTGATAATATTTAAGGGTGAAGCCGTCCGGCCCTCGGAGACTCTTGATGAGGACCATGACAATCGGGTAGAGGAGAAAGAAGGCAAGAAGCAGGAACAAAACTCCGGCCAGGATGTTGATCAGGTTTGCATTCAGGAAATCCTTGACCTTGCTCCCGCTGCTGGATTGCAGCTTCACGGACAACTCTGCTGTTGCTGCCATTTTCTCCTCCCGGTGGCGCGAAAACCACTGCCCCGCCGCTCGCGGCGGGGCAGTTCCCTTCCAGAGACTGTACAGGATTATTTGAAATCGGTTCGCAGCTTCTGTTTCCAGATATCGTTGTTTTTCGCTTTTTCGTCGGCAGCCTTACCCAGATCCAGATTGACGAATTTGGGCAGGGTCGTGCCATAGAGGGCATTCTTGGCCGGCCGGGGGGTCACGTAGCCGATGGCCGCCATCAGATCGCTGAACTCCTGGGTGCCAAGCACGTCGATGATCTTCTTGCAGGTTTCGGCCTTCTTGGTCGTCTTCAGAATGAAGGAGGTCGTTCCGTCGTAGCCGGTGCCCTCCTTCGGGATGGACCAGATCAGCGGATAACCGTCATCGATGCGCTTCTTCACGTTCTCGTCGGAGGTGATGCCCAGCATGAATTCGCCACGGCCGACCAGGTCGGTCGGGGCATTCCCGCTGCGGCTGTAGTGGTGGATGTTCTTGTCCAGGGCTTCGAGATATTTCCAGCCTTCCGCATCCCCATAGAGGGCCAGGAAGGTGAACCGCATCATGTTCGCGGTTCCGGAGCTGAGCGGGGAGGGCATCACGATCTCGCCCTTCCATTTCGGATCCAGCAGGTCCTTCCAGCTCTCCGGCATCTTGTACCCCGCCTTGGACAGGCGGTCCTTGTTGCCGACGAGCACGAAGGAGAACGTGGCGATGTGGTAGAAATCGCCCTTCGGATCCACGAACACATCGGGAACGCCCTTCCAGGCGGGTGAAACATAGGGGAGAGTCCAGCCGCTCTTCTTGGCCAGGTAGCCTTGGGGCGAGCAGGCGCCGATCACCATATCGGCGCTGAAGTTGGGAGCTTCGGCCTTCATTTTGGCCTCGACCTCGCCGCAGGACTGGAAGGTCTGGTTGACGGTGATCCCGGTTTTGTCTTTGATGAACTTGACGATTTTGGCGTTGTTGTCGGGGGAGGTCGCCATGTAGGCGTTGATATCCTCCGCGAGGGCACTGCCGGCAAGTACGACTGAGAAGATCGCGGCGACGACGACTGCAATGAACTTTTCTTTCATATGTCCCTCCAATTAAATTTAAGGAAATTAAATGTTAATTTTCGAGAAACGCCGGCCGGTGATGCTTCACCCCCTTTCGTGAGCCGATTTTGATTTGCTTGATTGGACAAGAAATCGTAACGGGCCAATGGATAACAAATTCGCCAGAGTCTGTCAAAGAAAAGAGGGGCGGTGCCCCGTCAGGGGAACCCCATAAAGTTTCGTTCAGAGAGTCGAGGTCATTCCTATACCATTCGATGTATTAGTCAAATTAATAATAATCATATAATCGATGATCAACAGTTATGATGAAAGATAACGCACCCATTTCCTTCATCTGCGCAGGCAGAAAACGATGGGTCCTGGCTGGATCAAGACGTGAATGCGGTCAGTCGGAACGGGAATTGGAGCTCCCGCCCGGGGGGCACGGCTTCCGGTCAAGGTTGGTCGCCACCCTTGGTTCGGAGTGGCGGCCAACCTTCTGAACCCTAAATATTTTCGATCCGGATGTGGATAAAAATCTGCCGCTTTTCCAGCTCCCGGAAGATCTCCTCCGGATCGAAGGCGAATTCGGGCATGACGACGCCGGTCCCTTTCACCTTCCCCTTCGCAATCATCGCGGTCGCGATCCCCATCGGGATTCCAACGCAGCGCGTGTAGGCCCGCAGTTTTTCCCAGCCCGCAACCGAGCCATCCGAGGCCGGGTGCGTGTGCGTCAGGAGATAACGGAGTTTCTTGCCCTCCTTCGTCCCCGTGACGTCGATATGCAGCGCATATCCATAAAGTTTGGTCTCCTGCCCGATCGGATACTGCATCAGATAGGCGGAAACCGCGTCCATGATCCCGACCTCGACGCCGGCAATCTTGATCTTGTCGTTTCTCAGGATCCCCCAGTCGTAGAGGGCCCGCACGAGCTGCATGTTCTGCGGCGGCCAGGTCCCCCGGACCTCGATCAGGCGGGCCTGCTTTCCCTGCGCATCCAGGTAGGCGGCCACCGTCTTCGTCTCCGAATGGGGGATGATGTATTCGGGAAGTGTCCCGTAGGGGGCGGGAAGCTCTACGTCGAGCGGTCTCGCGAACGGGGGCACCTGGACGAACTGACCGTTTTCGTAGACGAGGCGGCAGGGGAGCTTCGGGTCGTACTCGTAGCTGGTCGTTTCGGTGATCGAGGGCGAGAAGGCGATGGGCCGGAAGGCGCCATGGCTGATCCGGACCGTGTCGATCGTGTCGAGGCGGTCGATCGCATACTTCGCCATCATGTCGGTGATCCCCGGGGTCATGCCGAAACCGGGGACGTGGGTGCGGTTGTACTTCTTGAAAAGCGGTTCGAACTGATACTCCTCCCCGAAGCCGTTCAGGTTGATCCCGTGGCACCCCGCCTCCGCGATGCAGGCCGTGGAGAGGCCGTTGAGCGTGATCGTCGTTCCGTCCATGACGATGTCATAGCCCTTCATGGTCGCTACCGACGCGGCCTTGTCTTTCACGTTGACCTTCTTGAAGTTGACCCGGGGGTCATTGAGCCACTTCACCACCTCCTGGCCCGCTTTTTCGTCATAATCCCCGATCGTGATCTCGTCGAAGTCGGAGAACTGCACGAGATCCAGCGTCGACTCCCTGCAGATCTTCCCCCCACCGCCCAGACACAATACCTTCATGATTCGATCTCCCTTTCGTTTGCCGTCCTGGATCGCCCCCCGCCCTCACCGATCCGCGGTTGCCGCTGCTCGTGGAGCGGAGCTTCATCCGGAAAGATTTTGCTTTCAGTAGATCAATGCTGTATGTTCCGTCAAATTGATTGTTTGGATGATCCCTATAGGATGAAGCTATAGGGCAAGGGCATTTCAATCGGATTGGAAACGATGCATCTGAACCAGCTTTGGGCCTTCTACCAAGTCGCAAAATACAAGAGCTTCTCCCAGGCTGCGGAGGCGCTCTTCCTGAGCCAGCCGTCGGTCAGCAATCAGGTCAAGCTGCTGGAAGAGAGCTGCGGGCTGAAGCTCTTCGACCGCACCGGGCGGAGCGTCGAACTGACCAACGCCGGTGAGATCCTCCTCTCCTACGCCGAGAGAATATTCAACCTCGCCAAGGAGGCGGACAGCGTCATCGAGGAGATCAAGGGGTTGAAAGCCGGGGGGATCCGGATCAGCGCGAGCAACACCTTCGGGGCCTACTATCTTCCCGACATCCTCGATCTCTTCCGGAAGAAGCACCCCCAGATCGAGATTCGGATGAATGTCGGTTACACCCAGACCGTCGTGGAAGATGTCCTCTCATTCCGGAGCGATCTGGGGCTGATCGGCCGGGAGATCGCACACCCGAACATCGTCGCCATCCCTCTCCTGGAGGAGGAGTTGATCCTCATCGTCCCGCCGGACCATCCCTTCGCCGGACGCGGGGAGATCGACCTCGCTGAGCTCCAGGCACACCCCTTCATCATGAGCGAAGTCGGGTCCGGTGTGCGCGACATCACCGAGAAGATCCTGGCCGGAGCGAAGGTCTCGGTGCGGGTGGTGATGGAGCTGGGCGAAAACGAGGCGATGAAGCGGGCGGTCGCCTCGGGCCTCGGCATCACCCTCATCTCGGCCACCGTCGCCCAAAGGGAACTGGAGGCGGGACAGGTCCGCGCCGTCCGTCTTTCCGGCACGCAGCTCCTCCGGAAATTCAACATCATCCTTCACAAGGACAAGTACATCTCAAAACTCATCCGGGCCTTCATGGACGACGCCCTCAGCTTCCTGGCCATCGGAAACCGCCCGCGGGCCGAGGCCATGGAGCCCGGCCGGCGGCGAAAACGCCCACCGGTCCGGGAATGAGAAAAGCCGCTCTTTACCGCTGGGCCAGCAACGCTTTCACGAGCGCCGCGGAATCGACGGCGGACCGGCCGTATCCGTCGGCGCCGATCCTGTCGGCCCAGGCCTGATTCACGGGGCCACCCCCGACGATGACCCGATACTTCTGGCGAAGCCCCATCTCTTTCAGCGTATCGATCACCTCCTTCTGCCCCGGCATGGTCGTGGTCATCAGCGACGAGAGGGCGATCACGTCCGCTCCGATCTTCTCCGCCTCCTGAATAATCTCCAGCGAGGAGTTGTCCACGCCCATGTCCACCACTTCAAAGCCGCTCGTGTCCAGCACGGAGGCCACGATGTCCTTGCCGATCGAATGGACGTCACCCTTGACCGTTCCGATCAGGACTTTGCCCATCTTCGCCATCTGCTTCTTCTGCGCCTCGATCTCGGGCTTGAAGACGGCCATCGCCGCATTGAAGGCTGCGGCCGCCATGAGCAGCTCCGGAAGATAGGCCTCCCCGGAATCGAACTGTCCGCCCACGATCTCCATCCCCTTCGAGAGGCCGCGCTCGATCGCTTCGAGCGGGTCGATCCCTTCCGCCACCGCGGTCTGGGCAAGCGCCTTCGCCTCATCCTCGTATCCGTCCACGACGACCGCCGCCAGCTTCTCCAGCATCTGCTCTTTGTCCATCCCCGATCCTCCCCTCTCTAAGCGAATGATATCCCCATATGGGAAAGCTCTTCCTTCACCTCGTCCACCAGACGGACATAGGCATCGGCAGGCTTGCCGGTCGTCACGTCATAGCAATCCTGGTAGCGGTCTCCCGAAGGGGCCTGATCGATCCCGGACTCGTATTTATCGAGGAGTTTCCGGACCAGATCGTTTGCCTGCTTCCGGTCATACCGGGCCGCCGCCTTGGCCATCTCGACGCCGAAGAGGCACTCCATCGGCGTGAAGCCGTCGATCTTGACGGCCTTCGCCGAATGGGGCGTCTGGACCGACGGGGCGCCCGAGGCCGTGGCGGCCAGCAGCCAAGCGGCCGACTCGTAGAAATACATCTTGGTGTTCGGACCGCCTGCCATGTAGCCGAGCCAGATCACCGGCATGGGAATGTTGCGGCTCGCGGCCTGGCAGCTCGCGGCCACGACCCAGAGAACGTCGCGGGTGGTGGAGCAGCCGTATTTGAAATGGACGGGAAAATGGAGCTGATAATTGGCCTTGAGCGCCAGAATCCCCACCAGCATATACGCGGTGCTGACGACGGCCGTGCCGGCCGGACCGCCGCAGTAGCCGCCCAGGATGGGGGCCGTCTCGGCGCCCACATTGGCGCCCCAGTTGAGCAGGTAGGCGACCTTGTTCATGGCGCCGTATTCCAGCTTGTTCTCGGCCACGGTCCCGCAGAGCCAGCCGTCGGTGGGGCGCAGCCCGAACTGGGGGGCAGAGGCTGCAATCGTCGTCACGGCGGAAGCGGCCGTGGAGACGAGGTTGCAGATGGGGAGCCCCGGCCGTCCCGCCCGGATCAGCGCGTCGCGTCCGATCTTGACCCCCCGGATGGCCGCATAGAGCTCGACCGGAGAGCCGGCCGCAACGGGGATGCCGCGGATGCTGTCCAGGGCCGGGATGCTGATCGAGTCCACCTCGGGGATCGACGCATAGGCCTCGACCTTGTTGGTCATCATCTCCTCCGTCGTCGTGACGATCCCGGAGCCCACATGCAGCCAGGGGACCTTCCCGTCTTCGGGTTGCCGCATGCCGAAAACCTTGGCCTCCTTGCCCTCTCCCATGAAGCAGCGGCCGGATGCCTTCGCGACCCCTTCGAGGATCTCGGTCTTCGTGAACTCGATCAGGCGATTCGTGTCCTGGCAGTAGATGCCGACCTCGGAGAGAAACTCGACGGCCGCCCGAAAGAGGTTGTCCGCTGCCTCATCGTCGCAGGGAACGGGGTTCTCCCGGTCATATCGAATGCCGTACTTCCGGACCGTCTCCTTGACCTTGGGCATGAAGCGCTTCATGTCGAACTCTTTTTCGCTCATGATCGGTCCGTGGATCGCCTTCTCGCAGATATCCAAGAAATTGGTCATACCTTTCCTCCTTGCTGGGTCCGAAATCAGATGCGGCGGTCAGTAGTTGAGACCGCGCTCCACCTCGCCAATCGCCCCTTCGATCACGTCGAGGGCGCCGTCCATCTCCTCCTTGGTGATCACAAGGGCCGGCCTGAGGGTGATCATGTTGCCGTCGATCGTCTTGAAGGCCACCCCCTTTTCCATGCACTTGAACATGACCATCTCCGCCTCAGCCGTCGCCTTCTCCTTGGTTTTGCGGTCCCGGACGAGGTCGATGCCGATGTGGAGGCCGATCCCCGCGACAGAGCCGATGAGGGGGTGCCGCTCCGCCATCTCCTGCAGGCGCATGAGCGCGTGGGCGCCCAGACGCGCCGCGTGGTCGCAGAGCTTCTCCTGTTCGATCACCTCGATTGCGGCAAGCCCCGCCGCTGCGGCGAGCGCGTTCTTCTCGTGGGTGTAGTGGCCGATGGAGCGGTCCTGGAGGGTGTTGTACTCTTCACGGGTCACGATTCCCGCGAGCGGGACGATCCCGCCGCCCAGGGTCTTGCCGAGGACCAGAACGTCCGGTGTCAGGTAGTGTTCGCTCGCGAACATCTTCCCGGTCCGTCCGAACCCTTCGATGATCTCGTCGAAGATCAGAAGCGCCCCGTACTTGCGGCAGAGCTCTCGGACCCCTTCCCAGTATCTTCGGCTCGGGACGACGGGATTCGCCGAGACCGGCTCGCCGATCACAGCCGCCATTTCCGGCTCGTGCCGCAGGATCAGTTCGATCTGCCGGAGGCATTCGGCGTCGACGTCGTCCGGGTTCGTGAACCCCCAAGGGTTCCGGTAGTAGTTGGGGAACTCCACGTGAAAGGCCCCGGGAACGAGCGGACCGATGCCGCCGTGGAAGTGCTCCTCACCCCCGACGGAGGCGGCCCCGAAACCGGCGCCGTGGAAGGAGTCCCAGAAGGAGATCGTCTTGAAGCGGCCGGTCACGAGTTTCGCCAGTTTCAGGGCCATCTCGATCGCGTCCGTCCCGCCGGGGCAGAAGAGGACGCGGTTCAGGTCGTCCGGGGCGATCTCCGCGAGTTTCTCGGCCAGCCGTACGGCCGGGACGTTCGTGTAGCGCCGCGGGCAGAAGGTGAGCGACTCGTCCAGTTGCCTCCGGACCGCACCGACCACGGCAGGGTGGTTGAAGCCGACGTTGTGCACCCCGTTGCCGTGCATGTCGATGTACCGCCGGCCATCCAGGTCTTCGATATGGATGCCCCGGGCCCGGGCGATCACGTTCAGGACGGGGGTGGAGAGACTCTGGTGGAGGAAATGGCGGGCATCTGCATCGAACCATTCGCGCGTGGCCCCGGAGAGGTTCCGCTCCCAATACCTCCGCCTGGCCTTCGTGGTGTTGATGTCCCCCTGCTCCGCCTCGGGCCGTCCGTCCCGATCTCCCGGCCGATCTGCCATGTCCGTCCTCCTGCTGCGTGATGCCTGAACCGGCGATCCGCCGGGGACAAGAGCGGCTTCTGCCGATGCCGCCTCATGGAAGGAATATTCGCGCCGATTATCTCCACGGCGCCATTCCGGATCAAGGGAAAAAAAGTGATCAAACCCATGACAAAAGAGGATTTGACTTCACCATCCGGGGGATGTTATGGAAAACAGGCGTTTTTTATCTACAGGGAGGAGGGAAGGCATGGCAAAACTTCACCGATCGGAAGGCGACATCAACATCTCCCCGCGCCGGCAGAAATGGCAGCAGGAGAACCTGGATGAAGAGACGCGGGCGCTCCTGGCGGAAGACGGGAAATACTTCCTCAAACAGTCCCTCTCGACACCCTGCCTGAATGCCCTGGCCGCCTGCGATGGGATCTGGATCGAAGATCTCCAGGGGCGGCGGTACATGGATTTCCACGGGAACAACGTCCATCAGGTCGGCTTTTCCAACCCGGCAGTGATCGCCGCGATCAAGGAGCAGCTCGACGCGCTCCCCTTCTGGACCCGGCGCTACACCAACCGGGTCGCCGTCGATCTGGCGAAGAAGCTCGCCGAGATCGCCCCGGGCGACCTGAACCGCGTCCTCTTCTGCCCGGGCGGGGCCGAGGCGATCGGCATGGCCCTCAAGCTGGCCCGGATCGCCACCGGCCGCCACAAGACGATCTCCATGTGGGACTCCTTCCATGGGGCCTCTCTCGACGCGATCTCGGTCGGCGGCGAGGCGATCTTCCGCCAGGATATGGGGCCGCTTCTGCCCGGGACGGAGCACGTTCCGCCTCCCGATGAGTACCACTGCATCTACGAATGCCGCGGCCGCGGCGGCTGCGACATGATGTGCGCCCGCTATGTGGAGTACGTTCTGGAGAAGGAGGGGGATATCGCCGCGGTGATCGCCGAGCCGATCCGGAGCACCCCCTACATCCCGAAGCCCGAGTACTGGCAGATCATCCGCAAGGCCTGCGACCGCCACGGGGCGCTCCTGATCTTCGACGAGATCCCGCACGCCCTCGGGAGAACGGGTCGGATGTTCACCTGTGAGAATTTCGACGTGGTCCCCGACATGCTGGTGATCGGCAAGGGGCTGGGCGGGGGCGTCCTGCCGCTCGCGGCCCTGATCGCCCGGGAGGGCCTCGACGTGGCCGCGAACCGGGCCCTGGGCCACTACACCCATGAAAAGAGCCCCGTCGCCTGCGCCGCAGCCCTGGCCACGATCCGCTTCATCGAGGAGAACCGCCTGGTCGAGCGTGCCCGTGAACTGGGCCGGCATGCCCTCGACCGGATGGCGGCGATGATGGAACGCCATCCGCTGATCGGCGACGTCCGCGGCCTGGGGCTTTTCCTCGGCATCGAGCTGGTGAAGGACCGCAAGACCGGCGAGCGCGCCACGGACGAGGCGGAGACGGTGATGTACGCAGCACTCAGCCGCGGCCTCAGCTTCAAGCTCACGATGGGAAACATCCTGACGCTGACCCCGGCCTTGACCATCACCCAGGCGGAGATGGACCGGGCGCTGGCGATCGTCGAGGAGTGTCTGACCGAGGTCGAGCAGGGGGTCTGACAAATAAAGAGGCGTGTGCCGCGGCACACGCCTCTTCTGTTTTCATTCACGCCGGCATCTCTGCCGGTTCTTGCCGAAAAAGTCCGGGAACGGCTACTCGATGATGACCATCACCTGTTCCGTCTCGACCGTGTCATTGGCCTTGACCTTGATCTCCTTGACGGTCCCGCCGGCGGGGGCGTAAATCGGATTTTCCATCTTCATGGCTTCGAGCATGACGACCTCATCGTCTTCCTTCACCTGATCACCGACCTTGACCATCACTTCCAGAATCTTCCCCGGCATCGGGGCCTTTACCTCTACACTCATTGCTTTTACCTCCGTAATATTTTTTGTCTGCGGCCGTCGTCCCGCCGCAGCCTTTCCCCTATCCTCAATCGCCGGAAAATTCTCGCGCCGGACGATGAGCCTTGACCTGAAAGGGCATATGGACGCTTCTCTTATACTCCCTGGCCCATCCTGTCAAGGCCAAATTACACCGGCGAATTGCGGCCTATTCGCCATCAGTCGGTCGCCCGGATCAGCCGGTAGACATAGTCCAGATCGGCCTGGACTTGCCCATTCCTCTCCTTGTCCCCCGGCTTCATCCGCCAGGCCGGAGAGAGGTCCGCCAAGGCCTTTTCCATCTGCCAGCGGTGTTCGAAGGTCTTCCCCCAGAGTTTCTGCAGAGCCTGTTTCTGGTCATCACTGAGGGCGGATCCGTTGGCCCGGTTGACCGACTGGCTCGTCACCATGGTCCGGTCGATCTCCGTCGAAGACATCACGACGCTCATCTGCCCGGCATCCAGGCTCATCCGCTCGGATACCGCCTTCTGAAACCGGGAGGCCGTGGGGTAGGTCTTATCCCGGAGATCGGCCAGGCGGTCGGTCTGTATTCCGGCCTCCTTGATTCGCTGGTCCGCCGAGACCGTCACCTTGTACTCGACGGGAATGTAGGTCTTCTGCTGAAAGACGTTCTGGAGGATGAAGAGGGAGACGAAGCTGATCAGGATAGCGGCGATCGGCGTCGCGATCCACGCGCCGGTGATCTCGCCCAGCATCCGCCAGCGGATCCCCCGCCCCCCCTTGACCAGACCGATCCCGATGACCGAGCCGACGATCGCCTGGGAACTGGAAACCGGGACGAGCGGAAAGGCCGGCAGGCCATGGCCGATCAGGAAGGCCTCCAGGTCCTGCGATGCGAAGATAAAGAGGACGACCGCATTGGTCAGAACGGCCGTGAAGGCCGCGACGGGCGACATCTCGGTGATCCCCTGCCCGACGGTCAGCATCACCTTCTTGCCGTAGGTGAAGGTTCCCACGGCGATCGCCACGCCGCCGATCAGAAAGAGCTGCTGCGCCGCGTTCAGCTTGAACAACCCCAGAAACGAGATCTCTGCAAAGGGGGAGATGGGGACGAAGATGCCGACCACGTTGGAGATGTTGTTGGCCCCGAGCGAATAGGAGCCGGCGATCCCCGCGATCATGAGGCCCGCCCGGGTGAGGGCATCCAGGCTGAACATGTGGACCTTGCCACATTTGATCCCATAGGCGATCACCTTGTAGAGCAGGGCGGAGAAAATCGCGGCCAGAACCGGGCTGATGACCCAGCTCAGGACGATCTCCTCAAGGGCGCCGTAATCGATGAGGGCACCGGAAAAGAGGTCCCAGCCGATGATCGCCCCGACGATGGCCTGCGTCGTGGAGACCGGATACCCCAGGACGGTAAGCCAATATACGGTGATGGCAGCGGCCAGCGCCACCACGAAGGCGCCGGCAATGGCGTTCACGGCGCCGAGTTCGCCCAGGGTCTTGGCGGCACCCGCACCGCTGACGACGGCGCCGAGGATGACGAAGATACCGCAGAAGATCGCCGCCTTCTTGAAGCTGATCATCCGGGTGCCGACGGCCGTTCCGAAGACGTTCGCGGCATCATTGGCCCCGAGCGACCATCCGAGGAAGAGGCCGCTGGTCAGAAAAATGGCAAACATGGCGGTCTCCTAAAGCATGCGCTTGATGACGTAGATGTTGAGGCGGTCCGCAACATCCTCAGCCTCGTCGGCGATCCGGTCCACCTGCTTCACGAAGAAACGCAGGTGCATCTTGTGGCTGAGGTGGAGCTCCTGCCGTCCGAAGATCGCCCGCTGAATCCGGGTTGAGACCTTGTCCGACTCCTTTTCCCAGAAGATCACCTTGTGGATGTGATCGGCCACGGCATGGATATCCTTGAAAAAGGCGCGGCAGGATCGCACGACCGCCTCCACGGACTCGACGGAATGGCTCAGGAGTTCCTTGAAATCGTCGTGCAGATATTGGCAGATGTCGGGACGCTCGATCTCGAACTGCCAGATCAGCCCCGTAAAACGATCGAGAAGGGCGTCCATGTCTTCGAGAAGCGCCATCACATCCCCCCGGGATTCCGGGATCAGGGTCTTCTTGTACAGGTCCTGCTCGATGGAACGGCGCAGCGCATCCCCCTTGTGTTCCGTATTGCGGATGCTCGTCATCGCCTGCGTGAACGCCTCCATGTTCCCCTTCAGATAGTTGTCCATCCCGTTCTTGCACAGAAGCCCCGCCTCGCTCACCTGGTTCAGGAAATCGTCGATCTCCTTTTCGAGCCCCATTTTGATCTTCAGTATTCCTTCCGCCATCTTTCGCCCCTTTCCAGCGCCGGTGTGATGTCACCTTCCTTGATATCAAAACGATGATTTTGTCAATACAACGCTTGACAAATCCTTTAAAGGTCGGCATAGAGTCTGTCAAACTAATAAATATAATCCCATGGATGAATAAAAGTTATGAATCTCAATCAACTGAAGATTTTCTACCTTGCAGCCAAGCACGGCAGTCAGAGCGCCGCCGCCGGGGCCCTCTATATCACCCAGCCCGCCGTGACCAAGGGGATCCAGCGTCTTCAGGAGCATTACGAGATCAAGCTCTTCAACCGGTTCGGGAAAAAAATGGCCCTGACCGACGCGGGGGAGGTCCTTTACGGCATCGCCGAGTCGATCTTCGAGATGGAGAACCAGGCAGAGGAGAGCCTGCGGGATTTCCAGCAGCGGAAGCGCGGTTTTATCCGGATCCTCTCCAGCGAGAGTTTCGGCGCCTACTATCTGCCGTTCATCATCGACCGCTTCGGCCGGGTGAACCCCAGGGTGCGCCTCTCCATGGACATCCTGCCGACGGAGCTGATCGTGGAGAAGACCGCGACGCTCGCCAACGACATCGGCTTCATCTCCTATCCCGTCCCCCACAAGAAGCTCGTTTCGCGGGAGATCCTGGAGGACAGCTACCAGCTCATCGTCCCTCCCGGACATCCCTTCGCGGCGAAAGCATCCATCGAGCCCGCAGACCTGTCCGGTCAGCACCTGATCGTCCATGAAAAGGGGTCCGCGCCCCGCCAGAGCATCGAGGCTTACATCCGCCGGCACAACGTCAACATCTCCATCCCCCTGGAGTCGTCCAACAACGAGGCGATCAAGACCGCCGTGGAGGAGGGGATGGGCGTTGCCGTCATCACCCGGCGGGTGGTCAGTAAAGAGCTCCGGATGGGGACCCTCAAGGCGATCCCCCTCTCTGACCCGGTCATGATGCGGAAATTCTACATGATTCACCACAAGGACAAGTATATCTCCCGCTCCCTCCAGAGCCTGATCGAACTCGTCGACCAATGGGTCGAAGAGTACCGTCTGGGGCGGCACTAGACAATCTTTCATTCCCGTTCGAGGTTTAACCCATGGCAGCGCTGTTTTCAAAACTTCTTTTCGATGGAAAGGATCACGAGCTTCTCCGGCTGGTAGAGGATGTCCTCAACCGGGAGGCTTCCCGGAAGAATTTCAAGGACCTCCTCAACCCCTACCTGAACCCGCACGGCATCAAGGAGATGGCCGCTTCTCAGGGGTTCCGCATCGCCTACGCGATGATCAACCTGCTCCGCTCCCTCGAGATCGGAAAGGCCGATGACCGCCTGAGCGCGCTCCGCGCGCTCCACGACGAGGTGATGAACATCACCCACAGCTCGCTCCGTTACAACACCGCAAGGGTCCTCCTGCAGATCATGAAGGAGTTGGTCCGCATGAAGGGAGACCAAGAGCGGCAATTGGAGCTAGCGCACGACTTCCGCATGGCCGCATCGGGGAAGCCGCGCACCATC
>JAJFTY010000184.1 GCA_021372695.1 Deltaproteobacteria bacterium
CCGGAACTGGCGCCGAGGCTGGAGGAGGCCTCCTCGATCGACGGGTCGATCTGCTGGAGGATCGCGACGGTCGTGCGGATCCCCGTGGGGCCGTACCGGAAGACGTAGCAGGCGATGATGATGGTCGCCGTGCCCGCGAGCATGAGTGGCGGATCGTTGAAGATGAGGAGATACGCGATTCCGACGATCGTCCCGGGCAGAGAGTAGTTGATCATCGAGACGATCTCCATCGTCCGCCGGGAGAGGAAGTCCTTCTTGCAGACCACATAGCCCACGACGACGCTGTAGATGCCGCCGAGCGGCATCCCGATCCCCGCGATGATGAGCGTATCCCGGATCGCCTGGAGCCCCTCGGTGAAAACCACGTGGTAGTGCTTCCAGGTGATGGTGAAGTCGGCGCCGAAGGCCTTCACGATCGAGGCGTAGAAGAGGAGCACGTAGAAGTAGAGAATCCCGACCGAGATCAGGAAGCAGACCAGAAGAAGCAGATACCGCATCCCAGGCTGGACCGCTTTGATCTCCGTTTTGGCGCCCGCCTTGCCGGTCACCATCACGTAGTACTTCCGGCTCACCCAGTACCGCTGGAGGAGGAAGACCGCGAAGGCCGGAACCAGGAGCACGAAGGAGAGGACCGCCCCGCCCTTCAGGTCGAAAAGCCCCGTGATCTGGAGGTAGGCCTGGGTGGGCAGGATCGGAAAGCTGTTTCCCGCGAGGATGAGCGGGGTCGCGAAGTCGGCCAAGGACGCCGCGAAGAGAAGCAGGAAGGCGTTCGCGATCCCCGGCACGGCGAGCGGAAGCGTGACCGTCCGGAAGACGCGCCAGCGCGAGCTCCCCAGGCTGAAGGCCATGTCCTCCACGGTCGGGTCGATCCCGGCGAGAATCGCCTTCAGGGTCAGGTAGGCGATCGGGAAAAAGGTGATCGTCTCGGAAAAGAGCGTGCTGTGGAGGCCGTAGATCGAAAAGCCCGATATCCCCAGGAGGTCGTAGGTGATCAGCCCCCGCGGACCGAAGGAGAAGATCATCGCGATCGCTGTCGTGAAGGGGGGCGAGATGAGCGGGAGGATCACCGCCGCGTCGAGGAAGAGCACCCACCCCTTCGTGAGGTTCGTCCGGACCGCGGTGTAGGCGAACAGAAATCCGAGCACCGTCCCGCAGAGGCCGACCAGCGTCGCCAGGAGGAGGCTGTTCCAGAGGGCCTGGCGCTGCTGGGGATCGGCAAGGATCGCGAACACTCCGGCCAGTGAAAATTTTCCTTCGTCCGTGAAGGTCCGGATGAGGAGGCTCGCGAGCGGCAGCACGATGAAGAGAAACAGCAGCGCCCAGAGGATGATCAGGATCGAGAGCAAAAGCGGATCCTGGAGCATCCGCCGGAAACGGTCCGATGGATTCAGTGCAGCAACGGCAGTCGCGTCAGGCATAGCAATCTCTTTGAATCAGGCCCTCATTGGGTGGGAGGCTCTTCCCCTTCTCTCCCATCACACACCCCAGCGGTGGAAGCCGGGGATTCGCGAGAGGCGCATTGGAGGGTTTTCGGGCACCATGACACCGCAGCGGAGCGCCCGCCGGGAAAATTGTCTGAGCGCCGGAGGCGCGAGCTTTTTCCCGGCAGCGCAGCGAGGATGATCATGGTCGAAAAGGCTCCAGCGCCACCGCTGAATCCCCCTTCCATCCGCTACGGCAACACTTCCCTGATCCAGCGGTCCACGATCCTTTTCCGGTTCTGGCCGGCCCACTCCTCGTCGATCGGGAAGATCTTGGCCCCCTTGAGGATCGCGGCGAGGCTCGCCTCGGTCTTCACGGCCGGGTGCGCCGGGATGAAGTTGATCTTGTACTGGGCGTAGAAGTTCTGCATCTGCGCGCTCGTGGCCCAGTCGATCAGCTTCTTGCCCACTGCGGGGTTCTTCGCCCCCTTGAGGAGCGCAATCGCTTCGACGGAGGTGCCGATCCCTTCCTTGGGGAAGGAAACCGCCACGTCGTAACCTTCCTGTTTGGTCTTGAGGACGTCCACGATGAAGAAGATCCCGGCGCCCGCCTGGGCGAGGCCCACGGGGATGGTCCCGCCACCGCCGCTCTTGGTGTAGACTTGGACGTTCTGGCGGAGCTTCTTCATGTAGTCGAAGGCTTTGTTCTCATCGCGGCCGTTGACCTCGATGATCGAGAAGATCCGGGTAACCGCGGTTCCCGAGGTCCGGGCGTCGGCCATCTGGATCATCCCCTTGTAAGCAGGGTTCAGGAGGTCCTCCCAGGAGGCGGGAGCGCTCAGCCCCTTCTCCTTGAGGAACTTGTTGTTGCTCATGAAGACGAGCGGATCGTCGGCGATCCCGACCCAGTAGCCCTGGGGGTCCTTGAACCGGGCGGCGAGCTCGCCAAAGGTTTTCGGCTTGTAGGGTTCGAACACGCCTTCCTTGATCCCGGCGATGTGGGTTTCCACCGGGCCGCCGAAAAGGACGTCCACGCGCGGGTTGTTCTTCTCGGCGATGATCCGGGCCAGGGCCTCACCGGAGGAGAAACGGATGAAGTTCACCTTGATGCCCGTAGCCTTCTCGAACTCCTGGAACATCGGGCGGGCCCAGTTCTCCGGCCAGATGGAGTAGGCGTTCAGGGTCTCCTGCGCGACCGCGGGGCCGGAAACAAAAAAGACGGATAAAACCAACATGATGCAAAGCATTCCCCATCGCTTCATGGCAAAGCCTCCTTCCTTGAAAAAAGAGCCGGGAAGCGTCCCGGACCGTGCAGATGATTCGCGAACCCATGAAAAGAACGGATCAAAATCGACCGCTTCCCGCATCTCCGGGGTATGGCGGACGGATCTCGCGAGAACGCAATATATAGAATCGGGCCGCCGACGTCAATCCAGGAATGACAGGCGTTCATCATGAGGTTCCAGGGCGCCTTATTCGCGGCGCTTGCCCGAGGCCTCTTCGATGTCGATCCGGATGACTGCCGTCTTGGCCAGGGTCTCGTCCGGGTAGGAGAAGGGGCCCTTGGCGCCGCAGTGCTCCATGATCCGGTCGAGGGCGGCCCTTTTTTCCGCCGGCGTCTCCACGATCACGGCCCGGCCGCAGCCGATCACGCTCTCGTAGAAAGCGCCCCAGCCGCAGGACTCCTCGCCCTGCTTGATCCCCCGGAGAATGTCCATCTCGAAGCAGACCCGGCTGTTTTTCCGGATCATGTCGAGCTTCCGGCCTGCCACGGCGCAGTGAAAGTAAAGGCAGTTCTCGCCGAGCCCGTAGTTCATGGGTACGACGTAGGGCACATCGCCGCCGCAGAGGCCGATCCGGCAGACGAGCGCCTCCTCCATGATCGCCCGGATCATTCCTGCATCCTTGATCTCTCTGTCCGCTCTCCGTATGTTCATGGACCCTCCTCAGGAATGTTCCTCTTCCGCCCGGCGGACCTCTTCCAGGAGACGGCGGACCCGGTCCATGTCCTTCTTGAACCGGACCGGCCTGCCCCGGTGGTCCCGGGCGTTGGTCTGGGTGCAGCTGTCGATCCCGGCCGGCAGGACCCGGCCCACGGCCTCGAAGACGTTCTCCGGCGAGATCCCGCCAGCCAGGAGCACGGGGATGGGGCTCGCCTTGACGAGGCTGGCGGCGAGCTCCCAGTCGCAGACATCGCCGGTGATGCCGACGTACCCCTCGACGGGCTGGCCGGCTTCCTCTCCTGCGCAGCCCCGCAGGGTGTCGGTCATGAAGCAGTCCGAGTGTGGCGCGAGCGTCCGGGCGATCTCCAGGATCGCTGCCCGCACGCCGTCGGGGTCGGCCGGACCCGGCTCGGGGATCGGGATAGAGCGGGTGATCCCGAGCTCCGGGAACTCCCGCTTCACGCGCTGCTGCACCCGGATCAGCTCCGTGCAGAGCGCCTCGCGCCGGTCGCGCTCTTGCGGCCCCAGGGGGATCAGTTCGCAGAAGTGGACGAAATCGGGCTGGTAGTAGTCCAGGGCACGGAGAATGTCGTCTTCGCGCGGAAGCAGGGGGATCAGGCTGCTTTTCGAGGCCGATCCGCGGGTGAGCCGCACGACGTCCCGGAGGCCCGGGCTCTTCCACGCCTCCGGGGAGAGGATCACGCTGCCGATCCGGTCCACCCCGAGCTCGATCAGCCGCTCCGCCTCGCGGGGGTCCTGGATTTCATAAAGCTGCACGATGATTCGTTTCATTCGTCTCCATCCGCCTCCGGGGAATGGGTCTCTCTACCGGTTTTCCGGCAAGAGATCAACCCTTTTCCAGCGGAAAAGGGGTGTCCCTCCGGCGCGTTTGGTGGTATGATCCAGCACCGTTCGGGTTTTCACCATGGAGGGGCCGGGCAGGCCCATCAGGGATTCAACCATCCACAGAGGGGATTGCAGATGCAGACAAATCATCGGGAAAAGTTGTCCGGCGTCTTTCCGCCGTGCATGACCGTCTTCGACGGAAACGAGGAGGTGGACTACGAAGGCATCGCCCGGAATGTCGAGCGCTACAACGAAACGAGGCTGAAGGGCTACATGCCGCTCGGCAGCAACGGGGAGTTCCGCAGTCTGAGCGACGCAGAGTCGGTCAGGATCGTCGAGGTCTACGAGCGCACCATGGCCCGGGGAAAGACCCTGATCGCGGGCGTGGGCAGGGAGTCGGCGAAGATCACGGTCGAGTTCATCAAGCGGATCGCCGACAAGGGGGTCGACTACGCGACGGTCCTTCCGCCTTTCTACTTCGTGAACTTCATGACCGACGACGCCCTGATCCGGTACTACACCCGGATCGCCGACGAGTCGCCGGTGCCGGTCATGATGTACAACGCCCCCAAATTCGCGGCTGGGCTCACCTTCTCCACGTCGCTCGTGGCGACGCTCGCCGCCCATCCCAACATCGTGGGGATGAAGGACACCTCCAAGGAGGATATCGCCGTCTACATCGACGCCGTCCCGAAAGGGGCCGACTTCTGCGTCATGGCCGGGTCGATCGAGAAGTTCTATTCCGGGCTGCTCAAAGGCGCGATCGGCGGGGTGCTCTCGATCGCCAACTACCTTCCGGATCTCTGCTGCCGCCTGCAGGAGCTCCACGAAGCGGGGAAGCGCGCAGAGGCGGAGAAACTGGACCTCTACGCCCGCGGGCTCAGCAAGAACGCGGCCGGCAACTACGGCGTGGCCGGGGTCAAGGCGGCCATGGATCTCCTAGGCTATCGCGGCGGCAATCCGAGGAACCCGCTCCTGCCGCTTGCCGACGAGGCCAGGGCCAAGCTAAAGGCGGTCCTGAAACAGGAGGGGCTGCTGTAGAACGGCACGGGCGCGTACCGGTCGGCGACGCGCCGGCTATGGAGAGAGAAAAGATGGAGGATTGTTAAGTTATTTTACAACTATAAATTTGACGATAATTGCCTGATTAGATTAGTATTTTATCTCGATAAAGCTTTAAATGGATTTATATCACTGTCGTAATTATTTACAACATAGACCACGACCATTGTCAGAATATAGTATAACCCCCCCTAATATTAAATGCTTGTTAGAATGGCATTTTTTATGCTTCACTATATCGAACAATATTCGTTTTTCTGGTGTCATACGACGCGTATCCTGGAATCCCAATACCACCCTTTGGCGTAGTCTTATCAAGAATCATTAAATATAAATGAATAAGGAGGTAACTACGATGAAAAAGTTAATATTGCTCGTGGTCATGATTCCGTTGATGCTTATTGGCGTCGGAACTGCTTGTGCTGACATATATGCTGACCAAGTATACAGTTTCACCCCGGGTCCCAATACGGTCGCACCCCACAACGACCCTCTGTCGGCACTGGGCGCTCCGAATTACGACGGGAATACTAATGGTTCAACCTTTCTGTCACTAGGCTGGGGTGGGAATGTTGTTCTCAAGTTCACTGACAACTCCCTAACAACGTCAGGCTCCACCGCTGATGATCTCTGGATTTACGAGATTGGACCTGCGGTAGAGCCGACAGACGTCTTTATAGGCAAAAACGGGATTGACTGGATTAGCGTTGGTTCAGTTGCCGGGGCGACGCGTGGCATTGATATCGACAGTTTCATCGGAAATGGGGTTGTTCTCTGGGACCAGTACTCCTACGTTAAACTGGTTGATCTTAATGTGCACTACAGCGGTTATCCATATGCAGGTGCGGATATTGACGCGATAGGGGCGCTTAGCACGGCTCCTCCGGTTGCTTCCCCTGAACCCGCCACCATGCTGCTTCTTGGCCTTGGTCTTGTTGGACTGGTGGGACTCAGAAGGAAATTATAGAACTGATCAAGGTCCAACCGGGTTCTGAAACTATGTTTCTTACCATGAGAGGAGAAGGCAGGGATATTCGACCCTGCCTTTTTTCTTTTTCCACTTGATGATTGGGAAGGCCCCATGCTCCTCGTTGGTCAGGTCAAAGATTGGCCACTTACCCGCACTCCCCTTTCAGGGCCTGCACAAGTTCCTTCGGCAACCTTCGTGCCTTCTTGCCCGGCCCGAGGCAGGCCAGCGTCACCTTTGCATCCACGAGCGTCTCTCCATCGGAAACGCGGACCACCCGTTGCCCCAGTGTGCACGTCGCATGGGTGATTTCCTGCACAGTCGTGTCGACCCGGATGAGGTCATCCAGGACGGCGGGTACAAGATAGTCAATCTCCACGCGCATCACGGGCAGGAGATATCCCTGCTCATGGAGTGTCCTCACGGACAACCCGCGTGCTCTCAGGAATTCGGTCCGCCCCTGCTCCAGATACCGCAGGTAATTGGCGTGATAGACCACCCCCGCGGCGTCCGTGTCGGCATAGTAGATCCGCCGTTCAGTCATCACAGATCGTATCTCCCGGCTCATGCCCCGTTTCCCGGGTAGTCCCTGTTGGTGTGGTTCTTCCAGATGTTCTCCGGCACATTCAATTCCAGCAAAGTATCGGCCATCGGCTGGCCGCCGTTCCAATAATGATATTTGGAATCGGCAGAGAAAGGGATGACGATGGCTCCGGAATTGTCGATATAAGGGCGGTCTGATGGGGTCATGTTATCGAGCATCCTCCTTGATTTTGTGGGTACAACCATGTCCTGGCGCCGGAGTATATTGAAAATGCCGGCCAAGGTCAAAACGAAACATTAGAGATCTTGCTGAACCCCGGTTGCACAAAAATCATCGTTGCAGCATAATGTGTTCGCCCGACCGAGAGAGGTGCCTCCCATGCAAAAAGTCATATTCCTCGTCGATATGAACGCCTTTTTCATCAGCTGTGAAATGACGAGGAATCGTTCTCTTGTCGGAATACCGGCTGCCGTGGCCGGCGATCCAAAGAAGCGCACGGGGATCATCCTTGCGGCAAACTACGAGGCAAGGGCCTGCGGGGTCAAGACCACGATGGTCGTTCATGAGGCCCTGAGACTCTGCCCCAAATTGATCCTGGTCCCGCCGGACCACCATTTTTATGGGCAGAAATCAGAAGAGGTGATGGACCTGCTGTCGAACTACACCCCGATCATGGAGCAGAACAGCATCGATGAAGCCTGGCTCGACATGACGGGCTGCGAGGGGCTTTTCGGCAGACCGGCAGAGTCCGCAAGGCGCATCATGGATGAGATCAAAGAGAGGCTGGGGCTCTGGTGCTCCATCGGAATTGCCGAAAACCGGTTCCTGGCCAAGATGGCCGCCGAAATGAAAAAGCCCCTGGGCATCACGGAGCTGTGGGAAAAGGATATCCCGGCAAAGCTCTGGCCGCTTCCGGTGAAAGAGATGTACGGCGTTGGCGGCAAAACGGCTGAAAAGCTGAATCACATGGGGATCCAGACGATCGGCGAGCTCGCGAGGCTTGACGCAACCCTGGTTGTCAAAGCTTTCGGCAAGTGGGGAGCTGAGATGCACCAGCGTGCAAACGGGAAAGACGATTCGCCTGTTCTGGCTTGCCCGGACGAAGACATGAAGTCCATCGGACGGTCGACCACCCTGCCGGAGGACATAACCGATATCGAGAAAGCCAAATTGGTCCTGATGGAGCTTGCCGATGATGTGGGAATGACGACCAGAAGACACGGCAAAAAAGGCCGAACGGTGCATATCACCCTGAAGTATTCCGATTTCCGGGTCGTCACAAGACAGGCGACCGTCCCGGCGACCTGCACCACCAAGGAGATCTATCAGGCCGGTTGCACTCTCCTCGAGCAAAATTGGAACAGGCATCATCCGGTAAGGCTGATCGGAATCAGCATCTCGGGATTTGATGAAGAGAGTTCGCCGAGTCAGTTGTCACTCTTCGATCCCATCGAAGACAACCGGAAGAACGATAAAAACGAACGAATTGATGAAGCCATGGACAAAATCCGGAGTAAGCATGGCTCCGGAACGATAACCTTTGCCACGTTGGTCAAGAAATAGCCGGTTGCGACGCGTATATGTTTCGAAATAATTCTGGATTCCGGCGCCTGTCCCGGACCCGATCCGGGATTCGCCGGAATGATGACTTTGACATATACTATTGCCGGAGTAATAGAGGCTAACGCATTGAATTACGAAGAAATACAGGTTGAATGCTACAGCGGCCACAAGGCCAATGAGCGCCCCACTGCCTTCACCTGTCGAGGGAATCGCCACGAGATCGAGGAAATCATCGACCGCTGGTACGAAGCGGGCATCGATCCCGCTCGTCCGGAAATAAGCTATTTCAAAATCAAAACGATCTCCGGAAGCGTATTTATCCTGAGATACCTTTCGCTCTTCGATTCTTGGTCAATCAAGCCTCTTTAAAACCGGGTCGTCAGCCAAAAATATATTGGTGGTCTCGGTTTCGTCATCAAAAACGAGTACGGCCGATCCGTCTTGGAGCTTCTGTTTGACCTGCCTGAATTTCGTCTCTTGCAGAGCTTCGACCTCGCCGTAATCGGTTCCGGCCCTGGTGATGAATTCCTCAATAACACCCGATAGGGCTTCGGGACTGAGCTTATGGACCGGAATTCTATGAACGGACATTATTGCTCCGGCAACCAAACAGATAGAACGTCATGCCGAACCCGATCCGGCATCCAACCAATCGCTGGTTCCCGGCTTTCGCCGCGACGGTGTCTGGATTCCGGCTTTCGCCGGAAGGACGACTTTGACACATATTTTGCCGGCGCAATAAATCACGTACCTATCCCGAACGGAGAAGACATGTTATTCCTCTTCATCATCTCGTCCATCTCTTCGATGGCCGGGCGTTCCGAAAAGCGGCCGGCCGCATCCAGAACTTTGGGCAATAGATCGATATCGCCGACGGTGTTCAGAAACACCTCCGGGTAGCTCATCACCCAATGAACCGCCCGGTCGATGTCTGCCTGCTCTTCCAGGGGTTGATACCAGGTATTCCGGTTCTGCGCGGTGATCCCCCAGGGACCCCGGGCGATCGATTTGATGACCTGGACGGCCACATTCCTTTCCCGGCAAATTCGCACAACCTCTTCGAACTCCGCGCGATACCGGTCATTCAGATGCATGAAATAGTTGTAGGGAAGAAGAACGGAATCGAAATCGAAACGCTTCAAAGCCCGCTTATGCATGGCTGCGATCATCCACCCGTGGCCTGTGACACCGATAAAGCGCGCCAGGCCCGTCTCCCTGGCTTCGATCGCCGCTTCCAGGGCGCCTCCCGGACCCAGGGCCGTATCCCATTCATCAGGATGCTGGAGGCCATGGAACTGGATGAGGTCGATGCGGTCCGTCTTCAAGCGGTCGAGGGAGCGGTGGATGCTTTCCCGGGCCTCGCCGTAGGTCCTCTGCTTTGTCTTGGTGGCCAGGAAGAAATCTTTGCGGTGCCTCGCCATCCACGGACCGATCAGGATTTCCGAATCTCCGTACCGGGGGGCCGTATCGATGTGGTTTACCCCGTACTCGAGCAGGATCTCCAGCGCCCTGTCCGCATCCTTCCGGGTGGCACGCATCAGGGCCGCGCCCCCGAAGATCGTCGCCGTGCTCATGTGGCCTGTGCGGCCGAATGGTCTCTTCTCGATCAATCCGACATTCCTCCTCTCCATATCTTCCCGGACTGATTTGAACCATAGCCGCATTTTTCCTCTTTTTCAAGTCGGGAACAGCGGAAGGCTCAAACAACGAGGGCTCGTAAAAAGTCGTCACCCCGGCGGACCCCGGATCTGAATCCGGCCTGGCGCCTGGGTCCAGTATTTCTCTGGATACCGGCTTCCGCCGGTATGACGTTCTGCGAGCGCAGTTGACATCAGGGATCGCTGAAGGTTATCATTCCCCCCGGAGCGCGGCTCCGCACCGTGTGATCCGATCGCCTTTGCGTAAAGGGGGGAGAGATGGCCGACAGGGGAATGGACAGACGGGATTTCATGAAGTCGACGGCTGCGGGATTGGGTGGGTTCTTCTTTCTCGCCAACGAGGCAAAAGCCGGAGAACCGACTCCGGCCAAAACCGCGGGCAAACCGAGGATCATCTACCGTACGCTGGGGAGGACAGGCTTCAGGCTGCCGGCGATCAACATGGGGGTCATGAACTCCAGCAACCCCAACCTCGTCCGCGCCGCCCTGAATTCCGGCATGGTTCTCCTCGACACGGCCGCCGGCTACCAGCGGGGCACGAACGAGCAGATGATCGGCGAGGTCTTGAAGGAGCGTCCGCGGGACTCCTATGTTATCGAGAGCAAGGCCCACCCGCCGGAGGACCGCACCACGGGACTCTACACGAAAGAGGCCACGGAAGAGGACTACCTGAAGAGAATCGACGACAGCCTGCGGAAACTGAAGCTGGATTATATCGACATCTTCCACCATCACGGCGCTTCCCGGAGAGAATCTGTACTCTACGAGCCGGTGATGAAGGCCCTGGAGAAGGCCAAGAAAGCGGGCAAGATCCGTTTTATCGGAATCTCCACCCACAAGAACGAGCCGGAGGTGATCCATGCTGCGGTCGATTCGAAGTTCTATGAAGTCATTCTGACGCCCTACAATTTCAAGCAGCAACATTACGCGGAGATCCGGGAGGGCATCGCCCGGGCCGCGGCTACCGGTATGGGGGTGATCGCCATGAAGGCGATTGGAGGCGTGCATCTGCAGGAGCGGGCGGAGCAGCCCGTAGAGCCCGTCCCGGCGTTGAAATGGGTCTTGCAGGATCCGAACGTGCACACCATCATCGCCGGCTTCACCACTTTCGACCAGATGAACCTCGACCTCTCGGTGATGGACGATCCGAAGCTCACACAGGCCGAGAAGACGCACCTGCAATGGGCCGCCGCCCAGACGGGCCTGTACTGCCAGGGCTGCCGCATCTGCCTGAACCAGTGCCGGCGGAAGCTCCCCATTCCCGAGCTGATGAGGGCCTACATGTACACGTACGGTTACCGGAATCTCAGCCATGCGCAGGACCTTCTGGTTTCCCTGGACCTGCCGCAGCGGTTGTGCGGGTATTGCGGCGTCTGCCCGGTGAAATGCGCGATCGGCTTCAACGTGGCGAAGAAGATCCGGGATGTGATCCGCCTCCGGGACGTACCCGCGGAATTCATCGGCTAACCGGCACGCTTCCCCGCCGCCGGCCAAGGGGCGCAGGGAGGGCAGCGACGGGGCAGACGCCAGGGGGTTAAATATGACGCCCTCATAATAAGTCGGAAAAGCGCAACCGACGTCATACCGGCGAAAGCCGGTATCCAGGAATGTCAGTATGTTGCAAAGGAACGGGACCCCGGCTTCCGCCGGGGTGACGACTTATTACGAGGTCATCAAATATGAACGAACCCAGTTCGAACGAAAAATCAGCGCTCTTTGCGATCGCCCTGCTCTTGATTCTCTGGACGGCGGGAGTGGGCCTTGCGGCATCGGGTGCCGGGATGGGCGCCCCGCTCTTTCCGGAAATCCCCGGGTGGAAGCTCTCAGACGACATACAGGTCTTCTCGCCCAAGAACCTCTACGACTACATCGACGGCGGCGCAGACCTCTTTCTGAAATATGACTTTCAGGAGCTGCGGGTCGCGGAGTATCAGAACGATCGGAAGACATCCGTCACCGCGGAGGTGTACCGCCACAGGACCCCGGTCCTCGCCTTCGGGATCTACAGCCAGGAGCGCCTGCCTAATGCCCGCTTTCTGGACATCGGGGCCCAGGGCTACGGCGAACCCGGGGTGCTGAACTTCCTGGCGGCCGACTGCTACGTGAAGCTGACCAGCGTCAATGCCGGTGCCGACGATGAGAAGGTGCTGCTCACCTTTGCCGGCAAGATCGCGGAGAGGCTGGGAGGGAAGGGCGGCCTCCCGGCGATCCTCGCCTCTTTCCCCGCTGAGGGCATGCTGAAAAACTCCGAGAAGCTCACGGCCAGGGAGTTCCTGGGCTACTCCTTTTTTCATTCCGGTTTTACCGCGGACTACGAACTGGCCGGCAAGAAATTCCAGCTCTTTGTCATCGAAGGCCGAGACCGGAATGACTGCCGGAACATGCTCCAGTCATACCTCAAGCAGGCCGGGAGCGGTCCGGACAAGATTGAAGAAGGGCGCTACAACCTGAAAGATCCCTACCATGGTGAGATGGATTTCTACTGGCAGGGGAGGTACATCCGGGGCGCCTTGAACCTTGACGATGCGGGCCTGCGCGCAAAGATGTTGAAGCTCTTCGGCGAGGCGCTGGAAAAACAGCATTGAAAAGAGAGTTTCGAAGATCGCACTCATTTCTGATTGACTGACCACCACTTCAAACTAAGTCATAACCTGGTGGAGGGTGCCTTCGAGCGTTTCGTGGGTGATCAGCCGCTGCAGATCCCTGACCTTTCTGAAATGTCCTTTGCGTAGGCGATCCCGATGGAATTCCCATCATCCCTCCTCATTTTCTTCAGGCAGGGCAGGGGGCGATAACTGGTGCCGCCCCTGGGATAGGACAACTGCACCATCACGTGAGGGCCTGCCTGGCGCCAATCTCGGGTGTATTGCCCGGGCTAGCCCGGCAAGAGACTCCGGCCCGACAGACTACACTATTATCCTACCCACACCTAGAAACCTACACTCCTCGATAGATTGTTCCTCATCTGTACTGTACCTGCGAATTTTATGAGTAGTCCTCATCACATATCCAAGTCTAAAACCGATCTCGCTTAGATAGTCATTCAAATAACTGGTATCAATCTCAATGAAGGTACCATGTGGCGCTTCCAGATCCATCCGATCCTGAATACCCTCAGTCCAGTCTTGGCTACAGGCAACCAAATTGCCCTGTTTATAATAACCTAATCCGCTATCGTCCAGTCTCATCACATTCTGATCCGATACCGGCCTGAATAGAAGCATGTGCGGATGATTTCCTCTGAACCATTGCCACAAGCTGATTGCGGAATGCCTGATGGGCGCTATCAATGGATAAATTGTCATATCGTCAATTGCTTCAGGTCTTGTTTGACTTGGCAAGTATTGATCAGGACATTCCAGCACATTGAACGGCCTTCGAAGCATTCTGGCTACGGTAAACAGGGACGTTTGATCAAGTATCTTCCTCGCAACAACTTCGGCGTCAGGGATATTCGACCCGTTTATCTTATAAGCAAATGCAGCTAAATCTATTGATGTATCCGGGACTCCTTCCCTCCATCCTTTTTGCGGTTCAGCAGTTCCGTTGACGCCCAGTATCGTAGTCTCTCCGTTCCTTCGCATAAGGGCTTCAACCTCATCATACGGAAATGCAAATTTGACAATCTCTTTCGTGTACGATTCTTTTCCGGTCTCATGCTTTACTCTCGGCCACCATGCGGGAGCTCTGTTCGTCCTAATCTTCCAAAAAGATAATTCAACGGGCAGCGTCGCCAATGCGTAACTATGGTACATATCAATTTCTAGGAGATCGTTGTCAAAAAAGTGTTGTACCGTCCGGAGGAAAGCTGACCTATATACCTCACTCAATTTTGTGGACATGCCGAGCATTCTTGGAGGCCGGTATCCCAGAAAATTCATTGCATCGCCAACCTGCTCTTCAATGGCCAGCTCGCCAGCGATCTTCTGTGAATTGAAGGCCCAATATCTGGAAAAGTCCACGCCGGTGGCGTCTCCTATTTTGGTTGACCGCTCACTATACGCTGGCGCAAGAAATCCTCGGATATGTTTAGTGAAGAACTTATGAGGCTCATAATCGGCGGGAGGGATTAAGACGGGCCGTCTGCTAGGCTTGAATTCTGCCTCTTGATTAAGCAGATATGATATTTCATGGGCGAGTATTTCTATTACAATAGAACTAAACGGTATGGCGCTTAACACGGCCGATAAATCCACATACGTGGACAGTCCGTCCTTCCTTTCCAAAGCCTTAATGACTGGCAGAAGAGCAACAGCAATGAGGCTCTCAAGTTTTTGATCTTTCAAGAAAGCCAAATACCGGTCAAATAATCTCTGGCGATCTTCCCCGCAATTCAGTAGTTCAGCAACAGCATAGGCGGCCCTCTCTCTCACCAAAGGGCTCGGCCAGAATAGTCTTTGAAGCAATATATCGAATTGGTTGTAAAAGTTAGGGACTCGCCCTACAGTTGTTGAAGGAAAAATGGCAGTCAGTCTCCTCTTCGGTTAAGATGTTTTTGCC
>JAJFTY010000185.1 GCA_021372695.1 Deltaproteobacteria bacterium
TGGCGGTGAACGACCCGAAACCGGGTACGATGCTGACCGTCTTCGATGCGCTCGCCGACGCGATGGCTGAGAGTCCGGCAACCTTCGACGGGCCCTGGCGGGAGCGCGTGCTTAGGAAACTCGAAGAAGCCGTGCTTTCGACACCCGAACTCCTGCCGAAGCTTAAGGCGGCCGGCGTCGTCGATGCCGGGGCGCTCGGTCTCTTCATCTTCCTGGAGGGCTTTTTCCACATCCTGGTGGAAGACGGCGACGGATTCAGGCCGATCGCCGAGGTCTTCAAGGGGCGCCTCAAGGTCTCCCGGACCTTCACGGATGAAGGCGAAACGGGTTGCTGCGTGGACACGGTGCTCCGGATCGAAGGCGGGACCGCAGGAGCCGTCCAGGGGCTCTCGGCCGTTGGCGAGAGCGTCGTCGTCCTGCAAGACGGGGAATACCTCAAAATCCATCTTCATGCCGCCGACGGCCGTAAAGTCCGGGACGATCTGGCGGCATTCGGCAAGGTGGTCCGCTGGTCGGCAGATGACCTGGGGGAGCAGGTCCGTTCCTTCAGTCGGCGTCCGGTCGAGGGGGCCATCCATGTCATGACCGATGCCGCCGGTTCCATCGGCCGGAAGGCAGCAGCCATGCTGGGGATGACCGTCCTCGACAGCTACATTACCGTCGGTGAGCGATCGCTTCCCGAAACCCATTTTGTTCCGGAAGAGCTCTATGCTGCGATGCGCCGGGGGGGGAAGGTTTCGACCGCCCAGGCCTCCGTCTTCGAGCGCCATGAACACTATCGGAGCGCTCTGGGCCGCTTCAGCCGGGTTCTCTACCTGTGCGTCGGTTCGGCCTTCACCGGGAACTTCCGGGAGGCGGAGTCCTGGCGAGAGCGGTGCGACCCTGAGGGGCGCTTCACGGTGATCGACAGCGGAGCGGCGTCCGGACGTCTCGGCCTGGCCGCCTTGGCCGTGGCACGATACGCCGGTGAGGCGGGCGACGGCGATGAGGTCATCCGATTCGCCCGCGAGGCGGCCGGGCGCTGCCGTGAGTATGTCTTTCTGGATACGCTCCGGTACCTGGCGGCCGGCGGCCGGCTTTCCCGGACCAGCGCCCTCTTCGGCGACATGCTCCACATGAAACCGGTGATCAGCCCGCTCCCTGAAGGGGCCATGAAGGTGGGGGTCGTCCGGAACAAGGCGGAACAGGTGAAGTTTGCGCTGGAGAAGATGAGCGCCGAGCTCGGAAGCGGCGGACGGGCCGTGATCATGCTCGAGTATACCGACAACCGCGACTGGGTGAAGGGCGAGGTGCAGCCGGAAATCGCACGACGCTGGCCGGAAGCGGAGCTCATCCTGCAACCCATGTCCCTGACCTCTGGCGCGCATATGGGCCCGGGGACGTGGGCCGTGGCCTTTCTGCCGGAATGCCTATGACGGCGATACCCGCAAGCGGGAATCCCGCCGGGCGTTTCGGTGTGCTGATCCCGGTTTACAACCACGCCGGGGCGGTCGTCTCCGTCATCGAGAGGGTCCTTGCGCTGGGTTTCCCCGTCTGGGCCGTCGACGACGGGTCGACCGACGGGACGGCGGCAGCGCTCGCGGGCCTCGGCGGGGTCACGGTCTTGCGGCATGAGTGCAACCGGGGCAAGGGGGCGGCCATCCTGACCGGCTTTTCGGCCATGGCCGGAGAAGTGGCGTGGGCGATTACGCTCGATGCCGACGGCCAGCACGATCCGGTGGATGTTCCTACCATGATCCGTGCCATCCCAGAAGGTGTGCGGCCCATCGTCATCGGTCGGCGGGAGGGGATGACCGGAGCAGACGTCCCCTGGACGAGCCGTTTCGGACGAGGGTTCTCCAATTTCTGGGTCCGGCTGGCCGGAGGACCCGTCCTCTCCGACACCCAGAGCGGCATGCGCATCTACCCGCTTCCGGAGGCGGCGAATCTCGAGGTCCGGGCCCGGCGCTTCCAGTTCGAAGTAGAGGTGCTGGTCCGGGCGCGGTGGGCGGGGATTCCCGTTCTCGAGACGCCGGTGAGTGTCTCCTATACCCCCGGAATGAAGAGGGTCTCCCATTTCCGGCCCTTTGTCGATTTCTGCCGGAACTCGGTGACCTTCACCCGCCTGATCTTCCAACGCATCGTCCGGATGAGAGGATAGTGGGTGGCTCCGGGATAGAGATATACGGCATCCGCCTGCAAGGGAGAAGGAATGGTCGAACATCGCCGATTCAGAGGGTTCATGTGCGGCAGCCCATCGAAGGGAGCCGAACCGTGAAGGACCTTGTCTACCGCTGCCTCATGGCCCTGGAGCGGCGATTCGGCCGGTGGATCTTCCTGGTCGTCGCCTGGCATGTGGCCACGGGGTACTTCTTTCTCTTTCCCCGGCGGGTCGCCGTGAGCGTCCGCTTCTACCGTCGGCTCTTTCCCGACCGGGGACGCGCCCACGCCCTCTGGTGCTCATGGCAGCAGTACCATCATTTCGTTTACGTCTTTCTGGACCGGTTTCGCCTCGCCCGGGGTAACGAACTCACCATG
Source organism: Deltaproteobacteria bacterium (assembly GCA_021372695.1). The sequence goes on from JAJFTY010000185.1 coordinate 2,518, forward strand.
GACCAGGAGGGGCTGGAGCATATCTTCGCGGCTGCGGAAAGCGGCCGGGGAGGCGTGATCCTGATGTCGCACGTGGGAAGCTGGGAGATCGCCGCCCGGCTTCTCCGGCATCATGGCCGGAACCGTCCCTCCATGAAACTGCTGCTTTACCTGGGGGAGAAGCACCAGGAGCAGATTGAGCGGCGGCAGAAGCGGAGCGTCGAAGAGAGCGGAATTCGCGTCATCTCCGTCCCGGAGAGTGGGGGATCGGCCATGGAGATCGTGGAGGGACTGAATTTCCTTCGGGAGGGCGGGCTCGTCTCCCTGACGGGGGACAGGCTGTGGGGAGGGGAGCAGCGGAGCGTTACGGTTCGTTTTGCCGGCGGCGAGGCCCGGATCCCGGAAATCCCGTTCATCCTGGCGATGCTGTCAGGTGCGCCCCTTTTGACCTTTTTCGCCTACCGTACGGGAGAGGGAAGGTACCATCTGGTGACCTATCCGCCTTTTTTCGTGACGGCGGCATCCCGGCCGGAGCGGCAAGGGGCCGTCGAAATGGCCGCCCAGGCCTATGCGGACCTCCTCGCCGAGACGGTCCGCGCCCATCCCTACGAGTGGTATCACTTCGAGCCTTTTTTTACCGAGCACGAGGATCGTCCGGGGCGGGGGGCATGATCGGGCCTTCCGCTTCCGCGGAGGCGGAAGCGGAGAGGAGCCGACCGACCCGCAGCCGGTCGATCTTGCCGTTCGGCAGCATGGGGATGGATCGGACGACTCTGACTCTCCGCACCAGACCGTGGTGTTCTTCCATCGACTGGATGGCATCGCGGACTTCCCCGGCGGCCAGTTCCGTGGCGACCAGCGCCCCGACCCGGAACCGGCGCGAACGACTCTGCGGAAGGATCGAAACGCAGGCGTCTTTCACCCCCGGTATCCGACGGATCTCCTCCCGGATCTCATCCAGGTCGACCCGTTTGCCGCCAATCTTGACAATATGGTCTGCCCGCCCCAGGAACCGGAACCGGCCCTCCCCGGCGGCGGCGACGCGGTCCGCCGTGAGGTAGTAGCCATCGGCGTCGAGGGGGAGATCGGGGGAGACGAAATTCGAGCGCACGCTGAGCCGTTCGGAAAGGATCCTCCAGTCGAGGCAGTCAAAGGGCTCCCAGGAGCCGTGATTCGCCCCATGGACGCGGGTGGCCATTCCCCCCGTTTCCGTCGATCCGTAGATTTCGTTGATGGCAAGCCCTGTTTTTTCAAGGAAGAAGGCGGCATCCACCGGATCCATCGGGGCGGCGGAAGAGAGGGCCAACCGGAGGGAGAAGCGCTGAAGGGCATCGTTCCCGAGCGCCGCATAGTGGATTGGGACGCTGACCAACACTGTAGCCTGCTCTTTCTTCAGCGCTCCGAGAATCTCCCGGGGAAAGGTGCAGGTGTGGCGGACGACCCGGGCCGAGGCGACGAAGGGGAGGAGGACCGAGGCGAGCAGGCCGTAGATATGCTGCGGAGGAGCGGTGGAGAGGATCAGGTCATCCGGGCCGATGCCGAAGATCCGGGCCAGGTGGAGGGCCTCTCCGAAGAGGTTTCCCGGGGTTTTGGACCAGATCCGCGGGGTTCCGGTCGAGCCGCCCGTGAAGAGCCACAGGAAAGGGCTCTCCGGACGGCGGATGAGTGTGGGCGGATGACCGCCCCGGCCACACTCGCGGATCGAAACGACGGCCGCACCGAGGGGAGGAACGACCGCGGTATCGGTCAGGATCAGCCCATAGGGTTTTGTGCTCTGCACCTCCCGCAGGAGCTCCGGATGAAAGGCATGGGGTATGATCAGGGGCGGGGCGCCCGCCCAGGCGGCGAGGAGGGCGGCCAGCAGGTGATAGCGTTCCTCCACGCACAGGCAGACCGGTTTGTCGGCCGACGCGCCCACGCGGGCGAGGGTCTCGCGGATTCCCGCCGCCAGGGACGCAATCTCGCCGACGGTCGCTCCGTCGGGCGTGAAGGGGCGATCTCTGTCTTCCAGAAGAGCCGAGATGGTTCCGACCACGTTTCTCCTCCGACCGATGATCGAGCGGGCTGAAACTAGCTGATTGAAGCTCTCTTGTCAAATGAAAGAGCCGATATCCGGGAAAGGAGTCATGAATCCCGGGATATTGCGATCCACGACATGGACGGGGAACGGATCCTGTTGCGTGCGGTCCCGACTCCTTTTTGGAAAACCCTTGCCCGTTTTCACCCGGTATTATAAGGATACCGGCGGAAGGTCAAAGAGGCAGGCCTTGGGGCTGCGCCCCTGATCGATGGTGGAGAAGATGAACGTGATGTTGAAGCGGATACTGATCGCCGCGGGACTCTTCGCGTTTTGCGTTGCCGTTCTGGCCGGGGTCAAATTGTACGGGGTCTGGGTGATCAGTGGGATAGCCGTCCTCCTGGTCATTGTGGGGCTTCTCAGGAGAGAGAAGCCATCCGAACCGAACGGCCCGGACGGCATAGACAAGCGGGATGGTGAGGGATGAGCCAAAGTGCGCCCGGCAACCCTTCAATCGCCAACCCGGATCCGGCAAGTCCGCCGAAACGGACGGCTTCTGCCGCTGGAAAGTCCACGGGAGCCGGGGAGCCTGGATCCGAGAACCGAAGTCTCGAAGCGATGATTCCCGCCGTGCTCTTGCCCGACGGGTACCGGGGCAAGATCCTTCTCGTTCTGATCGCCGTTGGCGAAGAGAGCCTGGTGGTTCTCCGTTCGGGGGACCTCTGGCACCGGGAGATTCTCAGGAATACGCAGGCCGAGGTCAGCGGTCTCGGCCTGAGGGATGCGCAGGTGCACGAACTGGGAGGGGCATCCCTTTTCTTCGAGGCGGGCGGGGTGATCCGCATCTGCGGCGGCAGTGACGAGTTCGGGGCCTGCGACCTGGAGTACGCCGCTACACTGGTGAGGGCCGCCCGCCCAGGGTGCAGGGTGATCGTCGCGACCGGAGGACAGTGACTCATTTTGGCTGCAGAGACGCCTCGCGCAGCGCGATTTAAAGATTTTTCCGGGTACCTCTGCCGGCGAAGCGAGCGTCCGCAACGGCAAGTGTCTGAGCGCCGTCAGGCGCGGAATTCGAAGAATCTGCGAGCAAGGCGACGCACATTCGAAGAATCAGCGGAGCGCAAGTCGAGGCCGGTCTTTGCGATTGAAACTGAGTCACCACCGGCCGGAAAAATGGCTTGACTTTCAAGTGATTCGGGAATAGAAAGAAAACCAAATGCCGGAGGATGCAAGGCGGACGTCCAGGGTGATACCGGCGGGATCCGCACAAAGACAGGTTGAAGCGTAAGGTGAACCGCCCGACTCTTCAGAGTCTCGGCGGATTTTCTTTCTCAGACCTTCATGCGCCGGCCGGATGCCGTGCGACATGAACCGGCCCCGGAACCGTTATCTCCCTTCGCCACGGAGGAACGGAGGGGCATTCCGAAACAAATTAGGAGGCGAACCATGAACAAGAATCTGTATGTAGGGAACCTGTCACAGAAAGTCACGGAGGAGGACCTGCGGAACAATTTTTCCGAGGCCGGCGCGGTGGCATCGGTGGCCGTGATCAAGGACAAGTTTTCCGGCGTTTCGCGGGGCTTCGGCTTCGTTGAGATGGAAACCGAAGAGGGTGCGCAGGAAGCGATCAAGAAGTTCAACGGCGGCGATCTGGACGGGAAGACGATTACCGTGAACGAAGCACGGCCGAAGACGGAGTCCAGCGGTTCCCGCGGCGGTGGTGACCGGGGCGGCTTCCGTGGCGGGCGCGGCGGTCGATATTAGCAGGCCGGGATCACTGCGGTCCCTCTAAGAAATACGCCGGTGGGCGCCGGGGTTCAAACCGGCGCTCACCGGTTTTTTTTATTCCAGGTCACAGGTTGCCGGGAGGGGCGTCCGCCGCGGGCGAGGGGAGAGGCGAGCGGGCTTTGCGGTCCACCCCCTCCAGAGGGGCGATATCCTCATCGCGGGCGGCGCCCAACTCACGGAACTTCCGTGCGGCGACCAGAACCCGGCTTTCGAATGTCCCCACGGCGCTGTTGTATGCGGAAACGGCACGGTCCAGATTCCGGCCGAGGTCTGCAAAGTGGCCGGCCAGGATCGCGACCCGCTCGTGGAGCGTCCGGCCGAGGCGGCTGATCTCCTCCGCATTTTCCGCGAGATTCTCCTGACGCCAGCCATAAGAGACCGACCGCAAGAGGGCGATCAGCGTGGTCGGAGTCGCGAGGATCACGCGCTGGTCGACGCCGTATTCGATCAGGGCCGGATCCTGTTCCAGCGCGGCGCTGAAGAAGGTCTCCCCGGGAAGGAAGAGAACGGCGAATTCCGGCGCGGGCTGAAACTGCTCCCAGTAGGCTTTCGCGCCGAGTGACTGGAGATGGGAGCGGATCTGCCGGGCATGGTCTTTCAGCCTGGCGATCCGGACCGTCTCGTCGGACGTTTCGAGTGACTCCAGGTAGGCCTGGAGCGGTGCCTTGGCATCGATGACGACATTCTTGCCGCCCGGGAGCCGGATGATCATATCGGGCCTCAGTCGGCCGTTTTCCGTCGAGGCGGTCTCCTGCTGGATGAAGTCACAGTGCTCGACCATCCCCGCCATTTCGACGACCCTCTGGAGCTGGATTTCGCCCCAGCGGCCGCGGACGGCCGGAGCGCGGAGGGCGCGGACGAGGTTGGCCGTCTCGCCCTGGAGCTGCCCTTGAGTCAGGGCCATGGATCGGATCTGTTCCGTGAGGGTTGCATAGGCCGAACTGCGGGTATTCTCGATTTCGCGGATCCGGCCATCGACCTTTTCCAGCGAATCCTTCAACGGCTTCACGAGCTCGTCGATGGCAAGCTGCCGTTGGCAAAGATCGGTGCGCGCGTTCTCCTGGTATCTCTCCAGGGTCGTTTGCGCCAGTTCGAGAAAAGATTGATTGTTGGTCCGGAGGGCCTCGGCGGAGAGGGCGCGGAATGCGTCCGAAAGATGACACCGGGACTCCTCGAGAAGGGCCAGCTTCTCATCGGCGGCCCTGCGTTCCTCCTCCCGCTGCGTTTCGATCTGCGCCAGACGCGTCCGGAGGTCGCCGCTCTCCGAGCGGAGCTCCCGGAGAAACTCTTCCTTCATCGCGACAGCCGCTTCGAGTTCAGGAATCCGGGTGTTCTTTTCCTCGGCGGCGGATCGCCGTTCCGCCTGGCGGCTCAGCTCTTCCTGCAACTCCGACCGCTCCTGCTGGACACGCGCAAGCTCCGTCCGGATTCCGGCAAGAAGTTCCTCCCGCCCCTGGATCCTTTCGGCCAACGCCGCCCGTTCCGCTTCCGCCGCCTGGCGTGCTCCCTCCGCAGCCGCACGGATCCGAGGCCGGAGTGCCAGCACTCCCGCGACGATACCCGCGAACAACCCCAGGATGCACCACCCGAGCGCTTCAATCCCCATGATTTCCATCTCCGCTGAACTGTGTATTCGGATTACGCCCGCCCCACGCCGTGAAGCCGCTGCGCCGGGTTGCTCCCGTGATTGCCGCGCACAAGGCAGGGATGACAGGTGCGCTTCCGGTCAAGCACGTGACAGAACTTACGAAGGGTTACCCGTACCCCAGCTCCTCCAGGCGCTCCTCCTCGATCCCGAGGAAGTGGGCAACCTCATGAACGACCGTGATCTCGATCTCCCGCTCCAACTCTGCGACGGTCTCGCACATCTCTTCCAGCGGCTCCTGGAAGATGAAGATCGTATCGGGATAGAGAGGGGGCGGAGCAAAAAAGGAGTGTTCCTGCATGGATGCCCCCCAGTAGAGGCCGAGGAGGGGTTCGTCCGGGGGATAGCCCATTTCCTCCAGCATGCCGCGGTCCGGCCTTTTTTTCACCGTGAGGACGACGTCATCCATCCGCTCCCGGATTTCCGCCGGAATGCGATTGTAGGCGCGGCGGACCGCCCTGTCAAACTCCTTCGGATTCAGTCTCATGACCATGGAACCGGTGCATCCAAATGATTGACGGACAAGCGGAGTCCCTCCGGAACTGCCTGGGAAATCATGGCGTAATCCAGGACGATACCACCCCCGGCGGAAAGCCTCTTGCCATAGGCGTCTGCTCGGCCTTCCAAGCCGCCTGACATAGAAACGGCGCCGATTGTACCAGAGATCGGCGCCGATGGAAACCGGATTCCTCTATTTGACGGTGTATCCGCGCCCGTCGAGGCAGGCCGCCATCGCCCGCTGGTAATCGGCGCGCCTCTCCACCCGCCGAGACTCCGGTGTGGTGTCGGGCGGTTGCGTCGGGTCGAAGTTCGTCTGGCCCACGGCCCAGCGGTGGCACGCATAGCGATCATCGGCCTGCTGGTTCTCGTTCTGACCCAAGCGGGGATAGATGAACATCTGGTCTGCAGGCGGCGGTGCCGGGCTGACCTCCTCCTTGGGCGGCTCGACAATCACATAGCCGCTTCCCTGATGCGCATAGTAGACTTCGTTGGCATAGTAGTAAGGGATGCCGTGCACCCAGATCGTCGTGTAATAGGGGGGCAGGAACGGGACGAAAAGGCCGAACGGCGGAACGACGACGGTGAAACTCGGCCCGTATGGCCGGTACCAGGCGCCCCCGGAGAAGTAGTACCGCGACCCGCGGTGGACAATAACCCTGTGGTCGCGCGGCAGGGTCCGGATGACCACGCCGCGAGAGGGGTAGTCGCGGTCATGATGGTACCGCGAATCGTGAAATTCGCGTGGGTGCGGACCGCGATCCGCCCGGCCCGGTCCCCGCTCCGCTTGCGCGGCCGGTGTCCAGGCGAACAGGATGATGGCCGACAACAGGGCCAACATCAGCCCGAGTGGAAGGTATTTGTTTGTCTGCGTAATAGGTGTCATGGCTCTTGCCTCCATAAAATCGGCTTGTTCTGCTTATCGTTCTGTTCATTGTTCATAAACGGCTCTTTACCGTACGGTGTAGCCGCGTCCCTCCAGGCAGGCGGACATGGCCCGCCGGAACACGGAAGCCTTCTCCTCCAGCCGGGCGTCATAGGCCCGGCCTTGCGCGGCATAGGCCTCCTCCTGGCGCCGGGCGGCTTCCACCCTGCTCGCATCCGACGCTGCGCCGGCGATGGCGCCACCCGATGCGCCGATCAGGGCGCCCTCGACGGCATGTCGCGGTCCCCCGATCAGCGCACCCAGCACGGCGCCGGCAATGGCCAGTGTGGCGGTATCATGACCCGGCGGCGGCATCGGCACGACCCTGACGCGCTGATTCTGCGGGATCGCCGACTGGCCGGGGTCGAAGCCGGTCTGCGTGATCGCCCAGTTGTAGCATTCGTAGTGGTCGCGGGATTGTTGTTCCGGGGTCTGGCCCGCCTTGGGGTAAAAATAGACCTGGGTCGAAGGGACCGGCTGAGGTGCGACGGACTCCCGGGGCATGGGGCGCTGAACGGTCCGGTAAGGTGCTGGGTAGCATGCCGCCAGCGCCAGGACGGCCAGCAGAAGCGAAAACCAGACCCAAACTCCCTGCGTTGGCCGTTTCTGTCGATGTCCGAGCATTTTCATGCGATTTGTTGCCTTCATGATTACTCTCCTGCATGTCGACGAGCCGCCGAAACGACGGGTGAACAGGACGGCGGCTGCCATCGTTTCTTGTTATCCTATCACCCGCGATCTGCCTCGTACAATGACTACAGCAAGGAGCATGCCGTTTGTCGGTGAAGCGATCCGTTTCTGAAATAAGCTTGTGATTCAAAGTGTTCCCGATACGGCGGCGTCTGCTTCGCAACCAGGTATGCGTAAAAAGTATCCAATTGGGCGGCCGTCTGAGCATAAAATATCCATCAGGGAGTCCTGTACTCCATCTGGGGCGGGCCGGCGAGTCTCGGTCCCGAGGCTTCTCAATGTCGAGCCATCAGCCTTCCTGAGTTCATCCCGGGATCAGGCGAGAGCGCCGGTGCCGGGCGTCCGTTTTTCTCCGTCGAGTGATAGGATCTTCTGGATGACCTCCCTGTTCCCCTTCATTGCTTCGATCATCTCCGGGTCGACACCCCGGGAGAAGGGGCAGCTGGACATGCAAATCCCGCAGCCCGTTCCGAGGTTCATCCACATCTCCATGCATCTGGTGCTCTGATGTCTCCACTGCCAAAGTCCATTGAAGAGTTCAGGTCCCTGAAAACTGACCGCTTTCGCGGGACAGTCGATAGCACATTTCAGGCAGGCGCTGCAAAATTCAACCATGCCGAAATCGACGGGTCCGTCTTCGAGGAGGGGCATGCTGGTGTGTATCGCACCGACCTTCAGACGATTGCCGAACGCCCTGCTGATGACGCAGTTGCAGCGGCCGATCTGGCCGATGCCGGCCGCAGCGGCCAGAGGCGTCATCGGAGAGTGGTACTCGAAAAAATTGTCGGTCTGGGCCTCATAGCCCAATGACTTGATGTATATCGCGATTTGAGCCGTGACGGCGGTGCAGCGGGCATAACCCAGCATGGCGGCCGTCCATACCCCGTCCGTCGCCGCGTTGCAGATCATCTCCTTATCCAGCGCGGAAGCCACGACAATGGCATATCGGTATGTCAGATGAATCCGTTTCCCGTAGCCGACGCCCATTCCGTACATGTCTCCCCGGTGCGTGTAGGGATGGTGCTCTTCCAATCGTGCGATGCCCACGGCATCCGCGCCGTACCGGAGCGCCAGTCTCTTGATGAACGCCGTCATCTCCCCGGGATCCGTCTTGACCTGATGCCGGGAGATCTTCTGTTGATGAGCCGCCTGATTCATCGCCCTGGCCGCGATCAGAGGAGGCTTCCCGACGGTGATGTGGCTCCGGACGATCTCTTCATCCGGAATGATGCCGTACATGATCGGCATATCCGATGCATCCATCTGGATCTTTGTCATTTTCAGCAAGGATGCCCAGTTCATGATTTTCTGCATGACGGCCATCATTCTCTGGCGATTTTCCAGTTTCTCCGGTTCAACGCCGAAAATCTTGGCCATCATTCGTCTGGTGGATTCTCTGACCCGGTCATCTTCTGCCCGGAATTCAGGGTGCTGCTTATAGTAGTGATCGTATTTGCGGGTCCCCGGGATCAGGCCGATCCGGGAAAACATGGTATCCCTCTCATCGAATTGCTTCACGCCGCAGACTCCTGGAAAACAGTCATAGACCGTCAGAAAGCCAGCGTATCATGACCGCATTTCCCGGGCCTTCCGAGTGTAACGCACTTTATCATAATGACCCTGGAAATGACATGATCGATGACCGATTCAGGCCGGCAATACTTATCCATCGTTGGCTTTCCGGATGCAGAGCATCCCAGTCAAAACACCCGGTCAAAATATCCCTTGACAATCAAAAGCAGCCTCTTATACTCAGGCCGCTTCAGGACAATGTCCCATCTTCGTAGTGTCTTCTCCAAATAGTTGCCGCTCCCTATGCGTAGTCTTCTGGAGGAATGAGACATGAACTCTCACCGAAGTTTCCTCACCATTTTGAGAATCAATCTGCAAGCCTCTGTGTTCCTGCTTGGCCTGATGCTGGCGCCTGTGTCTGTTCTCGCGCAAGCCGGATGGCATCCGCAGACCCTGCCAGCCCTTTCCGCCGGCGTGACCTACAGTCTCAACGGCATCGAGGCGGTGAGCGCGACGGAGGTTTGGCTGGCCGGCCGTCTCAGTACCGGTGAAGCGGCCATCCTCAAGACCCTCGACGGATCGAGCTGGTCCCTCGTCTTCAGCAAGGGCGGCGACACGGATCCGTGGAGGTCTTTCGGGGAATTCATCAGTCTGTCGGTCGTGGACGGCAACCATGCCTGGGCCGCCGGGATCAACGGCCTCACGGCCTATACCACGGACGGCGGCGCCACGTGGTTGCGCGAAGCGAATGGCTGCAATGCCGGCAATGTCGGCGGTACGGTGATGCACAATCACGGCCTCAAAGCCGTCGGCGCGACCAATGTCTGGGCGACCGGGTGGAGCGATCCATACGGGCTGATCTGGCATCGTCCCTACTCCGGCAACTGCAGCGATTGGGGGTATTATCCGTACCGCCAGGAATTCGTTGGTGGGGACGTCCTGGCGATTGATGCGGTGGATGATCAAAACGCCTGGGCCGTCGGCTACTGCGGCATCGTCCATACGGCAGATGGCGGCGGCACATGGACCACCGAGGTTGCGTCGCCCGGCAGCCTGTTGAATGATGTTGCGGTGGTCAGTTCCAGCGTTGCCTGGGCCGTGGGTGATAGCGGACGCATCATGAAGACGATCGACGGCGGCGCGAGTTGGGTCGTTCAGGGATCCGGCGTCACTGCAAATCTGCACGGAATCTCCGCCGTGAGCGCCGATGTGGCCTGGGCGGTGGGAGAAAGCGGGACCATCATCAAGACCGTCGACGGAGGTGCCACGTGGCGTTCACAGGTATCGGGCGCGGCAACGACGATGAGGAGGATCACGGCCGTAGACGTCAATACGGCGTGGGCAATCGACAATCAGGCGGCCGTCCTGGCCGTGACCGACGGCGGCGTATACCAGCCCCTCTCCGCACCGGGCATCGGCGGCGTTTCCCCCGCAGGCGGGCCGATCGCCGGCGGATCGACGATCGATGTATCGGGCCGGGACTTCCGGCCGGGCGCCCGCGTGTACTTCGGCGGCATAGAGGCGGCCAGTGTGACATACAACGCTTGGGCACTCACGGTCACGACGCCGACCCATGCAGCGGGCATCGTGGACGTGACCGTCGTCAACCCCGACGGGCAGTCCGCGACCATGGCCAACGCCTTCGCCTTTGCCGACACCCAGCCCCTGATCGTCTCCCTCGAACCCTCCTACGGTTATGTGAACACCGGGGTGGAACTCAGTGTCTACGGCGCGGGGTTGACCCCCGACGAGTCGGCGACAACGCCCGTCCCGACCGTCAACGTCAACGGCACGGCCGTTGACGGGACTGACGCGGGCTATGGTTACGTGCATGCCTCCTTCCCGAGCAATCTGTTGACAACCGCCGGTTTGGCTAACGTCACCGTGACCACCGATGCGGGCACATCCAACACCCTGCCATTTTCCGTCAACCACGGTTCCGTCTATGTATCGTACTCGTCTTCAGCGGTGACCGTTCCCTCCCTTTCCGGCCCGATCGAAGTGACGTTCTTCGATAAGAGCGATAGCGGCTCGCTCAAGGCGGCCAAGGTCCCCGCAACGCCGGAAAGGGTGAACGGCAGCAGCACGGCGTTTCCGTCGGGGTACGCATTCTTGCCGAGCTACTACTACGTCATCACTGCCGAGGATTTGACCTCCTATGGGGCGGCAAATATTTGTTTCCCTTACGCGGAAGCGGATATCACATCTGCCGGCCTGGATGAGTCGAAACTCCGGCTGCTGCGCTATGTGCCGGAGAGCTATTCATGGACAGACGTGACGTTCACCCTGGATACGACGGCCAATGTGATCTGCGGCACCACGGCCGCACTGGGGTCGTATTTCGCCTTTGCCCAGAGCCCGACGCCGGCACCGGCCGTGTCGTCGGTTTTGCCGGCCATCAGTCCGCCAGCCGGCGGCTCGACCGTGACGATCAGCGGGAGCCTGTTTGCACCCAATGCCACGGTGACGTTCGGCGGCGTGGCCGCGACAGAGGTGACGGTTGTGAACGGCATCAAGATCACGGCGACGGTTCCGGCCCATGCCCTGGGGGTTGTCGATGTCGTGGTCACCAATCCCGATGCTCGGAGCGGCACCCTGATCGGCGGCTTCGAGTACGTGGGACCGCCGATGGTGATATCCGTCACGCCCGACAGCGGTCATTACGGAACGGAGATCACGGTCACCGGGACCGGCTTCCGGAGCGGCGGCACCATTACATTCGGCGGTAATACAATGTGGGGCGCATCGGTCACCGACACGACGATTACGGGAGAAGTTCCGGGTCACGCCGCCGGGCTCGTCGATGTGGTCGTCACCAATGCCGATGGGCAGACGGGGATGCTAGCCAATGCGTTCACCTATGTGCCGGCGCCGGCCATTGCGTACGTCGAACCAAACGGGGGACCGGTCGAAGGAGGAACAACCGTGACGGTCAAGGGAACGGGTTTCCAGACCGGCGCCACCGTGGTATTCGACGGTACGGAGGCGACCGACGTTGTCGTGGTCAATGCGACCACCATCACGGCCGCAACCCCTGCCCACGATGCAGGAACAATATCTGTCACGGTCACCAACCCGGACGGACAATCGGGGGCGATCTCCGGGATCTATCGCGGGTTTACATATGGCAAATCGCCTTCGATCATCACCTGGGAAAATCCGGCGAGCATTACATACGGAACGAGGCTCAGCGCAACACAGTTGAATGCATCGGCAAATGTCGAAGGGACGTTCAGCTATTCACCGGCGGTGGGGAATTTGGCCTCGATGGGTACAATACCGCTGACCGTGCAGTTTACGCCGACGGACACGGATATCTACACACGTGCACAGAAGAGCGTGAGCCTGGTCGTGCTCCCCGCGCAGGGGGATCTCAATGCCGACGGTGCCGTGAATGTCCAGGACGCCGTTATGGTCTTGCAGCTCCTCTCGGCGCGGACGCCGTCGACGCCGAACGTCGGCGCTGATGTCAATAACGATGACACCATCGGTCTGGAGGAGGCGATCTTCATCCTTCAGAAGGCGGCAGGGATGAGATAGCTTCGTCTCAGCGGGTTCATCTCGGAGGCAAGACGACGCGGGTGAAAAGGTGTTGCGGCGCAGGTTGTCGCTTCGAGGAAGCATGACGTGTGCTGCGTGTGTCGTCCAAACGGAAACGTCTCTACGGGATGACTACATTCAGCTTGTCGAAGCCTGCATAGGCAAAATAGACCGCAAACGCGACCAGGAAGGCCGCGCAGACGGCTATGAGACCCTGGTAGAGGCGGTCGGTCAGAAATCTTCTGCCCCCCGCCACCACCGCCGCGACCAGTGAATACCAGGCCAGATCGGCCAGGATGTGGCCGGCAAAGAAAAAGACGATGCCCCAGAGGCCAAATCGCCCGGCATAGAGGATGTAAACCAGGCCGATCGTCGCCCACCAGATCACCCAGTACGGATTGGCCACGCTCATCAAGATTCCGCTGACCACCAGATGGCCCCCCATGTTCGGCTTGCCCCGCAGCGAAAGATGAAGGGAGGGCAATGAGCGGAACATCCCGAAAGCCATCCAGACGAGAAGGACGGACCCGACAAACGCAATGACGGAGAAGACTGCGGGCTGCTGAAAGAGGGGCGCAAGTCCCATCAGAAAGGCGATGACGAGCGCTCCCTCCAAGATGGCGTGACCGGCTATCAGGAGGGGTCCTGCGATGAAGCCGCGTTGTGAACTCTCCGTGATCGTGGCCGTCAGAAGCGGCCCCGGCATCAGGGCCCCGAGAGGGCAATCACAAAGGATGAAGCAAAGATGGTAAACAAGCTCGTCAATAAGTCCCTCGCGATTTCAGTCGTCATGTTCAACGGAACTGCCGTTTCTTTGGGTCCTTTCTACCACTGGAAAGAGCAATCCGCCAAGAGGTTACTTCGGTAACCAATCCCCCCCATTTCGCTCCCAATCAATCCTTATTACCTCTCTTCGCAACGGGTCGTATTTCCCCTACATGCGGGAGGCGTGTCGGGCGCCCCAATGCGGCCGTCGGGTTTAGGGCAAAACTTGGATCAAAAACGAAAATTTATACGTCAACGAGGAATTGAAATGAATAGAATGATCGTATCGATTTGCCTGGGAGTGTTGCTCGTGGCTTCATTGCTGACGGGCTGCACAGCGCCGCAGACCAGAACCGAGAAGGGCGCCGTCTATGGGACTGCGGGAGGCGCCGCGGCCGGCGCCGTGCTCGGACAGGTGATCGCCCATGATACGAAGGGCACCTTGATCGGCGCAGCCATCGGCGCCGCGCTGGGAGGGCTCGGAGGAGCCGGCGTCGGGAAGATGATGGACAACCAGGAGCGAGACATGCGCGCCGCTTTGGCGTCCTCGGAGGCCGCCGCCGTGACCAGGGAAGGCAACCTGCTGGCCGTGACCTTCAAAGGTGACGTCACGTTCGACACCGGTTCTGCGGTTGTCAGGCCGGGAATTCACTCTGAGATCGACCGCGTCGCCCGCGTGATGAACCAATACCCGAACACGGTCATCCGTGTCGAAGGGCATACCGACAGCCGGGGCTCCGACGAATACAACATGGAACTTTCGAACCGGCGCGCCAATGCGGTCAAGGAGTTGTTGGTTCAGCGCGGCATCGCCGGAAACCGGATTGAAGTGTTCGGATTCGGAAAGACCATGCCCGTGGCCAGCAATGACACGGAAGCGGGACGGCAACGAAACAGGCGGGTGGAGATCAAAATCGCGCCCCAGACCCAGTAAGGCCCCAAAAGGAACGACGAAAAATTCCTCTGGCGGCTTGCCGGCTGGAGATCAGATTATCACAGATTCCCGGGACCGCACGATTTCCGGGGGCGGATTTGCGGGACATTAGCCTCCGGCAACAGGTGGGAAGAGGGCAACGATGTCGCGGTCGCACAGCAGAGTGTCAAGCTGCTCCAGCGATGCGATGTTGTGGCCGTTCCGGAGAATGAGAATGTAAGGTTTCAGGTTCCCCGCCCCATCGAAGATTTTTCCCTTCAGGGCAGGATGGCTGTCGCAGAGGCTCTGCAAGAGCCTCGATACCGATGCTCCTTCGGGCAGCGAAAGCTCCACTTCCCTGGAACCGATCGTCTCCCGGAAATCGGCAAATGTCCTCAAGGTGATCTTCATTCGATCATGGGGCCAGACGGCAGACCTGTGCAAGACGGCGGCCGTATCCATAGCTTCCTTTGAGCAGCGATCCCGCACAGGCCGAGACGTCCTGCTTGCCTGCGATCAAACTGCTGTAGAATCCCTCGTTTCTCACCTCTCCGAGGAAGATGAGTCCCTTGAGGATCCCCCGATCCACGACGATTTTCCGGTAGAAGTCGTCGCCTGCTGCCGTCCGGATATCGCAGCCCGTCTCCGTGCGGCCCGCGCCTGCCGTAAAGATCGAGATGCCGAATACCCGCAGGATGTTCCGCGCGAAGCTGCCGGGATAGATTGCCGGAACTCCGGCCATGTTCAGGGCCGCGACGCGCCCCTGCTCCACGGCCACGGGCCAGAGGGCATTGATGCGCATCCCGCCGGAGACGATGTCCCGGCTCTGGGCGGCATCGCCTGCCGCATAGACTCCCGGGAGGTTCGTCTCCTGTTTCTCATTGACCTCGATCCCCTGAGCGGCTGCGATGCCGCTTCCGGCCAAAAAGGGGATATCCGGCTTGACCCCCTTTCCGAAGATGACCAGGTCGCACTCCCGGGTTGCGCCGGAACGCAGAGCCACCGTGCCGTCCTCCCTGATCCCCACGATCTCTTCCCCGGTCAGGATCTCGATGCCCTTTTCCCGCAGCTTTCCGGCGAGCCACCCCGCAGCAGGCGGATCGAGCATGGTGGAGAAGATGTTCGCGGAGGTGACGATGAAGGTGATCGACATCCCCATCTCCCGGAGGGCGTCACCGGTTTCCATACTGACCGGTCCCGCTCCGGCAATGATGATACGTCTCGCACCGGCTTTCATGCACGCCTGGATTCCGACGATATCGGGAAGATGACGAACGGTGAAGACAAAAGGGAGGTTTCCTCCAGGTATCTTCGGCTTTTCCGGTGTGGCGCCGCTGGCGATCAGGAGGCGGTCGAAGTAAAAATTCTTTCCAGAAGCCGTTTCCACCGTGCGGCTCTCTCCATGGATCCGTACAGCCTCCTCTCCCGACAGAAGGGACACGCCCGGCGGCGGGGTGAGGAAGAGATCCTTCTCCGCGAACTTTCCGGCGAGAACGTAAGGCAGGGCCATCCGGGCATAGGGGCTGACCGTTTCCCGGGAGAGGATCGTGATGCGACTCGCAGGGTCCGTCCGCCTGAGTGTTGTCGCGGCGCTGAGCGACGCCGCTCCGGCCCCGATGATGAGATAATTCATGATTGATCTCCGATCCGCCTCTCACCCCGGACTTTTTGGGGCCCGGGGCGAGAGGGTCACGAATATTGTTTCAGAGTCCCAGTTGCGCTTTCTTCCCGGTCGTGGGAACGCCTTCGGCGTCCCACCCGCGGAGGTCATAGTACTCGGGGAGCATCTGGGAGAGCTTGCTCACCTCGCCCTTGCAGGGTCCGGCCGGCATCGGATCCTCCAGCAGCCGCGGAGGCAGGGTATCGTCCTTGGCCGACAGGCCCGAGGCCAGGTTGAAGAGGCGCTCCAGATTCCAGATCCGGTCTCCCACTTTCATGAACTCTTCCGTGCTGTAAGGGACGCCCGTTGCCGCGGAGAGAAGCGCCGCCAGCTCATCGGCGCCGATTCCGAAGGTGGAGAAGAGGCAGGCTCCGGTCGAATCCAGCGCCGCCGTCAGGTTCTGGAATGTGATCGTCCACTGCGCTTTGCCTTCGGTGGTCAGGTTGTCGATCTTGACAGGATTGCCGAGGATCTCGACGGCGGTCATATAACCGCGGACGTGACACCCCCCTCTGTTGCTGGTGGCGTAGTTCAGTCCGATTCCCTGGAGGACGCGTGGGTCATAGGCGGGCATCTCCTGCTTCTTGGCCGTCATGGAATACTCGGGATGGCCGTACCCCTCCGCCAGCCGGTAGCTCCCCAAGCCAAGCTTCTTCCCGAAACCCTCGCCGACGCCGGTCAGCCGGACCATCTCGACCATCGCCTCGGCATCGCCGAAGTTCAGCGCCATGCCGCCCGTGTCCTTCTTCGTGATGATCCCTTTGTCGAAGAGATCCATCGCGCAGGCAACCGTCGCCCCCATGGTGATCCCGTCCATGCCGTACTCGTTGCAGATGTAATTGGCTTTCGTCACGGCGTCCAGGTCGTCCACGCCGCAGTCCGGCCCGAACGACCAGGCGGTTTCGTACTCGGGACCCTCGCCCATCCCGGCGTACTTGGGATTGGTCACCCGCGTGGCCCGCCCGCAGCTGATGATGCAGGAAAAACAGCCCCGTGGCCGGGTCAGGATCTTTTTCGTCAGGGATTCGCCGCCGACGTTGTCTGCCGTGGGGAAGACCCCCTCCCGGAAGTTCCGGGTCGGCAGGCCGCCGCTTTCGTTCAGGATGTTGATCAGGACGTCGGTGCCGAACTTCTTCAGCCCGCCGCCGCCCACCGGATGGTTCCGGATCATGTCGCGCGCCTTCAGCATCGCCGTGCGGAAGGCGTCCGCATCGGCCACGCGGACCGCCCCGGTTCCCCGGACTGCGACCGCCTTGAGGTTCTTCGATCCCATCACGGCGCCGACGCCCGTTCGTCCCGCCGCCCGGCCGAATTCGTTCATGATATTGGCGAACAGAACCAGCCTTTCCCCGGCCGGTCCGATGCAGGCGACCGATGCTTCCTCATCCGTTGCGGCGCGGACCGCCTCGGTCGTCTCGGGGACGGTCTTTCCCCAGATCTCCCCGGCGTCGCGGATTTCCACCGCGGCGTCGTTGATCCAGAGATAAACAGGCTTTTCGGCCTTCCCTTCGAAGATGACCAGGTCGTAGCCCGCGTATTTGAGCATCGGTCCGAATACCCCGCCCGAACTGGAGGCGGCGATCGTTCCGCCCAGCGGCCCCTTGGTCACCACGTTGAAGTGGCCCGCCGAGGGGGCGTTCGTCCCCGAAAGGGGGCCTGAGGCGAAGATCAACTTGTTGTCTGCGCTCAGGGGATCGATTTTCGGGCTGATCTCGTCGCAGAGGATGCGGCTGCCCAGACCCCGGGCGCCGATGTACGCTTTGGCCAGCGAGGGGTCAAGCGCTTCCTTCTTGATGGACCCGTCGGTCAGATTGACCCGCAATATCGTGCCTATCCATCCGTACATGTCACCTCACCTCCTCAAAAGTCTTCTTGAAGCCGGCGGCGGTGGCCCGTTTTCGAGCGCGGGCGCCATCGGTTTCATCGGTGTATTCGAGGGCGGCCGTGGGGCAGAAGGCCACGCACTGCGGATCGCCGTCGCAAAGATCGCATTTGATCACCCGGTGTTTCTGCGTTTCGTAAACGACCGCCCCGAAAGGGCAGGCCACGGTGCACATCCGGCAGCCGATGCACTTTGTCTCGTCCCAAGCGACCCGGCCGGCAACCGGTTCGTCGTGCATGGCGGCGGTGGGGCACGCTGCGACGCAGGGTGCGTTTTCGCATTGCTGGCAGACGGTCGGCATGGAAAATCCCTCCACCTCCCAGGAAGAAACCGTGATCCGGGAAGTGTGGGGCCGAAACTCGCCGTCATGATGGAAAGAGCACGACAGGGCGCAGTTGTGGCAGCCGGTGCAGCGGTCCGGATAAATCATCAACATTTTGGTCATGGCGGTTCTCCTTTGCTCGTCAAGAGTTTCCCAATCATTTCGTCAAAATCATCTTGGATTCGGGGAGACCACCTCCTTTCCCGGATGGCATCCCCGGCGGCCAGGGTCCATGGTTGCGGCTCTGTGGGAATGGTGGAAGTGGTCGAGATTTATGTCAGATAAGGCATAGATGCGGATCGGGGGATGACGTCTTCTGAAGGGAAAGGTCGCGGTCTTGCGAAGAAGGCGTCTCACATCACACCCCCGATTGGGGAGAACGATCTTTGAGATGGTTTGAACTTTAGGTCCGGACGCATCTATTGTCAAAGGTTTTTTTGCGGCCTTCGTTTTCATCGGCAGGCTTCGCACACCGTCTGAGGTCCGCCCATTGGCGGCCAGTTCGCAATCGCAATCGTTCCGATATGATGGTATTGTAGCGGCGCCGCGGCAAAAGGCTGATTGATCGATTGGAGTGAGAGATGGGCATGATGCTGAAAAGAAGAAAGCTCCGGGGCTCCGTTGTACTGGCGGTCGTGGCCGCGGTTACCATGATGGCCTGCTCTTCCGGCGCCCGGTTGCCCCCTCTTGCCGCGGACGCTGTCATCCTCGCCTTCGGCGACAGTCTGACCTTCGGAACCGGGGCTTCGCCTGCGGAGAGCTACCCGGCAGTCCTGGAACGCCTGGTCGGCCGACGGGTGGTGAACGCCGGAATTCCGGGAGAAACGTCCGACCAGGGTTTGTCGCGGCTCCCTGCCGTGCTGGACAAAGAAAGACCCGCTCTCCTGATTCTCTGCCACGGGGGGAATGATCTGCTCCGCCGCATGAACCGGCAGCAAACCGCCGATCATCTGAGGACGATGATTCGATTGGCCCGCGACAGGAAAGTCGACGTCGTGATTCTCGCGGTGCCGTCTCCGGCCCTCTCCCTTTCGCCGCCCTCCTTCTACCGGGAGATTGCAGAGGAGATGAAAGTTCCTTTCGAAGGGGACGCGCTGGCCCGGGTGCTGGCGGATGGTTCTCTCAAGTCCGACACCATCCATCCGAACGCCGCAGGATACCGTGAACTGGCCGGGGCGGTTGCGGCCCTTCTCCAGAAGAGCGGCGCGGTGGAGTAGGGCAGGGAGGGCAAATGCCGGCGACCCGGCCGTCAAAGTTGCTGTGCTTCATGCGGGCATATGATAAGATGCGTCCCTCCGATGGCGGAGAGGAAGAAGCATGTCGAGGTCCAGATGAGCCCGGATGAGCGGACAGAAAAAAGAACGGTGGGCGAGAAGCACAGCACGGTTGAATTCCTCATGCGGCGGATGCGCCACAAAGGCGATCTTCCTGCCTTCTCGGAACATATCGTCGAAATCAATAGCAAACTCTCCTCCCTGACGGCGATCACCTTTTCATCCGCAGGAGATCTGGCAAAGATCATCCTCAAGGACTATTCTCTGACCAACAAGCTTCTCAAGGTCGTGAACTCAGCCCTTTACGTTACGCTATCGGGCAAGGTGGCGACCGTCTCCAAGGCGGTGCTTCTGCTGGGTTTCGAAAAGATCCGCATGATAGCAGCCACGCTCCTGATTTTCGAACACCTCCAGGGCAAGGCACAGGCAAAGGAGTTGAAGGAGATCGCGATCAGCTCATGCATGAGCGGTCTGATCGCGATGGATGTCGCCGACAATATGAAACTGGGCGAAAAGGAAGAAGTTTTCATCTGCGCCATGCTTCACAGTCTGGGGAAGATGCTCGCCATCTGCTATCTGCCGGACGAGCATGAGGAGATCAAGCGGCGAATAGCGCAGAAAGAGCTCGATGAAGCCCAGGCATCCCGGTCCGTGATGGGGGTCTCATACATCGACCTGGGAATGGCCATCTCGCGATCCTGGAATTTTCCCGACAAGATTGTCCGGAGCATGGAGGCCCCGCCGGCCGGCGTGATCGCGCAGCCGAGAACGGAAAATGAGGTCTTGAGAAACCTCTCCTACTATTCCAACGACTTATTCAATTGTTTCGTGAATACGCAGGATGACGGCCGCACGGCCGCCCTGTCCGATATAGCGATTCGTTACCAGAACAGCATTCCCCTGCCGGTGGAGCAGATGGAGTCCGTCATCGCGTCGTCCGTGACCAGGATCGATGCCTACTCCGATATCATCGGTGCCGATCGGAAAAGCAGCGTCGTATTGAGAGATCTGAAGCAGCGCCTGCAGGGCAGACCTCAGCAAGACAGTCGTCCGGAGAGTTCCGGCAGGATCGCGGATGAAGGTAACCCTGCGGGGAGCCGCGAGTTGCGGACCTCTCCGGCCGCACCCGATCCCGCCGCGTCACTGCCGCCGGATGCGTCCCGGGAGCGTCACACCGGCATCCTGGCCGACGGCCTTCGAGAGATGGCCGATGTGATGGCCGGCGAATACACCCTGAGCGATGTCATCTACATGATTCTCGAGACGATGTATCGAGGTTTTGAATTCCACCGTGTCATTTTCTGTCTGATGGACAAGGCGAAAACAAAGATGACGGCCCGTTTCGGTCTCGGTGAGAATGCGGATGAGATCGTCAAACGATTCCAGTTCATGACCGGGCAGAGCAACGACATCTTCAATGTCGGAATCTCCCAAGCCAAAGGGCTCGTCATCGATGATGCAGCCGCCCCCAATATTTTCCGTAATATTCCCGATTGGTACCAGAAGATCATTGCGGCTCCTTCATTCCTGATCTTCCCCCTGACGGTCAACAGGGGATGCATCGGCATGTTCTATGCGGACAGGAAGGAGAAGGGCCGTCTGTTGACGGAGGAACAGCTGGAATATCTGGATAAGCTTCGCAACCTGGCGATCGATGCCATACTCAAGAAACACCGACCATAGGTGACCTCCTGGCGGCAAAACCGGAAACGTTGACTGTCCCGCGTGCGACGGGTTTCAACGGATTTTCCTCCCGGAAGAAGATGGACTTTTTCCGCCGGGGGTGGTATTCCCGCCTCGCTTTTTTCTGGAACGATACAGCATCGGCCGTGCACTTTGGATCGATACGGCATGGATCCAACCTCTCTTACGGCCTGACGGGATGGAGATGGAGACAAAAAAGCAGTCCGCCTTTTTTTACGGATGGGTCATCGTTGTCGTTGCCATCATCACCAGTATGCTGGTGTATGGGGTCAGATACTCCTTTTCTATTTTCTTCCCGGAGATCCTGAGCGAGTTTGGCTGGAGCCGAGGGAGCACCGCTCTGATGATGTCCATCAACGTCTTTGTCTACGGATTGATGGCGCCCATAGCGGGAGCCCTGAGCAGTACACGTAACCCGAAGATGCTGATGCCGATCGGCGTCGCCATCCTGGCACTGGCCCTGATCGGGTGTTCCATTGCCCGCGAACTGTGGCATTTCTATCTCTTCTACGGCGTGATGGTTCCCGTGGGAACGGCCCTCTGCGGCTGGCCGATCATCTCCCCTGCGTTGATGAACTGGTTTTACACCCGAAGGGGGCTTATCATGGGCTTCGGTCAGGCGGGAAGCGGTCTCAGTTTTGCCTACGGTTTGCTGACGCAATATCTGATTCTGCATCTGGGCTGGCGTCTGGCCTACGTGGCGCTCGCCGCCATTCTCGTCACGATTCTTCTGCCGTTGCATCGATTCGTCTTCCACCACCACCCGGCGAGCATGGGTCTGAAAGCCTATGGCAGCGGGGATGTCAAACCCGGAACGGGCGTCGGAACCCGCGTTCCGCCGAGGGACTGGACCGTCCCGGAGATGCTGCGGACCTACCATCTATGGCTTCTCATCTTCTACTTCTTTCTTTTCTGGGGCATCGCGTGTTTCCTGGTCTTGGCACATCAGATCAAGTACGCGGAAGATGCAGGGTACACCAGCGTCTTTGCCGTTTCCGTATTTGCACTCTTTGGCGTTTCCATGTTCCTCGGGCAGGTTTCGGGCGTGATTTCCGACCGGATCGGCCGGGAAAAGGCGATGGCTGCCTCTTCGGCTGCTGCACTGCTCGGCCTGCTTGCCCTGATCGCCGTTCGTGACACTTCCCAGCCGTGGCTCCTCTACGTCTATGCCATCATGTTCGGCTTTGGAGCCGGCCTGTCGACGGCGATCCTCTTCGCCGGCGCAGCGGACATCTTCAGGGGCAAACACTTCGGCACCGCTTCGGGCATGTTGCTGACCGGCATGGGAACTGGCGGGGCCATCGGTCCCTGGCTCGGGGGATATCTCTACGACATCACGGGGAGCTATGATTTCGCCTTTTCCCTGTGCATGGCGAGCATCGTCCTGGCCTCCGCCTGCTATTGGTTCGCGGCGCCGCGCAATGCCGGCAGACTGCGCGCCAGACGACTCGACAGCCACGTCGGGGGATTCCCTTGAAACCGCTCCGCCGTTCTCCCGGACAGGGCCTTCGAAGTGGCGATGGGTCATTGTAATCTGCGGATATTTTCTATAATATCGCACCTGAATCGTCCGGGATCCCGGACGAGCCGATCGGGGCAGTCGCCGGAAACCGACACACACGGTAGGAAGAGCGGACGATGAAAGCAGGCGGCAGCAGCGGACTTGACAGAGGTGGACTGACGGCCGCGGAAAATTCCCGGTTCGGCATCGGCAGACTGCAGGTGATCTTCGCCGAGACTTTCGGCCTGGGGCCGGGCGCCACGCTCACCGCCATCATTTTTACCGCCATCGTCGTCATCAGCGCCGCTTTCTGGTTCTTTTACTCTGCACCACCCGATACGATCATCATCACGAGCGGCGACGCGGGAAGCCTCTTCCAGAGGAATGCCGAAAGATACGCCAAGATCCTTGCCCGCAAAGGGGTCAAACTCAAAATCCTCACCTCCGAAGGATCGCTGGAAAACCTGAAACGGTTGGAGGATCCGAAGTTTCGTGTCGACATTGGATTTGTCCAGGCCGGCGTGGCCAGGGGGCGGGACATCGATAGCCTGGTTTCCCTGGGCAGCATCTCCTATGAGCCCCTCTACCTCTTCTGTCACGCCGATCAACCGTTCAATCTCCTTTCCCAGTTCAGCGGCAGGCGGTTGGCTATCGGTGAAGTGGGCACGGGAACCAATGTGCTGGCGCTCGAACTGCTTGCCCTGAACGGCATCAAGCCCGGGGGCGCGACCACTCTTCTGGAAATCGACGACGAAGAGGCCGAAAAGGCCCTCCTGGAGGGGAAGATCGACGGGGCGTTCATGATGGGCGACTCCGCATCCTCCAAAACGATGCGCGATCTGCTAAAGCACCCGCGGATCGAGGCCTTCCATTTTTCCCAGGCCGACGCCTACGCGCGCCGCATCCGGTATCTGAGCAAGCTGGTGCTGCTGGAAGGATCGATCGATTTCGGTCACAATGTTCCCGATCACAATATCAATCTGCTCAGCCCCGCCGTTGAATTGATTGCGCGGAAGGGTCTGCATCCCGCGCTTTCCGATCTGCTCCTGGAGGCGGCGACGGAGGTGCATGGTCGTGCCGGCAGATATCAGCGCCAGGGCGAATTTCCCGCTGCGATCGAGCACGAATACCCCATCAGCCCGGATGCACAACGCTTTTACAAGTCGGGCAAGAGTTTCCTTTACCGCTATTTGCCGTTTTGGATGGCAAGCCGCCTGAATCGCATTCTGGTGGTCATCGTGCCGATGATCCTGGTTTTGATTCCCGGGCTCAAGAGCATACCCGTGATCTTTCGCTGGCGAATGCGCCTGCGCATCTTGCGCTGGTACCGTGCCTTGCTCGTCCTGGAAAGCAACCTGGGCCTGAATGCGGCCTCCGATACGCGGGAGGAACTTCTCGGCAGGCTCGATCGGATCGAACAGGCCGTCAACCACATGAAAGTCCCGGCCTCTTTCGCCGATCAATTCTATTCCCTGCGCAGCCACATCGCCATCGTGCGCACCCGGTTAATCAGCGGCACATATTGAGGGCGAACATATGACGGATCAGCACTCCCGCCCGACCCGCACAATGTCAGAACAATCCAAGGAGCGAAGCCATGAATGAACTGCGTCAAGGATCCACACGAGCGCCGGCGAGGCCCATCACAACCTATGTCTACGTGTCGAATGCCGAAGACGGCGACATCGGGGTGTACGGGATGCGTGGCGACGGCACGTTGGAGCCGAAGGGACGCGTCGAGGCGGGCAAACTGGCGATGCCGATGTGCGTCAGCCCGGACAGGCGTTTCCTCTATGCCGCCATCCGCACCAAGCCCTACACGGCAGTCACCTATGCGATCGACCGCGGGACGGGCAGCCTGAAACCGCTCGCGAAAGTGCCGCTTGCCGACAGCTTTCCCTACATCTCGGTGGACGAGACCGGGCGGTTCCTCTTCGGCGCCTCCTACAGCGGCCACAAAGTCAGCGTCAACGCCGTCGGCGCGGATGGCCAGGTGGCGGAAACGATTCAGGTGGTGCCCACGGCCTTCAATGCGCATTCGATCGTCATCGACCGGACCAACCGCTACGTCTTCGTGCCGCACCTCGGCACCGACCAGATCTTCCAGTTCGGTTTCGACGCGAAGAGCGGCAGGCTGGCGGCAAACACGCCGCCGATCGTCCAGATGAAGAGAGGAACCGGTCCGCGTCACATCATCGTTTCGGGCGACAACCGATTTGCGTACCTGCTGAACGAGTTGACGGGAACGGTCACCACGCTGTCGCTCGACCCAGAGACGGGTCTGCTCAGCTACGTGGGTGCGGCGACGATTCTGCCGCCGGACAGCAAACTCCAGCCGGGGGCGCCTCGCGTGGCCATCGGAGAAGGTGGGACAGAGCGCGATGTGTCAAACGACATCTGGGCCTCCGACCTGCACCTGACGCCGGACGGCCGGCACCTGTATGCCGCCGAGCGTACCAGCAGTACGATCGGTGCATTCAGCGTCGATGAGGCCAGCGGCGGGCTCACCTACCTCGGAAGCACGCCGACCGAAAAGCAGCCGCGCAGCTTTGCGATCGATCCCGCGGGCAGGTACATGGTCGCGAGCGGCGAGCTGTCGGATACGATCTCGGTGTATGCGATCCAAGCTGGCGGCGCGCTCAGCCTGCTGCGGAAGTACCCGACGGGCAGGGGTTCGAACTGGGTGGAGATCGTCGGCTTTGATTGAGCGCGCCGATGATCCCGCAGACAAAGCATTGTGCTCGGGTAAGGCCACAGATCGGGCGGAGTGACGAGCGGCGTCGCGTCTACCTGCCCCAGGGCCTGATCGCCCTCTTGAGAATCTCGTACCCCTCGATGTAGCGGGGCCGCTTGCCGCCGTAAATCTGGTCGAAGGTCTCCAACTGCGCGTCCAGCCAGCGGGCGAGCTCCTGATTGCACGGATTTGCCGCCTTGTACGCCTCGTTGATCAGGACGAAGTGGATCCTGGGATCGTAGGGTTGCTTCTCGCCCCCGGCCGTCTCGTCGCCGGCCAGCAGGCGCAGCAGCATCGCGTCGGCGGAGCCCAGCGTCTGCTCGAAGATCGGCTCGCCTTCCATGCGGTACATCACGCTCGTCATGTCCTTGCCGTTGGTCATGGTGAAGCCCATGTCGCGCCAGACCTTCTTCATGTCGGCACCGGCCTTGACGTGGTCCAGCACCATCTGCCCCCAGCCGCGGAGCACGTCGGGCGCGTCGGCCATGAGGTCGGTCAGGCGGTCCCCGTCCAGGTCCGACGCATAGACGATGGCCTTGCGCTGCTGATACATGTCGTGAAGGAGGATCCCGAAATTCGTGTCGGAGATGTGCTCGTTGATCTCCCCGCCCCAGCTTTCCATGCCGGCCTTGAAGTCCCGGGGCAAGAGCGCGACGATGGCATCGATGTTTGCCTTGTGCTCGGCATAGGCATCCACTGAGTAGCGGCGTTTGAGCTCGAACCTGGTCCCCTGCAGCAGCCAGCGCAGGATGCCGGCGTTGATGGCATCCTCCTGCGCCTGAGTCGGCTTGGTGGCGACGCGCCCGATCTGTCCCGTCTCGTGGACCATCTTCAGGAAGAGACGCACCGCATAAGCCATCCTCACCCCGGGGGTGTTCATCTCGGAGTGAATGTTGCCGGTTGCCCGATCGACCTGGAACTTCTTGTGGTCCTGCGAGTAGGGGAGGCCCGGCATGAATCGCACGCTCGTGATGGTGCCGTAGGGCCGGACGTTGCAGTATACCCCGGCGGCGGTGCGCAGGGGCGCGTTGGCGGACTTGCCGTAGACCACAACCTTCCTGCCGTTCTCGTTGACCATGAAGTCGCCTGCGGTGGACCACTTGATCGCGGTGTAATCGAGCTTGCCGAACCACTCGAGCGACTTCAGCCGGGTGTCGTGCCGGAACTGCGCCATCATGGGCACGCCGAGGAACGGCAATCCCAGGACGTCGAGCGCCATCAGCGTGCCATTCAGGGCAAACATGTCGGTTAACGCGTGTGCGACGGGCTTCACGTTTCCGTGTCGGCTACCGCCCTCCCAGATGATCGCGTCGGAAATCCCCCGCGGCTGGATTTCGGATCGCCGATAGATGCTGTCCAGCAGCTTGAAAAGATCACCGCTCTGTTCTTCCCGGGCGATCTTGAGCAGGTCGAGTCGTTCAGTCATGATGCTTCTTCTCCGTTCAGAAATGGTCAGTCCATGCAGTCCTGCCGGTTCGGGAATCTATCGGCGCATCCCGAAGGGATCATCCGACGGGTCCCGGGAACGGCCGGCATTGCAGCAGGGATGTTTGCCCGTATTCAGATGAAGGAAACCTCCCTGGTCGACGCTTTGACAATGAAACAGCGCTCGATGTTGGATTGGGAATCCGCAGGAAATATGAAGAATCCAGTGCTCGCAGGCTTATAATCATAGGATGTTCCCATTAGAACTTCCCCATCCTTGAAAGTCACCTTGATCTTACGGTGTACGACTATTTTATCACCATCAAACTGGTTCTTATCTTTGTATTTCGGATTCCCTCCAAACGTTTTGACAAAGAATATGGCTTTGAGATCTTGGAGGGACACCTTGGTAGGCTTCGTATCAGGCAGTGCATTTACAGGATTCAGGTGGAAGGATTCCTTTTCGGGGGAAAAGTTGTTGGTCGCACCTTTCTCGATACGCCCATCTTGATAGCGAACCACGATCTTATTGTAGATCATATGCGCTCTCCTTTTAATGAACCTGAATGTATGATCGGCCAATCTGATTCGGTGTCACCCGCTGAGGCTTCCGATGAAGTCCGTCGAATCCTCTTTGTCAATGACTTCCATCCGTTCGAACTTCACGCCCCGACGTCGGGAGGGCAGAGATGGATCCATCGATTCATGGAGCGGTTGATCAGAGACCATTTCGAAATTCAGCGGTTCGAGTTCACCCGGCACTGAGCATCAAGTCGTTGAATGCATACAGCAAAATAGGCAAATAATCCAACAAAATGGAAAATCATTTGGAAAATGTAAGCATTACCGGCAGTTACTTTTCTAGCGTTCACGCTGGGCCGTTTTTCGACCTTTCCTGCCTCA
This sequence comes from Deltaproteobacteria bacterium, assembly GCA_021372695.1. Next base: position 30,195 of record JAJFTY010000185.1, read on the forward strand.
TTACGATGAAGGATGAGGGCAACGACAAAAAAAGGGGTCGCAGCCGTTAAGCTGCAACCCCTTGATTTTGATGGTGGGCCAGGACAGAATTGAACTGTCGACACACGGATTTTCAGTCCGTTGCTCTACCGACTGAGCTACCGGCCCCCGCTCGGCGGGTCATCGCCGAAATGGTGAATCCCTCTATAAAATATGCCTCCGTTTGTCAAGGCCTTTTTCTGTTCAAAACGGCAACCGTCACGGGATGGGCCGGGAGCCTTCGGGTTTCGGCGTCTCCTCTGGACGTTCTGGAGACGAAGCAGCCATTTTCTGTGCCCCGTCCGATGGCTCGATCCGGGCGGTCTCGGCGAAACCGGAAGTATCTTCTCCGGCGGGCTCGGGGCGATCACCCGTCTGCTGCGGCATTCCGGGGTAGGTGAATGGAGGGGGCACCGGCTCCCTCTGAACCCGATCATCTCCCCGTTCACGGATAACGACGGTTGCCGCGATCTTGTCGTGCCACCCCTGTTTCCTGCCGTCGAAGGCGACCCAGAGGAAGCCCAGGCAGAAGACGAGTCCGGAGATCAGGTAGCCGACCCAGCGCAGAAAGGCGATGCCAGGGGTCATCGGTTCCCCCGATGCCTGGATCACCCGGAGGCCGAGGAGCATCTTTCCCGGCGTCCTCCCTCCGACCCCGTGGAACCAGGTGAAGTAGGTCATGCCGGCGAGCAGGGAAGAGGCGAGGTAGAGGAGCCCGAAGAGGCCCATCCCGTGCGTCATCCCATCGGACGAGGCCATCACGCGCCCCATCATCTCTCCTTTCAGCCCGAGAGCGATCAGGCCGATCAGGAAGAGGGCCATGGCGATGAAATAAAGGATCACCTCATCGATGATCAGGGCGATCGATCTCCTCCAGAAACCACCGTACCGTTTACCGGACATACTCCTCTCCTGTGTCTCTTTCGGGATCAATCATCCGGGCATGATGTGGGACTCTGCCCCCGCGTCCACCGCGCTTTCGATCGCCGGCCATGATTACGCGTTCCGGTCGCCCTTTTCGTACTGGAGGATGGCGATGACCGCAAGCGACGCCGTCTCCACGCGGAGAACCCGTCTTCCCAGGCTCACGGAGAGAAAACCCGCCTGCCGGGCCAGGTCAACTTCTCCCACGCTGAACCCCCCCTCTGGACCGATCGCCAGGCTGAACTCCGTCACACCCGCCCGGGCCGGGTCATGGAGAATGTCCCTGAGGCCCGTCGCCGACTCCTCTTCCCATGGGATCAACCTGAGACCGCATTCCGGGGCGGTCTGAACCATCCGTTCGAACGACACGATCTCGCCGACCTCCGGAATGTCGGTCCGGCCGCTCTGGCGGGCAGCGTCGACGGCGATCTTCTGCCACCTCTCCTGCTTGTGGGGAAGTTGCTCCGGCCGCCAGCGGGGGACGGACCGTTCCGCCAGGAAAGGAATGATCCGCTCCACGCCCAGTTCGGTCGCATGGCGGATGATCCCCTCCATCTTCTCCGCTTTCGGTATGGCTTGGCAGAGGGTCACATGAATCCCGGAAGCGGGCAGCCTTTTGCGGCCCGTGATCTCCAATTCCGTCCCTTCCGCGTTCTGGCTACGGATGACCGCCTCGTACTCCCAGTCCGTGCCGTTGAAGATGAGAAGCGGGTCGCCTTCCTTCATCCGCAGCACGGTCCCGAGATAGCGCGCCTGATCCGGAGCCGCCGCGCAGATGGTGCCCGTCTCCAGCAGGCGCGGGAGATAGATGCGGGGAGTGGTCACGGGCGGCCGCCCTCTTTCTTCAGGACATAGCAGAGCCACTCCTTCTCGGTGATGAGGCGGTGGACCGGAAAGGAGTCGCCGGGGAAATGGGCCTCGATATCCGGCTTGTTCTGTTCGATGATCCCCGAGATGACCAGGTAGCCACCGGGACGGAGCAGGCGAATCAAATGGGAGCGGAGCTTGATCAGGATCTTCGCCGTGATGTTGGCGACAATCAGATGAAAGGGGCCCGTCAGGGTGGTGACATCGCAATACCGGATCTGGACGCGGTCGTCGACCTGGTTGATCCGGGCGTTTTCCGTGGCGACCTCCACGGCCTTCTGGTCGATGTCCACGCAGAGGACCTCCTCGGCATCGAGTTTCGCGCAGGCGATCCCCAGGATGCCCGTCCCGGTTCCGACGTCGAGGACACGCCATCGATCGACCGTGCGGTCCCGGAGGAGGATCTCCTCGATGGCCTCCAGGCACATTCTCGTGGAGGGGTGCTGTCCGGTGCCGAAGGCCATGCCCGGGTCGATCTCGATCACGATGTCCCGTCCGGTCGGCGAGAAGCGTTCCCAGGTCGGCTTGATGACGATATTCCGGCTCACCCGGAGCGGCTTGAAGTACTTCTTCCAGGCCTCACCCCAGTCGGGATCATGGATGATCTCCGTCCGGAAATGCGGCTTCTCCAATTCGGGAAAGATCTGCGCCAGGCTGTCGATGTAGGTCTGCAGCGCGGCAAGCCGCTGTTTCAGGCGGACATCGCAGGGAAGAAAGGCCTTCAGGACCTCTCCGGAGGCGCTCGCGGGGAAATCGTTTTGGGATTGCGGTTCGAGGGATTCCTGAAAGGAGCCCTGGGCGCCGATCTCGGTCACGAAGTTGGTCAGGGCGTCGATCATCTCCATCGGGGCAAAGAGCTCGACCTTCAGCCAGTCGCCCTTTTTCACTTCCGCCTTGGCATGCTGATCCGCCATGTTCGTCGCCTCCTTTTCCGGGTGGCCATTTATAACCTTTTCGGTCCGACATTTCAAGCAGCTTGAATTTCAAGGGCAATCATGGTAGCTTCAACACCGTGGCAGGAATGGATTTTTCGGCGAGAATGCGGCGAGGCGAAGGCGACAGCGGAAGGAGCGACGGTTGAAATATTACCCTATATGCTGGGACATCTCCGGGAAGCGTTGCGTCGTCATCGGCGGGGGAAAGGTGGCCGAACGCAAGGTCGAGAGGCTTCTTTCCTGCGGTGCCCGCGTGGATGTTGTCGGGAGGGAACTGACGCCGAAACTCTCGGCCTGGAAAGACGGGGGGCGAATCATCCATTCCGGCACCGATTTCGTCGAGGAGCATCTTGCCGGGGCATCCCTCGCGATCGGCGCGACGGACGATGAGGCCGTCAACGAAAGGGTCGCGCGGAGCGCCCGTTCCCTGGGGATCCCTGTGAACATCGTCGACGATCCCGCCCGTTGCGACTTTATCCTTCCCTCCGTCGTCGAACGGGGCGATCTCATGATCGCCGTCTCCACCGGTGGGAAAAGCCCCGCCCTGGCGAGGGGGATCCGGGAGGAGTTGGAAGAGCGCTACGGGATGGAATACGCCACTCTGTGCGAGATATTGGGCGAACTTCGGCGGAAAGTGATTGCCTCGGGATCGACATCCGCGGAGAATCGGGCGCTCTTCACGGCCGTTGTCCGGTCGGAGATCCTGGACGATATCCGGCGGAAAGAATGGTCGAAGGTGGAGGAGACGATCCGGCGATTGACAGGGGTCGAGATGGAAGTGGGTGAGAGGTGATGGAAATCATCCTCTTCAAGACGGCCCTGGGTATTTACCTCCTTTCGGCCCTGCTCTACGCCGCCTCTCTGTGGGGGGAGCGGGTCTTTCTGGCCCGGCTTGCCGCGGGGCTGATGTTCACGGCCTGGGTCGTCCACACCCTCTCTTTTGCCGCGCTGCTTTTTGTCGCAGGAGGCGCGCCGCCGATCGGCATCCATGCCGCACTTTCGCTCTTCGCCTGGGTCATGGCCGCCGTCTATCTTGCCTTCCAGGTCAGAACCAAGACGCAGGTTCTCGGAGCGTTCGTCTCGCCGGTGATCTGCCTCTTCATGGTTGTTGCCTCCATTGGCCTCGGGGGGCCGGTGAACGCTCCCCCAATGCTGCGCGGGTCGCTCGTCACGGTCCACGTGATCTTCTCCGTCGCGGGCGAAGCCCTCTTCGCCATTGCCTCCTGCGCCGGCCTCATGTACCTGATTCAGGATCGCCTCCTTCGGCAGAAGCAGGCGGGGGGGCTGAGCCGCCTGCTGCCCTCACTGGGCGATCTGGATCGGATCAACCACATCTGCCTCCTCTGGGGAGTCCCCCTGTTGACCCTCGGCGGCCTCGTCGGTTCGGTCTGGGCGCGGATCGTCTGGGGAAGCCACTGGCAGTGGGATCCGAAACAGGTCTGGACCCTTCTGGCCTGGGGATGTTACGCCTTCCTCCTTCATCAGCGCCTGGCGATCGGTTGGCGGGGGCGCACGGCGGCCCGGTGGTCCCTGGCGCTGTTCGTCGCACTCGTCCTCCTGCTGATCGTCGGGCTGCCGTTCTTCGGAACGCTTCACCGCTTTGTGTGAATCCATGCGCATCGTCCTCATTGGCATGAACCATAAGACGGCCCCGGTCGAGATCCGGGAGCGTCTGCAACTCGGCTGCGGCGACGGCGATCCCGCTCTTCCGGAGCTCCTCGCCATCCCGGAGGTCCGCGAAGCGGTCGTTCTTTCCACCTGCAACCGGGTGGAGGTGCTCGCCCGCGTTGCGGACGGCGAGGGGGCGGTGGAGCGGCTGAAGTCTTTCATCTTCCGTCACGGGAACCTGCCCGCCGCAGAGTTGGAGCGCTGCCTCTACATCCACCGGGACCAGGAGGCGGTCCGCCACCTCTTCCGGGTCGCGTCGAGCCTCGATTCCCTCATCATGGGAGAGCCCCAGATCCTGGGACAGGTGAAAGAGGCCTATCGGCGGGCGGTCGACCACCGGGCAACGGGCGTCCTACTCAACCGGCTCATCCACCACGCCTTCCGCACGGCGAAACGGGTCCGGACCGAGACGGGGATCGCCGGCAACGCCGTCTCCGTCAGCTATGCGGCCGTGGAGCTGGCCAAGAAGATTTTCGGCGATCTGCGCGAAAAGAAGATCCTCCTGATAGGGGCGGGCGAGATGTCGGAACTGGCCGCGCGCCATCTGCTCCGCCAGGGGGTCGAGCGCATCGTCGTCGCCAACCGGACCTACGGCCGGGCCGAGGAACTGGCAGCGGCATTTCAGGGGACACCCGTGGCGTTCGACCGGTTCCCCGACGTTTTGCCGGAAACGGATATCGTGATCGCCTCGACGGGCGCTCCGGGCTACGTGCTCACGGCGGAGATGGTTGCCGCGGCCCTGAGAAGGCGGCGGAATCGTCTGCTGTTCCTGATCGACATCGCCGTCCCGCGGGATATCGATCCCGCCGCGGGGGAGATCGAAAACGTCTACCTCTACAACATCGACCACCTTCAGGATGTGGTCGATGCCAACCGCGAGACCCGCCGTGCGGAGGGGGAGAAGGCGGAGGAGATCGTTTCGGAGGAGGTCGCGGTTTTCGAGGCGTGGTACAACACTCTCGCCGTCGTGCCGACGATCGTCGCGCTGCGGGGCAAAATGGAGGGCATCGTCCGGGGGGAGTTGGAAAGATCCGCCCGCTGGTTGAAGGGACTTTCCGCAGAGGAGCGGTCCGCGATCGAGGGATTGACCGCCTCCGTGATCAACAAGATCCTCCATGATCCGATTTCGGGGCTCAAGGAGGAGAGTGTCGGAAAAGACGAGCTGCCCTACGTGGCGGCCGTCCGAAGATTGTTTAAGCTATAGGGGATTGTGATTGAACTTGAGGATCGGAACGAGAGGAAGCGCCCTGGCTCTGACGCAGTCGGGATGGGTCGCGGACCGGATACGGGAGCGCCATCCCGACACGGCCGTGGAACTCGTCACCATACGGACGAAAGGGGATATCCTGCAGGATGTACCCTTGGCGCGGATCGGGGGGAAGGGGGTTTTCATCAAGGAGATCGAGGAGGCGCTCCTGCGGGGTGATGTCGATCTGGCCGTCCACAGCATGAAGGACCTCCCCGCCGAACTGCCGGCGGCGCTGGAGATTACCGTCATCCCTCAGCGCGAGGACCCGCGGGACGTCCTCATCTCGTGCGGTGGGCGGAAGCTCGAAGAGCTGGCCCGCGGGGCGCGGATCGGAACCGGTTCGCTCCGGCGCGGGGTACAGCTTCGGAACCGGATGCCCTGGCTGGAGATCGTTCCGCTCAGGGGCAACCTCAACACGCGGATCCGGAAGCTGGCCACCGAGGGACTCGACGGCGTCATCGTCGCCGCAGCCGGGATCAGGCGGATGGGGTGGGTAGAACAGGTCTCCGAATTCGTCCCCGTGGAGTTCATGCTCCCGGCCGTCGGTCAGGGGGCGCTCGGCATCGAGACGCGGCGCGGCGATGTCCGCAGCCGGGAAGCGGCAGCGTTCCTCCACGATCCGACGACCTTCTGCGAAGTCGGCGCCGAGAGGGCCTTTCTCGGCAGGTTGGGGGGCGGTTGCCAGCTTCCGATTGCCGGCTTCGCGAAGAAGAGCGGCCATGAGGTCGCTCTGGAGGGGCTGGTCGGTAGCATCGACGGATGCACGGTCATACGCGATCGGGTCACGGGGCCGGCCGAAGCGTACGCAGAGCTCGGGGCGCATCTCGCGGAGCGGATTCTGGCGGCAGGCGGCCGGGCGCTCCTGGATGAGGTCTGCCAGGAACGGGCATGACGATCGGGACGGAGAGGATGAAGGAATTCCATTTATGATTGGAAAGGGCAAGGTTTACATCATCGGAGCAGGACCGGGGGACCCCGGCCTGATCACCCTCCGCGGGGCGGCCGCCATCCGGGAGGCGGATGTCGTCATCTACGACCATCTGGCCGCTCCGGAGATCCTCGGCCACGCCAGAGAGAACGTTCGCCTGATCTACGCGGGAAAGCAGGGCGGCGACCACACCCTTTCCCAGGATGAGATCAACCGGCGCCTCGTCGAGGAGGCCGGGGCTGGAGCGGTGGTGGCCCGGCTCAAGGGCGGCGATCCCTTCGTCTTCGGCCGCGGCGGCGAAGAGGCCGAAGTCCTGCGTGCGGCGGGCATCCCCTTCGAGATCGTTCCCGGGGTGACGTCGGCCATCGCGGTTCCCGCCTATGCAGGAATCCCTCTCACCCACCGGAATCACACCTCGACCGTTGCCTTTGTGACGGGCCACGAGGATCCCACCAAGGGGGCGACCGACATCGACTGGTCGGCACTCGCCAGGATCGGAACCTGCGTCTTTCTGATGGGGGTGAAAAACCTGCCGATAATCGCGGAGAACCTGATCCGTTCCGGCAGGGAGGCGGCGACACCGGCCGCCCTGGTCCGCCGGGGGACGACGCCGGATCAGGCGACGCTGACCGGGACACTCGGGGATATCGCGCAGAAGGCCACGAAGAGCCGTTTTGCACCGCCGGCCGTACTCGTCGTCGGGGGCGTCGTCGGGCTTCGCGACACGCTGAACTGGTTCGAAACCAAACCCCTCTTCGGCCGGGGGGTCGTCATCACGCGGCCGGAGGCACAGGCCGAAGAGTTTGCGGAGCTTCTCCGGGCCGCGGGTGCCCGGGTGATTCCCTTTCCGGTGATCAGGATCGCGGAGCCGCAGAGTTGGGGGCCGCTCGATTCCGCACTCGAACGGATCGAAGCCTACCGGTGGATCGTTTTCACGAGTGCCAACGGCGTCGGTTCGTTCTTCCGGCACCTGCCGGAAAAGGGGCGGGACATCCGGGACCTGAAGGGAATCCGGATCGCGACGATCGGGCCGGCCACGGCCCAGGCGGTCCGGGCGCTCGGAATCCGTGTGGATCTCGTTCCCGAGGAGTTCGTCTCCGAAGGGGTCGTCCGCGCTTTCGGCCGCGAGGATCTCCGGGGATGCCGGGTTCTCCTGCCGCGGGCCGAACAGGCGCGGGACGTGATCCCCGAGGGGCTGGAGAAACTGGGCGCTAGGGTCGATGTCGTGGCGGTCTACCGGACCCTTCGATCGGAGCGCGACGCCGCGGAGCTGCTGCCCCTCTTCGCCGCCGGAGAGGTGGATGTGATCGCCTTTACAAGTCCTTCGACCGTGACTAACTTCTTGGGAATCATGGGCCCCGGTTTCCATCTGCCGCCGAAGGTCCGCATCGCCTGCATCGGACCGGTGACCGCGGCCGCGGCCGAGAAGGCGGGCCTGACGGTGGATATCCTCCAGGAGCGCTATACAGTGCCTGAACTGGTGGATGCGATCGCCGGCCACTTCCAATCCGGCAGTGGGGCGGCGTCGAGCCCGGAACCGGATCGCCATGGAGGCAGCGACACCGCGTGATCGAAAGGATGGAATGACGTCATGATAGGGATCTCGAAACTTTACTGCGGGGCGGTGGAGCCCGGGGACGTCCTCCGGTACCGGCGCGAATCGGGCAAGCTTCCGTCGCACCTGCTTCAATTCTCGAAGGACAAGAAGCCAGTCGTCGTCTGGAATATGACGCGGCGGTGCAATCTGAAGTGCATCCACTGCTACGCCGGTTCGCGGAATATCGATTATCCGGATGAACTGACCACGGTCGAGGCGCGGACGATGATCGCGGACCTGGCCGAATTCGGTGCGCCCGTGCTCCTTTTTTCGGGCGGCGAGCCTCTGATGCGGCCCGACCTGACGGAGCTCGCACAGTGTGCCGTTGACCATGGCATGCGCGCCGTCATCTCGACCAACGGGACCCTCATCACGGAGGAGAGTGCCCGGGTCTTCCGCCGGATCGGCCTCTCGTATGTGGGTGTGAGCCTGGACGGGGTCGAGGCGACGCACGACCGTTTCCGGGGGGCTGCCGGGGCCTTTGCGGGAGCGATGAAAGGGATCCGGATCTGCCGCGATATGGGGATCAAGGTTGGCGTCCGCTTCACGATCAACCGCCACAATGCAGCCGACGTTCCGGCGATCTTCGATCTCCTCGAAGCGGAAAACATCCCGCGCTGCTGCTTCTACCACCTGGTCTATTCCGGGCGTGGTTCGAAGCTGGTGGCCGAAGACCTCTCCCACGGCGAGACCCGGGCGCTTCTGGACCTGATCCTGGAACGGACCCGGGAGCTCTTCGAGCGCGGGATCGGCAAGGAGATCCTCACCGTGGACAACCACGCCGACGGCCCGTACATCTACCTCCGGCTGCTCCGGGAGGACCCGAAGCGCGCGGCGGAGGTGCTGGAGCTCCTGCGGATGAACGAAGGGAACAGCTCGGGCCACGGGATCGGCTGCATCAGCTGGGACGGCGAGGTCCATCCCGACCAGTTCTGGCGGGGGATCTCCCTGGGAAACGTCCGGGCGCGCCCCTTCAGCCGGATCTGGACGGACCCGGAGAACGCGCTTCTGATGCAGCTCAAGGACAAGAAGCCCCATGTGAAGGGACGCTGTGCGGCGTGCCGCTGGCTCGACGTCTGCGGCGGCAATTTCCGCGCCCGCGCCGAGGCGGTGACCGGGGAGGTCTGGTCCCCGGACCCGGCCTGCTTCCTGACCGATGAAGAGATCGCAGGAAAAGCCGGAGAATAGGATACAAGGTCTTCTCTGATTCAGAAACGAAAGGAGCGTCGAGATGCAGTTTCCCGATTACCGGCCGCGAAGGCTGAGGAAGAATGAGAATTTCCGGAGGATGATCCGCGAGACAAAGCTCTCGGTGGACAACCTAATTTACCCGCTGTTCGTGGTGCCGGGCGCCAAGGTGAAGAAGCCGATCGTTTCCATGCCCGGAAACTTCCAGATGTCGGTCGATCACATCGTCAAAGAGGCGGGCCGGGTGAAGGCGCTGGGGATTCCCGCGATCCTTCTCTTCGGGATTCCGGACAAGAAGGACGAGATCGCCTCCGGGGCGCTCCTGAAGGAGGGAATCGTCCAGCAGGCGATCCGGGCGGTCAAGGAGAAGGTTCCCGACATCCTCGTGATCACCGATATCTGCCTCTGTGAGTATACGAGCCACGGCCACTGCGGGATGATCGAGAACGGCGAGGTGGCAAATGACCTGACCCTGGAGGTCCTGGCCGAGCAGGCGGTCTCCCACGCCCAAGCCGGGGCGGACATGGTCGCCCCATCGGCGATGATGGACGGCCAGATCGGAGCGCTCCGCGAGGGGCTGGACGAGGCGGGGTTCGACGACATTCCGATCATGGCCTACTCCGCGAAGTACGCCTCCTGCTTCTACGGCCCCTTCCGGGAGGCGGCAGAGAGCGCCCCCGCCTTCGGTGACCGTAGGGCCTACCAGATGGACCCTGCCAACAGCGACGAGGCGATGCGGGAGATCACGCTCGACGTGACGGAGGGGGCGGATATCATCATGGTGAAGCCCGCGCTGGCCTACCTGGACGTGATCCGCCGGGCCAAGGAGGAGTTCGATCTGCCCCTCGCCGCCTACAACGTAAGCGGCGAATTCGCCATGGTGAAGGCGGCGGCGCAGATGGGGTGGATCGACGGCGAGCGGGCGATGATGGAATCCCTGACCGCGATACGGCGCGCCGGGGCGGACATGATCATCACCTACTTCGCGCCCGATGCCGCGCAAATTCTGGGCAAATAGGCCCCGTGGCGGGTAAAGAGGATTCATCCTGCCACGCTGCTCTCGGGGGATGACCCTGGGCGATGCGAACGATGAAGAGATGAGTGGAAATAGTTCAATGATATTACCCGATACGCTCCGGATGGTCGCCTGGGAGGTGACCCGGAGCTGCAACCTCGCCTGCGGCCATTGCCGTGCCTCGGCGTTGCGCGGACCCTACGCAGGCGAACTCGACACGGGAAGATGCCTGCGGCTCCTGGACGAGATCGCGGAGGTGGGCAAGCCGGTCATCATCCTGACGGGCGGGGAGCCGCTGCTCCGTCCCGACATCTACGAGATCGCCGCCTACGGAGACCAGAAGGGGCTCCGGATGGTCCTGGCGACAAACGGGACCCAGGTGACCGAAGAGGTTGCGGCGAAGCTGATCCGATCGGGAATCCGGCGGGTGAGCATCAGCATCGACGGGTCGGAGGCGGAAAACCACGACGCCTTCCGCGGCGTGCCGGGAGCTTTCGCAGGCGCGATGGCCGGGATCGCAGCGATGAAGAGCGCGGGCCTGGAATTCCAGATCAACACGACGGTCACCAAGGCGAACCTCGGCCAGATCCGGGAGATCCACGACCTAGCCCACCGGCTCGGAGCTGCGGCGCATCACATCTTCCTCCTCGTTCCCACCGGGCGCGCCAGGGAGATGGCCGATCAGGAGATCGCGCCTCTGGCCTACGAAGAGACGCTGAACTGGTTCTATGAGGAGGGTCTCTCCTGTGACATCCAGCTCAAGGCGACCTGCGCGCCCCACTATTTCAGGATTTTTCACCAGCGGCGAAAGGAGCGGCGCGGGGATTCGGCCAATGCGGCGCGCGGTGGCGCTGAACCGGCACACGCTGCGCCGGCGGGGGAGGGGGGCAGGCCGCTGCACGCGATGACCCGGGGCTGTCTCGGGGGGAGCGCTTTCTGCTTCATCTCCCACACGGGCCAGGTCCAGCCCTGCGGCTACCTCGAACTCGACTGTGGCCGGATCACGGAACGCGGGTTTGCAGAAATCTGGCGTGAATCGGCCATATTCCGGGATCTCCGCGATCTCGGTCGCTACCAGGGCAAGTGCGGCCGCTGCGAGTTCATCCGGGTTTGCGGGGGCTGCCGGGCGCGCGCTTTCGAGTCGACGGGGAACTATCTCGCCCAGGAGCCGCTGTGCATTTATGAGCCGGGAAAAGGAACCAAAGGCTCCGGTGGGAAAGGGGCGTGACTAGAGACGAACGGAAAGGATAAGGGTGAAGGAATGCCGGTGAGATTCTGGTGTGTGGTGGCGGCTCTCCTGCTGATGGCAGGCCCGGTATACGGGGCCGGGCCGGATTTCGGAAAACTCGACCGCGACGGAAACGGGAGCCTGGAAAGGGCAGAGGTCGAGGAGGCCGCGCCCGAGGTTTTGAAGGACGCCGATCAAAACGGCGACGGGTCCCTGGACCCGTCGGAATACCAGGCTGTCGGGGGCGATCCATCCCGTTTCGCGGAGTTGGACCAGGACGGAAACGGCCGGATCGACCTGGGCGAGCTACGAGAGGCGGCCCGGAAACGATTCGAGGAGATCGATCGCAACCACGACGGCCGAATCGACCCGCAGGAGTGGGGACGCCGGCAGACGCCGATTCAGAATCCGCTCTTCATGTTCTACTTCTGATTCAGGCGGTGACGCATGGCAGGTGCGGGGATGGACGATACCGACAGAAAACTTCTGAACTGCATCCAGCAGGATTTCCCGCTTGTCGAGGAGCCTTTCGCCGAGGTGGCCGCACGGCTGGGGATTGGCGAGGCGGAGCTCCTGGAACGGATCGGGAGGCTGAAGGAGCAGGGGATCATCCGGCGGATCGGAGCGGTCTTCGACCTCAGGAAACTCGGTTTTACCAGCACCCTGTGCGCTGCCCGCGTTCCCGCAGAACAGGTCGGGAAATTCGTCGGGATCGTCAATGCCTGTCCGGGCGTAACGCACAACTACCGGCGGGATGACGAGTACAACATCTGGTTCACCCTGATCGCTCCCGGCGAGGCAGAACTCGCCGAAGCTCTGGCCGGAATCAGGGGGGAGTCGGGGATCGACGACATCCTCAGCCTTCGCGCGACGCGGACCTTCAAGATCAACGCCCGGTTCGAGGTGGTGTAGGGAGGAGTGATGACCGAAGAGATGAAGCGTCCTAAGATCGCCCTCGTCGACGGGAATAATTACCTGTTCAGGGCATTCTACGCCATCCGCGACCTGTCGAACTCGAAGGGGTTCCCGACCAATGCGATCTACGGCTTTACGAACATGCTGGTGAAACTCCTGCGCGAACAGGAGCCCGACTGCATCGCCGTCGCCTTCGACGCCAAGGGGCCCACCTTCCGCCATGACGCCTATGACGGCTACAAAGCCACTCGCAAGGCCACGCCCGACGCCCTGGTGCCCCAGATCCCGTTCATCAAACAGATCGTCCGGGGGTTTGCCATCCCGGTCCTGGAGAAGCAGGGGATCGAGGCGGACGACATCATCGGAACCATCGCCCGAAGGCAGGCGGCAGCCGGGATGGAGGTGGTGGTCGTCTCTGGGGACAAGGACATGATGCAGCTCGTCACACCTTCGGTCCGCATGGTCGACACGATGAAGGAGAAGACCTACGACATCGAGGCCGTAAAAGAGCGCTTCGGCGTGGCGCCGGAGAAGGTCGTGGAAATCCTGGGGCTCATGGGGGACGCCTCCGACAATATCCCCGGCGTTCCCGGAATCGGCCCCAAGGGGGCGCAAAGGCTGATCGAACAGTTCGGGAGCATCGATGCGATCCTGGCCCATCCCGAGCAGATCCACAACGCCAAGGTCCGCGAAGCGATCCTCCGGTATGCGGACCAGGCGCGGATGAGCCGGGAGCTGGCCTGCATCCGGACGGATGCCGAGTTCGACTTCGATCTCGATGCGTGCCGCCGCCGGGAGCCGGACCGGAAACTGCTCATGTCGCTCTTCCAGGAGTTCGAATTCTCATCCCTGCTCCGGGAGTTCAAGGAAGGGGGTCAGGACGCCGCCGGGAACTACCGGATCGTCGGTACGCCCGAGGAGGCGGAGACGCTCGCAGAGAGGCTGCGGGGGACGGAGTCGTTCTCGGTCGAGCCGATCGCGTCAGGGCCGGAGGCGATGCGGGCGTCGCTCGTGGGAATCGCGATCGGCGTTGGCCCGGGGGAGGCTTTCTACATCCCGCTCGCAGAAGCGGCAGCCGGGACTCAGGGGGGAGCCGCGAGATTACTGAAGACGATCGGACCCATCCTGGGAGATCCTGCGCTCCCAAAGCTCGGCCACGACCTGAAGAGCGCCCTGATTATCCTGGCCCAGTCCGGAATTCCGCTCCGGGGTCTGGGTTGCGATACGATGATCTCATCCTACCTGCTGAATCCCGCGCGTCGCGGCTATGATCTGGCGGAAATGGTCCTCGACCATCTCGGCCGCCAGATTCCCGGGGAAAAAGAGGTTGTCGGAAGCGGCGCGAAGCGGACCTCCTTTGCCGACCTTTCCCTCGAAAAGACGACCGACTATGCCTGCCGCAGGGCGGAGGCGGTCCTGGAGCTCTCCGCCGAACTGGACCGGAAGATCGCGGCGGCGGAGATGGTGGAGCTCTGCCGGGACGTGGAGACCCCCCTCATTTCCGTCCTTGCTGTCATGGAAATGCACGGCGTGCTTCTCGACGTTCCCCTGCTCAAGGGGATGTCGGCGGAGATCGAGCAACTCCTGGCGCTCTCGGAGGAGAAGATCCATCGCCTGGCCGGGGAAGAGTTCAACATCAACTCCCCCAAGCAACTCCAGGCGGTGCTCTTCGAAAAGCTGGGGCTGCCGCGGGGCCGCAAGACCAAGGACGGGTATTCGACGGATGTGGACGTGTTGACCGCACTCGCGGTAAATCATGAGCTCCCCGCGGAGATTCTCGCCTACCGCGGGCTCTCCAAGCTCAAATCGACCTACATCGACGCCCTGCCCGAGCTGGTCCATCCCCGGACGGGAAGGGTGCATACGACCTACAACCAGACCGTGACGGCGACCGGAAGGCTTTCCAGCAGCAACCCGAATCTTCAGAACATCCCCGTCCGCACCCTCGAAGGGAAGCGGATCCGCCAGGCGTTCATCGCGGCGCCGGGTTGCGAGATTCTCTCCGCGGACTACTCCCAGATCGAGCTGAGGGTTCTGGCCCACCTCTCCGGCGATGAGGCCCTGAAGGAGGCCTTCGCCTCCGGAGCGGATATCCACAGCCGGACCGCTTCCGACGTCTTCGGCGTCTTCCCCGAGATGGTCAGCCCCGACATGCGGCGCCAGGCGAAGGTGATCAACTTCGGCGTCCTCTACGGAATGAGCGCGTTCGGGCTCGCGAAGGAGCTCGGGGTTGCCCAGAAACTCGCCCAGGCCTACATCGACAGCTACTTCCAGAGATACAGCGGGGTGCGGCGCTACCTCGACGGCATCCTGGCGCAGGCCAGAACCGACGGCTATGTGACGACGCTATTCCGGAGGCGGAGATATCTACCCGAGATCCACAGCCCCCAGCCTGCCGTTCGGCAGTTCGCCGAGCGGATGGCGATCAACGCTCCCATCCAGGGAACGGCAGCCGACCTCATCAAGGTGGCGATGGTCAGGATCTCCAGGCGTCTCGCCGAAGAGGGACGCTCGGCGGCGATGATCATGCAGGTGCACGACGAACTCGTCTTCGAGGCGCCCGTGTCCGAGAGGGAGCCGCTCAAGACCCTCGTCCGGGAGGAGATGGAGGGGGTTCTCGAACTCTCCGTCCCGCTTCGGGTGGAGATATCGGTGGGCCGGAACTGGGATGAGGCGCACACCTGAAGGTACCGTCAGCCGTGGTTCATTTTCCGCTTGCAAATCATGATGCCGGGGTAGAGAATACGACCCATTGCGGTCCGGTCCTGCCACACGCAGGGAAGTAAACAAGAGACAATTTCATGAAACGCGTCGAATGGCTCCTGGCACGGAAAGAGGAGACGGTCCTCAACGTCTTCAAACTCAAAACCATGGTCCAAGAGGATGATACGGTCGCCATTCTCTTCTACGGCAGCCCGGACCCGGATGCCGTGGCCTCCGCGATGGCCCTCCGCGAGATCCTCAACCAGACGAAACCCCTCTCGAGATGCATCTTTGTCGCGACAGAGCCCGTAATCCGGTATCAGAATGCCGAGTTCATCCGGGAGATGAAGGTCGAAATCCAGATGCTCGACAAGGTCGACCTCAAGGAGTACCGCCTGATTGCCGTGGTGGACTCCCAGCCCACCTTCTTCGGAGAGCTCCTGGGGAGTGTGAAGCCCCAGATCGTGCTCGATCATCACCCCTGTAAATCGACGTGGCATGCCTCGCTGGCCGATGTCCGACCCTCCTACGGGGCGCTCGCGACGATCATGACGGAATATCTGCTGGCCGCGCGGGCGAGAATTTCAAAACGCCTCTACACGGCGCTTCTCTACGGCATCCGCAGCGATACGCTCAATTTCGAGCGGGATGTCAGCCTGGAGGATATCGGCGCCTATTATCTCAATTTTTCGAGGGCAAACCGGCAGCTCATCCGCCGGATCGAGCTGAACCAGATTCCCGAGAAATTTCTCAAGTACTTCGACTACGCCTTCCAGCACAAACGCCGCTACCGGGACCGCGTGATCGTTTTTCTGGGAGCGGTGGACAGCCCGGACGCCTGTGTCCAGGTGGCCGACTTTTTACTGCGGGTGATCAACATCTTCTACGTCGTCATCGCGGGCATCTTCAAGGAGCGGATGGTCATCATCTTCCGCGGAGATGGATATCGGCAGGATTGCGGCGCCATCGCCAGAAAATCATTCGGCATATTCGGAGCCGCGGGCGGTCACCGGAGCGCAGCCCGGGTGGAGATCCCCATGGATATCCTGAGGAAGCTTCTGGACAACGACCTTTCGCAGGAGACGGTGGACCGGTTCCTGGTGCAGCATCTGCGGCGGAAGCGGCAGCCGTCTGCCGGGACGGCCGCGGGCGGCTGATCTTCCTCCGGAATTGAAGTCAATTCCGCATGGAGGGGGGAGGCGGCGTCGAGATCTGCACGCGCTTTTCTCCCTTGACCCAGACGGTGACATTTTGCCCGGGAAGTGAAAACAAGTTGCCGATCTTTTCTTCCCGGTCGTCGAAGATTTCGTGTCCGTAAGGAAGGACCCCGGCCCCCATCCCCTGAGACTTGATGTTGAAGATCAGTTCCTTCAGACGCGGCGGATCGAGATCGAGCGGCTTCCACAGGTCGGATTCCAGGGTCCACGCCTTCACGATGCCAATGATCGCAGCGGGATAGAGATCCGAGCCGGTCAGATAGTACTTCATCTCCGGATCGACCTGGGCGGACAGATAGGCGTTCGTGGTCTCCAGGTTTGGCCGGAGCGAGCCGTAGCAACCGCCGGAAAACCGTTTGACAAGGATGATCAGAGCGATGGCGGCGAGCAGGATCAAGAAAAGAATCTGCATATCCATGATGATTCCTGCCCTTGGCTGAGAGGTCGGCCGCCCTCGCTTCGGGGCGAGAGCGGCCCGGAAAGACTACTCCTCGGTGTTCTTGGACGGGGATGGGCTTTTTCCCGCGTCGGATGTCTTGGACTCCTTCTTTTCCGCTGGCGGCTTCTCTGCGGCCGGTGCCTTTCTTCCGCCGTAGTCCGTGGCATACCAGCCGCTCCCCTTGAGGTGGAAGGAGGAGAGAGACATCAGCTTCTGTACGGACCCCTTACAGAATTTGCAGCACTTTACCGCGGGATCCGTGACTCCCTGAAAAACCTCGAATTCTTCGCCGCACTTCCGGCATTTATACTCGTAAATGGGCATCCAAAAACCTCCATCATTTTAATCTTATTGAACCAGATCTCCGATCCGGTAGCGGTCGCTGAAACAGTCCATGACCAGATTCATGTCCGAATCCATGGCCGGTTTGAGAAGACTCCGGGTGATCCGGTGAACCTTCTCCTCTTCATTGGACTTTTCCTCGTCCGGGGCGTCGAAATTACCCTCGCCCCGCTCGAAGCGGACGACATGCACCAACTCGTGGGCAGCGATGTAGAGCATCAGCGGCGAAAGCCGGATGAACGAGTGAGCGCGCTCTACAGCGTCGAGGATCCGGTCGTCCTGGAGGCAGATGCGGTAGAAGTGGAAACGATCGTTCCCCTCCTCGGCCTCCTTCCGGACCTGGTATTTGCAGAGATGCGCGAAAGCGCCCTCGCGTACCTCGTGTTTCTCCAGAAACGCAAGCGTTTTAACGTCATACCGTCTTTCCCGCCATTCGGCAGGCGCGATGCGGAAATAGTTTCCCGCCAATCTCTCGGCCTGCGCGAAGACACGGCCGGAAAGCGATATCTGTTCCGGACTGAAATACCGCCCCATCCCAGAATCTCCTCCCGCTTCGAAACGGCGCTAATATATGCACAGGCTTGCGCCTGTCAACCGAAATTTTCCCCGCTCTCCGACCTCTCGCCGGACTGCAAAGGAGGTCGAGGCGAAGCTTCTCCGTCATCGAAAGCAGCCCTTCGGACAGGCGCGTGCGATACGGCCTGCCGGGATGGCGCCGGTCAACGGTCTGTCAGAGAGGGCCTCTCTTGCCCGCGTGGACCTGGAGCGCATACTGGATGATCCGATCGATCAGGTCGGCCTGGGTGATCCCTGCCGCCGCCGCCTGGTGGAACAGCACGGTGGAGGGCGTCATCCCAGGGAGCGTGTTCGGCTCCAGGACCGCGACCCGGCCGTCTTTTCTGACGAACATGTCGATTCGCGCATAGCCCTTGAGATTCAGGCTGAGGAAGGTGGCGACCGCGGTTTCGCGGATTTTTTGGATCTGTTCCTCGGGAAGCCGCGCGGGGGTCTTGTTCTCGCCCTGCCCGTAGAGGAACTTGTCCTCCAGCGAGAGGACGTCGTCCGTCGGGATGGTCTCGGAAGGGATCAGAGCCTCGGGTGCGTCCACGCCCAGCACACCGCAGGTGACCTCCATCCCGGTGAGAAACTCTTCCACGAGGGCCACGTTGTCCCAAAGAAGGGCGTTGTCGACGGCACCAGGGACCCCTTCGGGGGTCGTGACCTTCTTCACGGCCGTGCTGCACCCCTCCCGGCAGGGTTTGACGACGCAGGGGAAGCCGATCTCTTTCGCGATCTCATCCCGGATTGCCGCCTTCTCCCGGTCCCAGCTTTGCCGCGGGATCGAAATCGTCCGCGGGACGTCGATCCCGCTGATCTGGAGGATCTGCCGGCAGACGTACTTGTCCATCCCGATGGCCGAGGCCAGGACGCCGGAGCCCGTGTAGGGGACCCCGAGCAGTTCGAGGAGCCCCTGCATGCAGCCGTCCTCCCCGTATTTTCCGTGGAGGCCGAGACACACGACGTCCACCTGGCCCTTCAGCGATTCGTAGGGGATCGGCTTGGCTTCGTGGGCGAGGTCCTCCTCGATGTCTTTTGTGCTGTTGCGCATGAGGAGTTTGACCGGAATCTCCCAGAGGGCCGCTTTGCTGTCCATGAAGATGGGAAGGGGATCATATTTGCGGCGGTCGATCTTGCTGAAGATGTTTCTTCCACTCTCCAGCGAGACCTCCTTTTCCGAGGAGAGCCCCCCCATGATGATCCCGACCTTCCATTTCTTCAACTTCTCTTCTCTCATTTCTTCCATTTTAGAAACTCACTGTCAGGCCCACATAGGGACCCTGAAATTGGGTGTCCAGAAACTTGTCGTTGTGATCGATCTTGAGCCGGATGATCTTGTAGCCGCCATGGATGTCCAGGAAGGGGAAGGGGGTCCAGGAAAGGTCCGCCAACCCCTCGTAGAGATAGTTGCGGGAATAGGCCACGCCCGTGACCTTCGCCCTGGCTTCGAGCAGCCCGGCTAAGAGACCGACATGGGCGCCGACCCCAACCATCGGGATGGGGACGCGCACCGTGAAATCGGCGGAGGTCGCAGTGGCGGGGGCTTCCATCTTCGCCTCGCCGTCGATAACCTTGATCTGCCCGATGGCGGAGAGCGAGAAGCCGGCGAGGATGTTTTCCAAGTCGAGGAATTTGTACTGATACTCCAGATCCAGCATCCGGAGTTTCAGATCGGTATTCACGTCGGACCCGGCGGCGAAAGTCTGACCGTTGAAGTTGACCGGGGAGGCGAGCCTTGTCGATCCCGAATACTTGATCGGCGTATAGGCTAGGCTGAGCCGATGTTTGCCCACTCCGCCGAAGGCCTCGAATGTCGGGAATGACTCGCTGCCGACCCCCAGGTTGTCCTTCAGGTTGAGGTCGGTTCCGACCTTTGCGTCGGAATCCGCCTTCATGTCCGCCTTCATGGCGGGAAACCAGTACAGGGCCCTCGCGCCGATCTCGAACGCACCCGCAGGCATCGCCGAACTGAGGAGCAGTGTCAGGGCGCAAAATACCGTCCAGAATGATCTTTTCATGGGAGCCTCCTTCCGGTGTGGGTTGAGTCTCATGATTCCGGCCTCCGTTTGCTTCCGTGACTCGACCGTATAGCACTGAATCCCGCCATTTTCCAGGATGCTGTCACACTTTTCAAAAGCCTCTCACAGGGGCCCATGTTTCCCCCGGTGAATGATCAGGGCATTTTCGATCAGCCGGCTCAGGATCATCGACGGAAGCATCCCGGCGCAGGCCGCCTGCTCGAAGAAAAACGAAGAGGGGGCCATGCCCGATGAGGAGTTGGGGTCCGTGATCAGGATCCTGCCGTCGGTCAGGTAAAAGCCGTCGATCCGCCCGTAGGATCGGAACCCCAGCGCCCGGAAGGCGCGGACCGCCTCATGCTTGATCGCATCGACGACGGTCGGCGGGATGTTCCTGGGCGGCGTGAATTTCCGGCAACGGCCGGGCATGTACTTGTCGTCATAGGTGAAATAGTCGCTCTGCGGGGTGATCTCCGTAACGTCGAGGGGGTGGATCTCGCCATCCTCCTCCAGAACGATGGAGGAGAACTCGATTCCGTCGATGAACTCCTCGACGAGCACGGCCCGATCCCATTTCAGGGCCGCTTCGATGCCCTCCGCGATCGAGTCTCCGGTCCGGACCAGGGTCACGCCGATGCTGGAACCCTCGCGGGGGGGTTTCGTAAAGATGGGGAGTGTGAAGCGGGTGAGGAGGGTGCGGATCACCCCCTCCCGGTCATTCCGCCATTCCCGTTCGTGGACCAGGAGGCTCTGGGGTACGCCGATGCCGGCGGCCTGGAGAATCCGCTGCTGGATGTGCTTGTCCATGCCGAGGGCGGAGGCGAGGACGCCGGGTCCCGTATAGGGAATGCCAAGCAGTTCCAGGAGCCCCTGAATGCAGCCGTCCTCGCCGAATTTCCCGTGGAGCGAGAGGAAGGCGAAGTCGATCTCCGCCTTCAACCCCTCGTAGGAGATCCGCCGCGCCTCCTTGTCCAGGCGCTCCGTGATGTCCGTCGTCGTGTTCTGGGAGACGAGCTGCCAGGGGATCACCCAGAGCCGCCCCTCTCCGTCCATGAATATGGGAACGGGCGCGTAAGCTTCCCGGTCCAGGTTGTCGTGTACGTTTCTGCCGCTGTTGAGGGAGACCTCCCGTTCGGACGAGATGCCTCCCAGAATGACTCCAACACGCAATTGATTCATATGCTCCATGCCTTATATATCCCAGACAAAAGTGACGCCGCTTGTCGGAAAGATCCAGGCGTCGTTGCCGAGGCGCAATGTCACCGATTTCCCCTCCTCCCGGGTCGTCTCCGGGTAGGGATGCTTCCCGGCGAAAAATCCGACCTCCCTCACGTTCCGGATGCCCGCTCCTGCGTACTGGAAGGAGATCTCCATCCCGCGTGTCGGATAGACCAGATAGGCGGAGAAGAGGCGGTTGCTCTTGAGCTGTTTCGTCTCGATCTCGATCTCCACGCGGACCGGCCGGTTCAGCTTCTTTTCGAGCTCTGCCGAGCCGAACCAGACCTCATAGCCCCGTTTCGTGTTCTCCGCCCGGATGAGCGGCACCTCCTCCCCGTCGATCCGGACGCGGTTCACGCGGAAGTCACGCTCGGCGACCAACCCCTCGCCGGGACTGAGCAGCCACCGGTATTCGCACCGCGCATCCTCGAAGAATGCGGCGAGCTGTCCG
This sequence comes from Deltaproteobacteria bacterium, assembly GCA_021372695.1. The sequence goes on from JAJFTY010000185.1 coordinate 51,673, forward strand.
TTGTCCGCGGCGCAGCCGATCATGAAGACAGGGTTCCGGATCTCTTTGGTGTACTCGACGCAGGTCGTCACCCGGAAGGAGTCCCGTCGGGCAGGATCCTGGGCCTCCTGAGGAGAGAATTCCTCCACCCGGATGCGGTAGCGGAAATTGTCCCGGAGTTCGAGCCGGCGATCCTCCTTCCCGAAGAGGGTTTCGAACATCTCGTAGTAGATCGCATCGCCCAGCTCCGAGTTTTGCGCCCGCGTCTGGAAACAGTGGCGGATGATGCTGTCGATCCGGGCGATTGACTTCTCTTCGTCCGGAATGAATATCCGCCTGAGGCTCGGCTCCACGCGGTCGGTCTTCCCCTCCTTCAGGAAGATCCGCGGCGCCCGTTTCCCCAGCGCACAGAGGGTCTCGTAGCTGATCGAGCGGGTCTTTGCGGCGATCTCGTCGGCCGTGATCCGTTCGCCCCCCTGTTCACCCATGAGAACGACCTCGTCACCCACGGCGCACTCGGGGATCCCGCTGACGTCGAGGGTGCACATGTCCATCGAGATCCGGCCGGCAATGGGAACGCGTTTCCCCCGGATCAGCGCCTCCCCCTGGTTGGAGAGCAGCAGGTCGAAGCCATCGCCGTACCCGACGGGGATGGTCGCGATCCGGGTGGGGCGCCTGGTGATGAAGGTCCGGCAGTAGCCGATGCTGTATCCTTCGGGGAACTCCTTGACGAGGACCACCCGGGTCTTGAAGCTCATCACCGGGGCGAGGAGGGCGATCTGGCGGGTTTCCGGCGATGGATAGATGCCGTAAGAGACGATCCCGGGCCGCACCATATCCAGGTGGTACTCCGGATAGTTCAGGATGGCGCCGCTGTTGGAGATGTGCCGCAGCGGTATCCGGATGCCCTCTTTTTCCAGCTCTCCCAGGACCTCCTGGAAGGCCTTCCACTGAAGCGGATTGTAATAGGAGAGAATTTCGCTCTCGGCGAAATGGGTGAAGATCCCTTCCAGGTTCAAATCGGGAAGAGAGGTGATTTCGCGGATGACGCGGCGCGCTTCAGACTGAATCGTTCCGCCCCGGCCCATCCCCGTGTCCACCTCGACGTGAAGGGGCGCCCGGATGCCCGCCCTGTGCGCCTTTGCCTGGAGCTCCCGGGCAAAGCCGAGGTCGGAGACCGAGGGGGTCAGGCCGTATTTGATGATCTGATCGATCTCGGAGCCGGTGGCGGGGGAGAGGATCAGAATCGGGGCTGAAATTCCGCTCACTCGCAGCTGGACCCCTTCATCGGCGTTCGCCACGCCGAGAAAGGCGGCGCCGTTCCGGAGGGCGGCGTTGGAGATCTCGATCGCCCCGTGGCCGTAGGCGTCGGCCTTGACCACCTGCATGATCTTCACGCCCGGCCCGGCCAGCCGCTTCATCTCAGACCAGTTTGCAGCGAAGTGGCCGAGGTCGACCTCCACCCAACTGCGGTATTTGTCGTCTTTTTTCAAACCGATCACCTGATCCAAATCTGCACCCTATCTCTCCGCGCTTTTCCCGGCGCATATACCCTATTTTTTCGTCATCGTGAAGACGCCATCCCACTCGCCTTCGGGAGGGTTCTCCTTCAAGGCTTCGCAGCGATCGATGTAGAGCCGCGCCGGGGGGTCGTCCGGCTTGATCTCGCAGACGCGCCGGAAGGCGGCGATCGCCTCGTCCCAGCGGCCTTCGCGATAGTGTGCCAGCCCTTTTTCGAAAGGGTTGACGAACCCGGCAAACCGCTCTGCTTCCTTCCTGTCGCCGAGCAGTTCGAAGATCCGGACCGGCAGCTTCTTCCCCTTGACCCGGACCGCGTCGAGCTGCCGGCAGACGAACTCGTCCTTGACGATCTCATGGGTGAATTCACTGAGCACGATGTTCGTCCCGTACTCCTTGTTGATCCCCTCCAGCCGGGAGGCGAGGTTCACGCTGTCCCCCATGACCGTATAGTCGAAGCGCATCTCCGAGCCCATGTTCCCGACGACCATGTCGCCGCTGTTGATGCCGACGCCGATGTTCACGTCGGGCCGCCCCTCCGCGGCCCACTTCTCCCGGAGCCCCTTGAGCTTCGCCATCATCTCGAGCGCCGTCCGGCAGGCCCGGGACGCATGGTCGGGCTGGTCCAGCGGCGCACCGAAGACCGCCATGATCGCGTCGCCGATGTACTTGTCCAGAAGTCCGTCGTACTTGAAGACGATGTCCGTCATGGCCGTCAGGTATTCGTTGAGGAGCTTGACCAGTTCCTCGGGCGACAGCTTTTCGGAGATCGACGTGAAGCCGCGGATATCGGAGAACATGACCGAAAGATGTTTCTTGTCGCCGCCGAGCTTGAGTTTGGAGGGGTCCTTCAGGATCTCGTTGACGACCGAGGCCGTCAGGTAATACTGGAAGGCGCCGCGGATCTTCTTCTTCTCCCGCTCTTCGGTCACGTAGCGGTAGACCGTGATGCCTAGGTAGATTGCGAGCATCGTGAGGACCGGGTAGATCATGTTCATCCAGATGGCGTACCGGATGAAGATCGCCGTGTTTGCGGCGATGAACGCGGCGATCAGCGAAACACTCAAAACGATTCCGGCCATGGCCTTGACCCGGGGGATGGCCAACCCCATAATCAGGCCGACAAGGACGATCGTGCAGATGTCGAGGAATTTGGTCCAGCCGGAATGGATCAGGAAGCTCTGATGGAGAATGTTGTCGATCACGGTCGCGTGTATTTCGACGCCCGGATAGACCGACGCGAAAGGCGTCACCCGGAGGTCGTAGATCCCCGTCGCCGTGGCGCCGACGAGGACGATCTTATCCTTGAACCGGTCGCCCGGGATGCGCCGGTTGAGGATATCGGAGATCGAATAGTGGGTGAAAGTTTTTGCCGGCCCGAGGTAGTTCAGAAGCAGCCTGCCGCTCTCGTCGGTCGGGATGATCAACTTTTTCAGTCCGATGCTTTCGACGCCATAATCAGCGAGGCCAAGGGAAAGCATGGGCCAGTCCAGATACTGAACGAGGAGCGAAAGCGCGAGGGATGCGTAGTAGTTGTCGCGAAACTTGATCACGAGCGGCGACCACCGGATCACCCCGTCGCTGTCCGGGAAGGTGTTGAAGTAGCCGCTGTTTTCTCCGGCCGCGGAGAGAAGGGGCAGGTTCGGCTGCGCCGCATAGGCCCGTATCAGAAGGGAGTGGTCTGCCCCTTCCTTTGCCCGGACCATCTGGAAACGGCCGTTGGCAACCTGATCTTCTCCGGCTGCGATCTCCCGCTCCGTCAGATGGCCGACCTCCTTTGCGGTGATGTGAAAGAAGTAACCGAGGGTGACGTTCTTGGCATTCTCGATGGAGCGGGCGAGGGCGGCATCGGTATCGGCCGCCTTTTGCCTCTTTTCCAAGAGACCCGAAAGGCGGTCGTCCCGGATCCCGACATCCCTGACCTCGCGGGAAAGCTCCGCGACCGTCTTCAGGCTTGAGTTGTCATCGGGCTCGGTGAAGACGATGTCGAATCCGATGGCCTTTGCGCCGCATTCGGTCAGGACATCGATCAGCTTCGCGAGCGTGGTCCTGGGCCAGGGCCAGCGCCCGAGTTCGCTCAGGCTCTTCTCGTCGATCGTGGCGATGACCGTCTCTCCGCCCGCAGGCATCACCCCGCGCGACACCATCCTGAGGTCGAGCGCCTTGAGTTCCATGAAGCGGATGAAAGGGGCGTCGAAGAAGAAGAGGAGGAGGGCGATCAGGATGAGAAGACCGGCGATCTTCAGGGGTGATACGGACAGGATCTTCTTCCATCGCTCCTTCAAGGCCTTGTCTCCTCCGCACCATCGACCGCCGGCGATCGTGCCATTTCTCCCGGTTTCGCCGGACTCGCGGCAGGGGGCGGATTTCGCGAGAAAATTCCGGCAAGATCGTTAAATCGCGGGAATCATATCAGAGCAGCCTCGAAAGTCAAGGCGGACTCTCCGCTTTTTCCGCCTCGTGCGTGAATGAAAACCTTGACAATGGATATGGCTTACGATAGATACCGACTCGTTCGGAATGTGCCTGAATTGAACGGAATGCCGATGTAGCTCAGACGGTAGAGCAGCTGATTCGTAATCAGCAGGTCAGCAGTTCGATCCTGCTCATCGGCTCCAAAAATCAAGGGGTTAGCGAAAGCCAGCCCCTTTTTTCTTTTCCCTTTCTCGTTGAACAGGGCAGAAGCCGCCAGACTCTGGGAAAAGGACCACGCCAAAAGCTGGCGGCTTCTGCCATTCATTCGATCATTTCAAATGACTCGCTCTTCCTTGAGTCTCTTCAACTCCTGCGGACAGATTCCCAGGAGCCGCGAGTAGATTTCCTCATTGTGCTCGCCGACCGCGGGAGCGGGCATGCACCTGTTTCCCGGTGTCTTGGACATCTTGTACACCGAACCGAGGAGCTTGACCTTTCCGGAAACGGGCTGCTCCACCTCGACGAACATCTCCCTGCTCGCCAGATGGGGGTCATTGGCCACCTGGTCGAAGGTGGGCAGAGGCGAGCAGGCCACCTGGTTCTTCTTGAGTGCCGTCAGGATCTCCTCGACCGTTCTTTCCCGGCAGAATCCGTCGACCACGGCGTTGACGGCATCCCGGTTTTTCACCCGGTTATCGCGGGTGGCGAAGCGCTCGTCGCCGCTCAAGTCCTCCCTGCCGATGGCCTGAAGGAGCTTTTGCCATTGGGCATCCGCAATGGTGCAGATGATCACGGCGCCGTCCTTGGCGTCGTAGCTGCCGAACGGGACGGAACTGGCGAACTGGTTGCCGAATCTCTGGGGGACTTTACCCGTGACAAAATAGTCGGCCCGGTCCGGGAAAACCAGCCCCCACACGGAGTCCTGCATGGAGATGTCGATCGACTGCCCCTCGCCCGATACGGTCCTGTAGTGCAGGGCCGCCAGGATGGCGATCACGGCATTGAACCCCGACAGATAGTCTCCGATGGAGATTCCCGTCCTCAGTGGCCCGCCATCGGGGTAGCCGGTCACGCTCATCAGCCCGCCCATCGCCTGGCTGACCACGTCATAGGAGATGTCATTGCGCCGGGGGCCGGTATGTCCGAAGCCGGAGATGGAGGCGAAGATGAGCCGCGGATTGATCTTGCTCAGTTCGGCGTAACCAAGGCCCAGTTTCTCCATATTTCCGGTGGCGAAGTTTTCCACGAGGATGTCCGCCTTCGCCGCCAGCTTCTTGGCAATCTCCAGCCCCTTCGGGTTTTTGAGGTTCAGGGTGACGCTCTTCTTCCCCCGGTTCCGGTCGAGGAATTGAAACGACTCACGTTTTTCGGTGAACGGAGAGGCGAACCTTTCCGGCTCGCCCTTGCCCGGCATCTCCACCTTGATGACCTCCGCCCCAAGCTCGCTCAGCAGCATCGTACAATGGGGACCTGATAAATACTGCGTAAAATCCAATACCTTGACGCCTTCCAGTGCTCTAGCCATTTGCCGTCTCCTTTATGTGATGTGGATCGGAATCCATTACCCATTACTCCGTCTTCAGGGGCGAAAGGATAGCAGAATCGTCTCTTTTGTGCATCATGATTGTGAGGGGCGATGAACCCGGCGGGGCTTCGATGTAGGCCCGTCAGAGAACTGGATTTGGGGCGGGCGGATCCCGCTCACCATCCGAAAGGACGCCGCCACGGGTAGGGGCTCCAGGGATTATAAAAAGGATCCCTGTACCAGGGACCATACCAGGGATCATAATAGTAAGGCACGTCATACCTTTTCTCCCAGAGGCGGAGATCACGGGCGTCGATCACCGGATAGGCATAGCGCCGTTCGCCAATGGGTCTCTCTTCTTTTCCTGCAATCGTTCCCACAACGGTTATCTCGCGGTTCCTGGCGTAAATGGCCGGGTCGAGAAAACCGGGGTGGCGTACGATGAAGCGGCCTGCCGACCTGTCCGGATTCTCGGGTTCCTTCCGGAAATCGAGCTCCGTTTGCCTGACAACGATCAGAGTATCCTCGGACCTCGGGATGGTCTCGATGATGACGCCGCCCAGGAGGATGGTTTCACCCTTGAGGGCATCAGGGTCCTTGAGGAGATCGGTGAAAGGTACTTCCCTTTTGACCTCCTGCATGACTTGTTGCGAAAAGGGCGCACAGGAGACGGTCAAGATGAACAGGATCGGGATCAGCAGTTTAGGCCTCATTTAAAACCCCACCCCCACGCCCACACCGCCGCCGCTGTGACGACCCCCTCCGCCGACACCGATACCGATGCCGAACCGGGTCGCGCTGTAAGCGTCCTCAGGCTTCCAGAGATAGAGTTCTGCCGCCGTCAGCACCGGATAGGCGTAATTCGTCTCCTTGAGCGGGCGAACGGTCTCGCCGTCCACCACGCCTGCCACGGTCAATTTTCTGCCGGCCGCATAGACGGCAGGGTCGAGAAAACCCTGGAAGCGGAGGAGGAAGCGGCCCGATGATTGATCGGCATCCGAGGGCCTCTGCTGATAGTCGAGGGGCTTTTCCAGAACCTCGATCCACGACTCGTCCGCCTTCACAACCGTTTCAATGATCTCCCCACCGAGCAATGCTACCCTGCCTCTGAAAGAGTCGGGATTCTGCTGGAGCGCCCGAAAGGAGATGCTCTTATCCACGGTGCTCATGGTCTTCTGCGAAATGACGGGAGCACAGGCCGATACCGATATCATCAAGCACACGACGGGAACGATTCTTCTGATCATCCTCGACCTCGCCTGCCAAGCCGCTTTGCGCCGGTTCAGGGCGCAGCATTAAGTCATGGCTTACGGGAACATCCTTTCGAAAAACAAGCAAAGTCTAAGGAAAGAGGTCTTCTTCCGTCAATCAGAAACGGCTGGTAGGAGATTGGGCGTCAGGCGCTACCCATCGGTATCGCGGTTTCTGAGCGAACTCACCTGCCGATCCTACGCATTTTCGCCGAGTGTGTCGGCCAGCGCACCCGCCTTTTCCGCAATCAGGTCCCATTCGGCTTTCATGTTCCGCTGCAGTTTTTCCAAGGACTGAATTTCATTCGATCCCTGTATGCATGCAGGGCACTCTTCAACGAGCTGTCCGTAGAATTCCGCCAGATCGCGGGCGCACCGCTCCCGGGAAAAGCGGCCGGCCGTCTTCAAGGCCTCATTTTTCCAGCGCAGCTTATCTCCGGTGTGGTGGAAGAAATTCCCGATCGCCGCTGCAAAGACGTCGGGGCGGGCATTATCCTCAAGAAGCCGGCCGTTGAAGCCGTCCCTCACGACCTCGCGGGCGCCCGGCGCATCCAGGGCGATGACCGGTATCCCCGCAGCCATGGCCTCGACCAGGACCATGCCCTGTGTCTCACTCTTCGATGAAAATACAAAGATATCCATGGTATGGTATGCATCGACCAGACGCTGCCCCGACTGCTCTCCGACGAGAAAAAGGCGGTTTTCCAGATTCCGGGCCGCGAATATCCGCCGTATCTTTTCCCCGCTGGGGCCTTTCCCCGCGACCAGAAAGACGCCTTTCATGACGCGCAGGCAGTCGGCCACGGCTTCCGCGAGGTATTCAAGGTTCTTCTCGGGAGCCAGCCTTCCCACGTGGCCGATGACCGGCTCCTTCTCGGGCATGCCGTATGACCGGCGAAAGCGGATTCCGTCACCGTTCCGGAATCCCACCAGATCCACACCGGTGGGTATTTCCCGGACGGGGACCGTGACGCCTCGCGAACGGATGAGATCTGCGATGCTGCGGCTCGGCGCGACGACACCGTTGCAGAGGTTCGCGTACCGGCTGGAAAGGTGGATGACGAAACGCTTCAATCCTTCCGAGTCCAGAGGAACGTAGTGAGTATACTCCTCATAGAGGGTGTGATGGGTAAAGACCAGCGGGCAATTGAGGCGTCTTGCACTGCGAAGTGCAGTGTCTCCCAGCAGGTAGGGATGATGGCTGTGTATCAACTCCGGCTGGAAGTCGGTGATCCGGGTGGAAATGTTGGACGGGACGGCGATGCTGACGGAAAAGTCGCTGCCGTTGAAATTTTGTATGGCCGGCACCCGGAGCAGTTCTTCTCCGCGATCGTTTTTAGGTTCTTCGGAATAGACCGGTGCTACGATGAGGACCTGATGCCCCAGGGTCCGAAGGTCCTGGGCGAAGAAATCGACAGACCGGGCGACGCCGCCGATGTGGGGAAGATAGGTGTTGGTGAACATGCAGATCTTCATGGCTCAGGCCTCTCACTCTTCGACGCTTCGCGACGAACCTCACGGGCAGGGCAGGGCCTCCAACTCGAGAGGTTCGGCAAAGCTTTCCATGCGCATCGGGCGAAAACCGGGAACGCGAATCGCCACCGCCGGAGCCTCCCCGCGCCAAGCTGCATCGACCTTGATGGATCGGCGGCCATCTTTGGCCGATATCCGGATCGCCACGTCGCCGAACGGGGTGGGTGTCGGCCCGAAGGTCAATTCGGCGGAAAAATCCATCCAGCGGGGGAACAGGCCCGATCCCACGACGAGCGCGTCTCCCTCTTCCCGGACAAAGCCGTTTCTCACGATCTGGACCCATTCCGCGGCGGCCCATCCGTGCTGCCCGTCTCCCATGCAGCCGCCTCCCGTCTTGGGGTGGATCGCCTCCGGCCACTGTCCCGTGGGCGATGCCAGGTCCGCCACCGTCCCCACCAGATCACGGTACCGTGGGTCCTCATTCCTGAGCAGGGTCTGGGCGATGCTGAGGGTCAGGTAGGCGTTGATGCCGGAATGGATCATATCCTGAAAGAATCCACCCCCATAAAAGCAGCGGTTCATCAGGAAATCGACCGTCTTCGCCACAGCGGCGTTGCCGGCCGGGGTGAGCTGAAGCGGATAGTCCGCGGCGAGGGAACCGACTGCGCCCGAATCCATCCGGCGGTGGGGAGAAGCGGGGATGGCGCCCTGTCTCCTCTGCTCCGGTATCTGATCGATGGAATCGAATATCGCCCTCTCGAAATCCGCAGCCTCCCGCAGGAACGCCTGCTCCTGATCCGGCAGCCGCGCGTGCGCGGCGATTCGGGCCGCGGCCTTGAGGCCGGCCAGGCCCCAGAAGTCATCCCAGTAATAGAAGTCGTTCGGCCCGAGATGTTCCGCGCTGAAACCCGGAGGCAGAAGCCCCCCGTGCTCTTCTCCTTTCGGCGTCCGCTTGCGCACGATCCATCGCGCCCCCCGGAGGACTGCGGCCACCCATCTCCTGGGCAGGTCTTCTCCGGTGAGCTGCCGGTAACGGTCGAAGATCCAGAGCACCTGTCCGTTCGAATCCCATTCGCCTTCCTGGGATTTGAAATATCCCGATCTCTCCTGACGCGGCAGGAAGGAATCGAGCAGCCGGAATACCCGCTCTTTCAGCCCCAGTGAGAGCAGGGCGTTGATCATCAGGCAGGCATCCCTGAACCAGAAGCGGCGGTAGGTGTATGGGCCGGGGACGACGTCGCCCGCCGACAGGAGGACAAGCGTTCTTGCCGCCGCCTCGTACAGGAAGACGGTCCGGGCATCGGGAAGTTGAAGGCGTGCCGATTCCTTGAGGACGGTCTGCCAGGTCGAACGAGTCCTGCTCGCCGGCAGGGAGTGCCCTTTGAGTTCCCCGTCCAGCGGGATGCGCAATTGGATTTCCCGGGGGAGATTCTCTTTCAGGCGGAACAGCGCGGATGACGTCGCCATTCCGACATTGCATTCGATCCCGGTTTCCGGGCGATCCTCCGTGAATCGGTGGATGACATCGCCGTGTTCATAATTGGAAAAAAGGATTTTCTCCGGTGCGTCGCTCATTTGCACCGAGGTCTTTCTATTGACGAGCCAGGTGCTGCTCTTTGCGTCATAGGCAATCGAGGCGATGAATTGAACGCCCTCGGGATTGTAAGGCCGCAGACAAACGGCCAGATAGGCAGGCTGTTCCGAACGGGCTCGCACCCGGATCATCAGATGGGGCGACGAGGCGTGATTCTCCAGCCAGACGCGGGAAATCAATTCCATCCCCAAGCTCTGGCTCCGGGTGCGGACCGCCAGCTCGGGGTCGAATTCAAGGAGCTGATCCACCTGGGGGCACCGGGACGGAATGAGCCACTCCTCCGGTTTCCGGTAGATCCAGAAATCGATGGACCATCCATCATAGAGCGGGGTGACGAGCCCCCGGGGAGCGACGAGGGGGTAGAGGGGCAGATCGGGCTGCCCCACGGCGGTCCAGTTCCGGTGCGTCAGGTTGATATGGGTCAGGGAGTAGGCTCTCGGCAGGAAGGAGGGGTCCGCAGGATTGAACTGTTTTTCCACCCAGAACGGCCATACCCAGTCCAGATTGTTCTGTATGGCTTTGGTATTGATGAGCCCCCGGGCGTGGAAGAGGGTGCCGGCCCGCAGCAGCTCGAAAGGCGTCTGTACTTCCGAAGGCTCCGAGAAGCGGTAAAGTTTGGCCAGAAAGAGGAAAGGATCGGGAAATCCGTAGGAGCGCATGATGCGCTTCACGAGAAATTTCCATGGGATCCATCGTTCGATCACAGTTCCTTCCTCCAGGGGGTGGCTGACCCTTTCGTCACTCGACCTCGAGCTTGATCTCCTTCACCGGTCCGAACACGCCAAGCGGCTGGTCGAATCTCTTCTCATCGCCCACAACCATGATGGTCAGCGCATCGGGTTCCAGGTACTTCCGTGCCACGCGCAGCACGTCCTGCGCGGTCACCCTTGCGATATTGTCCCGGTAGTTCTCCAGGTAGCCCGGGGGATAGCCGAAAAACTCCAGCCTGGCCTGCTGATTCACCACGGCATCGGGCCTGGCAAAACCGAAAATGAAGGAATTGATCATGGACTCTTTCGCCAGAGAGAGCTCCTGATCGGTCACGGGCGCCCGGGTCATGTCGGTGAGGATCTTCAGGATCGTCGAGATCACATGGGCGGTCGATTCGGACTTTGTCTCGGTTTGGACCGTGAAGGTGCCCACGAAACGGCGTCCCACGTCAAAATCGCTGGCAACGTTATAGGCCAGCCCCTGGTTGGAGCGGATTTCCTGTG